>JBBRXO010000051.1:0-20672 GCA_038248345.1 Armatimonadota bacterium | reverse complement strand
TTCTTCGCCAACCTGCGCTACGCTTTCCTCAGCGATATCAGCGTCAGCGCAGCCAACCGTCGCCATGGTGTAGGGAAGCAACTGGTGGCGGGAATAATGCAGTGGTTCGCCGGGCGCGGCCTGCACACAGTGCAACTCAACGCCGCCTACCACAACCCCATCTCGCAAGCCTTCTGGCGCAAACAGGGATGTAGCGATTATTTGACGATGCTCTGGCTGCAGATTTAGGTCTGTAGGTCTTTAGGTTTCAGAACTATCGTATACAAACAAGTTGTAGGTATCAATATAGAACGGGCTACTACGGGCAATAACCAAATAGTGAGCTACTAACTACTTCCCCGGGCGAAACCCGGGGAAGTAGTTAAAAATCCTATGGTTAAGTGTTCGAAAAGCCTACCACGGGCTTCACCCGAGGCTATGTTAGTAGCTGTTTCTGAGCTAGTGAGCCCTAGTAGCTCAGAAATTGAATCGGGTTGCGGGCGAGGTCCACTTACGTTTTTTGGATTGTGGCTGGAATTAGCGAATACTAATCTATTGAGGTATATATAAATGTCTAGTAGACCGGGGTGTATAGTTGGTACTGTCCTCGCAGCGGCGGGCATTGTCAGCGGGGCGGTGTTATTCCGGCGGATGAAGAATCTGCCGGTGGCGACAGAACGCGTGGAGTTGCTGGGGGTGCCGGTGGATCCTCTTTCCATGGCGGAAGCGATACAGCGCATTGATGAGTTCATCCGATCCGGCAAGCCGCACCACATCGTCACAGCGGATGCCAGCGGTATCATGCGCGCGGTGGAAACGCCGGAGTTCCTCGACATCGTGCGCCGTGCCGACCTGGTGACGGCTGACGGCGCCGGGGTGTTGCTGGCGACGAAGCTATGCGGGCAGCGGATGCCAGAGCGCGTGAGTGGCTGTGACCTGGTAGAGCAGATATGCGCGTTGGCGGCCACTAAAGGCTACCCCGTCTATCTCTTCGGCGCGGCGGAGGATATCGCCCGGCAAGCGGCGGATAAACTCGTCTCGCGCCACCCCGGCCTGCTGATCGCCGGGACGCGCAACGGCTTCTTCTCGGCGGAGGAGGAACCCCAGATCGTGCAAGAAATCGCTGCCAGCGGCGCACGCGTCATCTTCGTGGCGCTGGGCATCCCCCGGCAGGAGCTGTTCATCCGCCAGTATTTCGACGCACTGCAGGTACCGGTACTCATCGGAGTGGGCGGCAGCTTCGACGTCATCAGCGGCAACCTGAAACGCGCCCCCCGCTGGATGCAACTCACCGGCATCGAGTGGCTCTACCGCCTGGCGCAAGAACCAAAACGCCTGCCGCGGATGATGGCGCTGCCGCGATTTATCGTCGCGGTATGGAAAGCACGGCAAAGTAGGTAGCCAACGCATGTACTACAACCCGCTATTCCCCATTGCGCTCCTTTCAGGTGTACTGCTCTTCGCGCTGGGACGCGTGGTTTCATCGCGTCTTACGGCAAGGAAGTGGTGGGGTCTGGTGTTGGCAATAGCGATACTGCTCTGCCTGCCGGGGCTGTCGTTCTTAGTGTATTACCTGCACCTTTTCGATGACCAATTGTGGTACATTCAATTTCGTAGCCTGCCGGGCATGGAGTTACTGGCGATGGCATGGGGCTTCCTCTTCGGATTCATGCCTGTTCCCACCAAATCGATCCCACTTTTTTTTTGCGCTCCACACGTTGGGGTTATCTCTGCCTGGCCATTTGTCTGGTATCGGTGCCATTCATCAAGCCAGCGCTGCTACCCTTGAACTATCCTGCATTGGATACCAATAAATGGCGAGATGGGGTATGCCTACAATACACTGGCTCCACCTGCGGCCCGGCATCGCTGGCTACCGTGCTCAACACGCTGGGGATCAGCAGGACAGAGAAAGAGATCGCCCGTGCGTGTTACACCTCTTCCTCCGGTACCGAAATCTGGTACCGGATCCGCTACGCCCGTGCGCAATGATGCACCGTGACGCTGTGGCAGCAATCCGACATCGCCAGCATCCCGACCCCCGCTATCATCGGCATCAACTACGGCCCCATCGGCCCCATCGGCCACTTCGTCACCATCCTGGGTCGCAAAGATGACAAATACATCATCGGCAACCCCCTGGTAGGCAAACTATTGCTAACCAAAGGCCAATTCGCCGAACGGTGCGGGTTCAAGGGCTTTGCGGTACATATTGAGGCGAGGCGATAGGACAACAACGATGAGCAGGAAGTTAATTCATTAACCTTTTGAAGATATCAGCCACAAAGTGTCATGTGCTTCTAGCCACGGGGCACACCACGTGGTCATTGTATCTTCTACCTTCGAGGCAATTGGTGGCACACAATCCCTGCTTAACCTCATCCTGCAAAACGCCAATCAGGTGATGGCGTTCCCAGGGGACAAAAATTTACTGACCGGGCAATACCACCGGCACCGCAGCATCCATCTTCTCCCCGTTAGCCGCCCGTATTACCATCTGGGCGATGGGGGCGGCGTTTTCGGCGCCGTGGCCGCCGTGGACTACCAGCACCGCTACGGCGATAGTCGGTTTTTCGTAGGGGGCGTAGCCGACGAACCAGGCATGGTCTGTTCCGCCGGGGTTCTGTGCGGTGCCGGTTTTGGCGGCGATGTGCAGTGCCTGATCCAGGTGTTTGGCGGTGCCTTCACTGGCTACTGCGCGTAACCCCTGGTTGATGCGCTCCATAGTGTTATTACTTAAACCAATGGTCGAGGCGCTGGTCATCCGTTGCGGCTCGTTGCCGATACTACCTACCAGACGTGGCGTGACCAGCAGACCGCCATTGGCAAAGGCGGCGATGATGCGCGAGGATTGGAGCGGGGTTACCAGCAGGCGACCTTGTCCGATGCCTATATTGAGCGTATCGCCTAGTTGCCAGGGTACTCCCGCATTCTTGCGCGCAGTATCTGGCAAATTACCCGTTACCTCGGGCAGGAAGTCCCCGATGCCCACCTTTTGCCCAAGGCCGAAGCGACGCCCCATGCTAAGCATACCCTCGGGGCCAGTCTGTTCGGCGATCTTCATGAAGGCCACATTGCAGGACTGGGCGATTGCCCCAGTGAGTGAGAGAGCCTGATGGCCGTCATGCTTCCAACATTTAATTCCAAAATAACTGCCGTCGCAGTAATAGGAGGCGTCAGCGGGGATAACGTTTTTCTCCAACGCTGATGCAGCGGTGATGATCTTGAAAACAGAACCCGGTGGGTAAGAGCTGGTGGCACGGTTCTCCATGGCGTGGTTTTGTTGGAATTCCTCCATCATATCGGTAGTAATGCGCGTGGACATCTGGTTCAGGTCATATGCCGGGGTGCTGGCAATCGCCAGCACGTCACCGGTATGCGGATCCAGCACCACCACAGCACCCTCCAGCCCCTTCAGTCCTTCTTCAGCAGCACGCTGTATATCAAGGTCGATGGTGAGGGTGATATTGCCGCCTGCCTGGGGTTCCGTACGCTCGTAGCGGTGCAACACGCGCCCAGAGACGTCTACCTCCAGTTGTTCGCCACCCTCCTGCCCGCGCAGGATATCCTCAAAGGCGGCCTCAATGCCGGTCTTACCTACCCGGTCCCCCGCGCGATAACCATCCGCACGCATGGTTACCAACTTCTTCTCGTCAATCTCGCTAAGGTAGCCAATAAGGTGCGCTGCCAACGCGCCGCCGGGATAGCTACGTAGTGGTTCGGTGTTCAGGTAAATGCCGGGAAGATATGCCAGTTCCTCTTCAATGCGTGTGATCTGGGTGATGTCCAGATCGCTCATCAGCCGCTGCGGCTGATAGCTGGGATTCTTACGTGTCTCCTCCAGTCCCGCACTTGCGGCTTCCACATTTGGGAAGATGCCCGCATTCACCAGCCCGAGGTACAGATACTCCCAGCCCTTGCGCGGTACCTCGCTGCTCACTAACCATACTGCACGCGATTCGGTGCTGGTCGCCAGCACCCGCCCTTTGCGATCAAGGATCATGCCGCGAGGCGCGGGGAAACGTACCCAGCGCAGATGGTTACGGGTGGATACGTCGCGTAACGCCTTGCCCGTCCACACTTGCAGAAAGGCTAACCGCACTGCGAAGGTGACGAAGACCAGCAGCAACATCACGCGCATGAGCAGCAGGCGATTGTTAAACAACTGCATGAGAAAGCGAAATGGCAATAACAGACGGGAGAGCATCAAACCTCACTATGATCCAGTTACCTGTAATCCAGTTACCCGTCTGCTGATGCCGGCGAACATGCCATTGACGTTCTCTTTCGCCAGCTTGCCGATGAGGGTTTTAATGAGCGCGCCGATCAACGGGACATTAATGTCCACGTCGAGTTTCATACTCATACGGGTACCGCCTGCTACTTCAGCGAATGACCAGATGCCATCGTATTTGTCCCAGTCGCCGCCCAGCGTGCGGAAGGTGCAGATGTGGGTGCTATCATCCCACAAATCCTCCTCTGTCCACTTGATGGTGCGGTTCAGTTTCTCCACTATCCCCACCCACTCCGAGACGTAGCGCCCCGCAGAGCGCTCGGTTATCACCACCGACTTCACATCGGGCAGGAACTCCGGGAAACGTTCAATATCCTTGGCGACCGCATAAACCGCATCCAGTGGCGCGGCAATAATAATATCGGTCTCAATAATCGGCATAATTTCAATACCCCTCAAGTAGATTATATACTTTTTTGCGCTGGCGCGTCGTGGGGAAAGAAATGAGAGCTTGGAGCAACATGGATAAGGCTATATTTGCCGCCCACGCAGCACCGCCCCGGGGGTCAGTAATAATATGCGGAGATCCAGCGCCAATGAACGCCGCTGTACATAGGTCAAGTCGGCAGCTATCCAATTCTCCAGGTCTTTCTCCGCATTAGGGCTAATTTGCCAGAGGCCGGTGAGTCCAGGAGTGACCGTATGACGAATACTTACCCATTGGTTACGTCGGGCGCGCTCTTCATCACTGACGGATGCCAGCCAGCCGGGTTGCGCCAGGTCTTTCTCCGGCAAGGGGCGGGGACCCACGAGCGACATCTCGCCTCGCACCACATTCCAGAGCTGGGGCAGCTCGTCCAACGCTAATCGGCGTAAAACCTTACCAATAGGAGTAATCCGCGCACTTTGGCCAGCGCGAGCAATTGGTCGATCGGGGTGTGGCTCGGATTCCCCGGGGCGCATAGTACGCAATTTCAACAATATAAAAGATGTTCCCCCGCGGCCTACGCGCAGCTGCCGGTACCACACGGGGGTGCCGTCGAAGATCCTGATAAGGAGAATAAGCAGAAGCATTAACGGCGCTGTTACGACAAACAACGCCCCCCCCAGGAGCAGGTCAACGAGGCGTTTCGATATTTCGTAGCCCCGGCGTGTTTTGTGTGGGGACGGCATTTCTTCCATAATAATCTACCAGTTCAGATACATTTAAGACCCAGTGTGGCGTCGATGTACCTGCAAAACATCGCTGAGGTTACCGACGCGCGCAATAATTTCCTGTAATTTTAACAATCCTGAAGTCTCCACATGCAAAATAAAGTGCATGGTACGGTGCTTTGCATCGCTATTCATTCGCGCTGAGCGGATATTAGTCTTTGTTTCGGAGAATATAGCATAGATATCCGCCGCCAATCCTACCCGATCCAGGCTAGTGATTTCCAGTTCTGCCTGGTAAACTCCGCCACTGCTCTCCTCCCAATCGAGAATGAGCAAGCGTTGCGCTTCCTCCGGGTTCTCGCGATATTGGCGCAGGTTGGGGCAATCAATGCGGTGGATTGTCACCCCTTTACCGCGGGTAACATACCCAACAATAGCATCACCGGGGATCGGTTGACAACATTTAGAGAGGTTAAAAAGGATACCGTCTATTCCAGAAGCTGGCACTTGAATAGGCAAACGCCCCTGTTCGGCAATTGGCCCGCTACTGACGCGTAATTCATCAATCGACCGGCGTGGAATATCTTCTCGCAGTCGATGAAGCACACCCTCCGCTGTCAGTTCGCCATAACCGATGAGCGCAAAGACATCTTCACCGGTCGCCATATTCATCTTTACCGCTAGTTTCTCCAGCTTATCCGCTTTTAGATACTCACTCTGGGGCACACCTTCACGCTTGCACTCCTCTTCCAGAGCATGACGGCCACGTATCACGTTATCTTCACGGTTTGCTTTGCGGAAGTATGCTTTAATGCGTGTTTTGGCCTGGTGGGTAGCGACAAAACCGAGCCAATCCAGGCTGGGCTTCTGGTTGGCCTTTACAATAATCTCCACTACATCGTTATTACTGAACTTAAAGTTAATCGGCACCATGCGTCCGTTAACTTTAGCCCCGGCGCAGCGCGCGCCAAGGTCTGTATGGATACGATAGGCGAAGTCAACAGGGGTAGAACCAGCGGGCAGGTCGATGATATCGCCCGCTGGTGTAAAAACAAACACCTGGTCTTTGAATAAATCTGTCTTTAGGGACTCCAGCCAATCCTCGCCACTTTTCGCATCAGCTTCATATTCCAGTAAGCCGCGCACCCAGGAGAGCTTCTTTTCAAACTCTACGTCACGCGAGCCGCCCTCTTTGTAACGCCAATGTGCAGCGATACCTACTTCAGCAATTCTGTGCATCTCCCGGGTGCGGATCTGCACCTCCAGCGTCATGCCATGCGGGCCTGCAACTTTGGTATGGAGCGACTGATAAAGATTCGGCTTCGGCATGGCGATATAGTCAGTAAACTGATCACGCAACGGCAACCATAGATTGTGAATCTCCCCCAGCACTGCATAACATTCGGGGATGGTATCGACAATTACCCGCACAGCCTCCAGGTCAAGTATTTGGTCGAAGTTAATCTCCTGCGTCCTCATCTTATTGTATATTGAATAGAAATGTTTGGGGCGTCCCACCACATCACCATTGATATGTTCCATTTGCAGGCGTTGATTAATCATGATTATCGCAGTGCTGACTACTTCGTCACGTTCAGCGCGGGTACGGTTCACCAGCTTCTGAATTTTCTGGTATATGTCCGGCTGCAGCGCCCGCAGGGAGGAATCCTCTAGTTCCCATTTGATCTTCCAGACGCCCAGGCGATGTGCAATAGGAGCATATATGTGTAACGTCTCATCTGCTATGCGTTCCTGCACCTCTTTATCCATGTACATCAAAGTCCGCGTGTTGTGGAAGCGATCAGCAAGTTTGATGAGGATAACGCGTATGTCGCGCGCAGTGGCAATGAGCAATTTACGCAGATTTTCTGCTTGACGCTCTTCGCGTGAACCGAAATGTAGTGCCCCCAACTTGGTAACACCTTCAACCAGCGTTGCGACGTCATTGCCAAATCTTTCGGCGATATCAGCACGTGTCACCGGCGTCACAGTCCCATCAGCGCGTTCCAGTTTGCCGTCTTCGATAGTGTCGTGGAGGAAACCAGCGGCAATCGTGGACTCATCTACTTCTAATTCGGCAAGAATATTGGCAACTTCCAGGGGGTGAATAATATATGGTTCTTTGCTGCGGCGGAGTTGATCGCGATGAATAAAAGCGGCAAATTCATAGGCGCGCGCTAACATCTCCCGGTCATAGGCAGGCGCGTACCGCTCTACCCGGGACATGATGGTGGCAAAACGCTCCTCCAGCTTGCCTTCCAGCCTGGGAATCCCACTGCTGATCATCTAGCAGACCCCTTACTACAACAACATCGTGAATTAAGTTACAATTATAGCGAATTTTGACGATTATGGGTAACATTGAATCCTAACAAACAAAAAACGTCCGTTCCACATCTATTTAGGATGTGGAACGGACGATATCTCGTTGCAATATTGACCATTAGAACGGGAAGTTGGGAATGATCCTTCGCCGGGGGGCGGGTTGCGGTGTTGCCTCTTCCGGTGCTGTGGCTACCGGCATGTCACCCACGGTCAATTTTACTTTTTGCTCTTCCCATTTTCCGTTATTGAAACGTAATAACAGCACATCTACAACTTTGCCGATGGGTAGCTTGGCGACGATATCGCCTAATATATCTTTTGTATTCAACTTCTGTCCATCAACAGTTGTGATGATATCCTGCGTTTTAATCTGCGCCTTGCCCGCAGGGCCATCTTTTACGACTTCCTGCACCAGTACACCATCACTCACGGGCAAGTGGAATTGCGTTTGCACGTCATCATTATTGGGGATATATTTGATGCCGATATACGGATGCTCGATCTTCTTCTTATTGCGGAGCTGCTCCATTATCTCTTTGGCACGATTGCTAGGGATAGCGAAGCCGATACCGCGCGCCTGTACCTGGCCGTTGCCACCCACATAGACTGCCGTATTTATGCCGATGACCTCACCGTTGATATTCACCAGCGGCCCCCCACTGTTGCCGGGGTTGATGGAGGCGTCGGTCTGCACCAGACCTTTCATGGTTTTACCATCTTCCGTCGGTAGTTGTCGGTTGAGCGCGCTCACCACACCTACGCTGACGGTATGCTCGAATCCATACGGATTACCCATCGCCATCGCCCATTGTCCTACCTGTAGTGCATCTGAGTTGCCGAATACCACCGGGCGAAGGCCATCAGCCTTGATCTTCACCACTGCCATATCTTCTTGCTTGTCACCTGCGATGAATTCGGCTGGATACTCCTGCTGCCCGTTGGCGGAGAGCACGGTGACGGTGATGCGCTTGGCGCCGTCCACTACGTGCATATTAGTGAGAATATACCCATCGGTATCAACAATAACGCCGGTACCGATACCGGTAACGGTCTGTGAGCCACCGCCGCCGAAGAACATCGAATATGGATTATCCTGTACCGACTCGGTACGGATGTTTACCACAGACTCATTCAGCTTCGCCGCCACCTGCACTGAGCGCTCCTGCGAGACTTCGGTGATGGGGATGTTGATGTTAGGCGATATCTGGCGGTTCATGCGCATGGCTCCGGCCAGATTGAACCTGCCAGTATCATTTGCCCAGGTCGCCAGTACAGTGCCGCCAAAGCCGGCTAGTAACCCGAAGATTATCGCCAACAGGATGACGGTGCCGGTGGATGCCCCCTGCCGGGGCGGTGGCGGAGTATGGGTATCCCCCACCGGGTAGGCCGCGGTCGCGGTATGGTCTACTGCCGCTATCGCAGGTTTTTCATCCTCCATCAGCACTGCAGTAGGTGGAACTATTGGTTCAGTCCCATCTGGTTTGTGTTCGTTAAATTCTGTCATTGTTATTCCTCCAGTGATTTTAGTAGATTGGCCATTTCAATGGCGGCCATTGCTGCATCGGCGCCCTTATTGCCCGCCTTGGTCCCAGCGCGTTCAATTGCCTGCTCGATAGAATCTGTCGTCAATACCCCGAATATACACGGTACACCTGTCTGCAATCCAACCGTCGCGACGCCCTTTGATACTTCAGCGGCCACATAGTCAAAATGTGGTGTTCCTCCACGAATGACCGCCCCTAGACAGATGATGGCATCATATTTGCCACTCTCCGCCAGTTTCTTCGTCACCAACGGCATCTCGAAGGTGCCCGGTACATAGGCAAGATCCACCTGCTGGTCTACATCGCATCCGTGCCGCGCCAGCACATCCAGCGCCCCTGCCACTAAGCGGTTCGTTATCAGGTCATTGAAACGACTGACTACGATTCCAAAACGCAAGCCCTCGGCCATTAACTGACCCGAATATGTTGTTCTCATAATATACTCCCTTTCAAACGTGTCTACATCTCATTAAACTCAACTGATGTTAAACTTAAGATGTACATTTCGACAAACATTATATACTTTCCTGCCAATTTAGTTTGTTGTGCGTGACAACATGCATAAGACAGCGTGATATCTAATTTGTCTAATCCCCCTCGATATGCTAATATATTATCATATTCCCGCCAGGGGGGAGTAGCAAGGCCGGTGTAGCCGGCTTGGTAGGTCAACAATCCCGAAGCTGATCCTTCTGGCCTGCCGACCGGGTTTCCGGGTGCAAGACCTTTGGCTACGCGTATTTGCGCGTGGCCGGTCAACCGCCACGCGCCGGAGGAAACCATAACAACATGGAACAACGTCTACGTCGTCATCTGGTGCCGATCATTATTGCCACCCTCGCTACATTCCCGGGCATCTACCTGCATTTCAGCGGGCTTTCCAAGCAGATGGTCCACAGCCCACAGGCATGGGTGGTAGCTTTACTCTCGGGTATTGCAGTTCTCGGAGCCTCTTTTCTGCTTCTGTGGGCATGCGATGCGGTGCAGGAAGATATCTCGCAGTCATTAGCGCTGGCGATAGTGGCGCTCATTGCCGTGCTCCCTGAATATGCCGTAGACATGTATATTACCTGGCAAGCGGCGTCTAATCCTGAAGTATATGCCCCACTGGCAATCGCCAACATGACCGGAGCGAATCGGTTGATTATCGGCGTAGCGTGGTTTGTGGTCGTCGGCGTATACTGGCTGAAGACACGTAAGGAAGTGCGCATCGGGAAAGATCAGCGTACCGAGCTGTTTTTTCTACTCCTTGCCACTCTTTATGCCATGTTCGTGGCCATAAAAGGGACACTTCAATGGTATGACGGCATTGCTTTCATGGCAATATATGCCTGGTATCTCCGCGTGGCTGGCCAGCGGAAGACTGCCCCATCAGATGCGGAGGGGCCAGCGGAGTTGCTGGTCTCACTGCCTACCGCACAGCGCCGCGTGGCTACCATTGTTATGTTTCTCGTCGCCGCTGGAGCTATCGCTGCCAACGCTGAGCAATTCGCCGAAGGGCTGATCAAATCAGGAGAATTGCTAAATGTGCCTCGCGAGTTGCTCATCCAGTGGCTGGCCCCTATCGCCAGTGAAGCCCCGGAATTTACTGTGGCAATTATGCTCACCCTGCGCTTGCGCGGCGGTGTTGCACTGGCAAGCCTGCTCTCCGCAAAACTAAATCAATGGACATTGCTTGTCGGTATGATCCCATTCGTCTACGGCATCGCCTTCCACTCTTTTGCTACCCCCATACCGATGAACCATCATCAAATGAATGAGATCATGACTACCGCTGCCCAGTCACTCCTCGGTATTATTATGCTCTGCGCGCTGCGACTCAACGTCAGGCAGGCCGGCATGATCTTCGTGATATTTGTCGCCCAACTAGTCTCTCCGATTATCCTGGCACAGCACCCGAACCTTGCACCGTTCGGAATTGACCCGGCACAAATTCATCCCCTCTTCTCGCTTATCTATGTGGTAGCAGCTCTCGTGCTCTTCATTGAACGTCCTGACCGCGTCTTCATGTTGCGGAAGGGGATGAAGGTGGATGAGACGGGGACGTTGGATATTTGAGGACTGTAGCCCGCGCCCGCCGTGGCATCCTTCCAGACAATGCTGTTTTGACAACCTGTATCGAAAGACCGTACTATGGGCAGGCGGGATGCCTGCGTACCCAGGGGTGCCCATGAGGTTATACGCAATCTGGCCGTTCTCATGGGCGGGACGCCCATGCTACGAAACGCTGGTTCATTATTCATCGCTATACAATTACGCGCCACGGCGGGCGCGGGCTACAGAGCAAAAAATAGTTTTGCCGTACTGTAACGTTTTAGCGCAAATAGATGACTATACCTTTAGAACGCCCGATCTGTAGAGGTTGACGCGAAATGGAAGATGTCACACTGATTGAGGCCACGTTGGCAGGGGACGTTGAGGCATTTGGGAAACTGGTAGCGCGCTACCAGCATAGCCTGGTTGCCTCGGCGCGGCACCTGTCCCGGAATGCGGAGGACGCGGAGGATCTGGCGCAGGATGCGTTGGTGGATGCCTACCGGAACCTGCGTACACTGAAAGACTACACTAAATTCCGGGCCTGGTTATTCGGTATCCTGCGCCATAAGTGCCTCAACTACTTCAAACGTCTGGGGCCGGAGCACGTCCGGCTGGACGACTACAGCGATTCGTTGGCCGCCCCCACCCCCGATGTCGGCGTGGATGTGGCCGAGTTGCTCGATGGCCTGCCGCTGGTATATCGCGAGATATTAGCGGCGCGCTATCTGCAGGAGCTGAGCTATGCGGAGATCGCCGAGACGCTGGGTGAGACGGAGACCAATGTTCGCGTCAGATGCTGCCGGGCGCGGGAACGCCTGCGCGCGCTCTTTGCAGCGCGCAGCCAGGCCGAAGGGGGTGCATCATGCTGAAGAAGACACCATGCGATAACTGGACGGAGCGGCTCTCCGCATATCTGGATAACGAGCTGAATGAAGTAGAGCGCCGTGCGGTAGAGGAACACCTGGCCGCCTGCGACGCCTGCCGCGCCACAGCAGAACTATATCGCATCGACGCCCAGGATGCCACCGCCACCCTCCGCGCCACCGCCGCCTCGCCTGCCTTTCTGAATCGGGTAATGCAGGAGGTTAAAACCATGAAAATAGAAGAAACCACCCCGGCTGCAACTATGCCGGACCCGTTTGTAGCGAAACAAAAGCCCAGTAGTCATAAACCCAATAAATGGGCTTGGGGGCTTTCCATTGGGGTACTCGGCATAGTTGCAATTAGCATGATTATGCCCATGTTCTCAAAAGCACGTGAGAAGTCAGTATTTACAAGCGCTAGAAATGAACAACGACAGCGCGAAATGGCCCAGGAAATGGCCAAAGCCGAGAGCGGAGGGAATGCGGCCGATGCCTCCAGAGGCGATTCGCTGGCTCCTGCATCACCCGCTCCTGCCACGACATCGAAAAGCGCGGTCGGGGGTATGCAGGCAGAGGACAAGCCGGCGCAGGACACCTATGTGGCGACGACGCCGACTATCAAACCGCCTACCAGCGGCTATGGGCTGACGGATAAGATACAGATCGCCTACACCGCCAACCTTTCGCTGGAGACGGAGCACGTGGCCAGCGCGGTGGAGAAGGCGGAGATGCTCTTCAACGACAACGGCGGCTTTGTGCTAAGCAGCAATCTGAACCGTGCCGACTACGGCACCACTGCCTCGGTTACCGGGCGGGTGACGGCGGACAAGCTGGCCACCTTCCTGGTGGAGCTGGATAAACTGGGCGTGCCCAAAACACGCACCATCACCGGCGACGATGTCACCATCGCGCAGATTGAACAACTGGAGAAGCTGAACCAACTGGGGCAGGCGCAGACCCGCCTGGGCGATATCGCTGACAATGCCAAAAAAACGGGCGATGAGCTGAACATCGAGAACCAACGCCGCCAACTGGAACGCGAGGAGCTGGCCGCCAAAATTGAGGAACTGCGCACGAAGATGCGCGTGACGCTGGCCACCGTCACCGTGAGTTTCTTCACGCCGGATAAACCAGAACCGCCCGCAACTATCGGCACCACCGCCATGACAGCGTTGCACGGACTGCAGAGCTTCGCCATCGGCCTGGGCGCCATCTTGCTGGTGCTACTCATCTGGTCACCTGTGTGGTTGCTGCCATTGCTCTTAATCTGGTGGCTGTGGAAAAAGTACAACTGGAAGGATATCCCGGTGGGGAAGGAGAAAGAGTAGAAAATGATCCACCCCGTAAACGAGGTGGCTAACAACGGAAAGCACGCTGAAGCGCGCTCAATGATTTGTAGCGCGCTTCAGCGTGCTTGATCTTATAGCCACGTGCTTTAGCGCGTAGTGGGATGATAATATGACCAAAGACAATACACCAGAAAAACCAAAAGAAAAGCGCGTGAAGAAGCCGTGGAACTTCGGTTGGCTGGAGCTGGTGACCCTCGGTTACCTGCTTTTCATGCTTTCGCTGATCATTTCCCCCGCGGTCTACAACGCCAGCCAGGCACGGCCCGCCAGCATCTGTGTGGAGAAGCAGAAGCGGATAACGCACGATCTCGTCACCAGCATCTACGATAAAGATGGTTTACTCCCGGACGCGGCGAACTGGAATGCCAGCCTGAAGGGATATACCGCCAAAGACTTCAAATGCCCCGCCGCCAGCACGCCGGTAGATACTATCGACTACGGCTTTAACCCGATGATGGATAACCGCTGGATCGCCCACATCGGTGCGCCGGAAAAAGCTCCACTCACCTTCGATGAGCGAGACGACCGTCCCGACTACCGCCACATGTCGCACCTGGTGATCTCTTTTCTCGACGAACACCTCGAGGTTGTTAATCAAAAGGAAGCCGAAACTTATCTCAATGCTGATCCCTTCACGCTGACGCCGGACAAAGAGAAGGATAGCGACGACAATATTGATACGCCCTGACTCCCCTACCCTACCGCCAATAAAATTTAGCGTGGAGGAGTGACGTCTTCCGAGATATCTCCATTAGCTTTTACTTTTACATCATTACGCGGTCGATACGTGATTCCCATGCTGAAAACCGGGTGATCGAGCAGGCCGTAAAAGCCACTGGATAATGACCAATCATTTCCGAACGGACGCAGGCGATAATCCAACAAGGCATTTACGCGCGTCTTATTAGGATCAAAGATATCGGCAGTTATTTGTGTATCAGGATTCAGGCGATAATCTATACCACCGCCTATTTTACCCTCGACCAGCCCATAACGAATATCGAGATTTGGCGATGAATTCTGCCCGAACTGCAAATTGAACGCATTTGAATTTCCGACATCGGCTATCCCTACACGATAGAAATTCTTCGGCCCACGTAAATCAACATTCAAGTCAGAGCGAGAGATATGCGTGCTATCATTCAACCCCATCATACGAATCTCAGGTAACACTCTGATGCTATCCGGGCCGACACCGCCGACTCCACTCAGGCGAGTGGCCACTTTACCGATGCTGTCCCCGGTGCTGCGCAGGTTAGTCGAGATCAGCCGGATATTTTCCGCTACCTCCGGGGAAATATCACGGAAGGGCCCGGTAATTGCCGGGATATCATTACTGGCACGCTCCATATTTGCCGCAATGCGGGGCAATGATGCGCTAGCCTGGCGGGCATCTGACAATATTGCATCCAGACTGGAGGCCGAAGCTTGCATACTCCGTACCGATGCATGTAAAGATGCGGACATTTCAGGATCATGCACAGTTTGATCTACCGCTTCAGCGATAGAGGCCATCCGTTGTGTCAGTAACGCCGCATTCTCTGACGCTAACTCCAGATTGTGAAAAGTGGTGGAATTCATCAATTTCGGGGTGATATCAGCGCTCAATCTACTTATGTCATTTGCCGTAGTGGACATGCTGTATACTATCGAATCCATCACCGTGGCATTTCTTTGCACGAATCCATTAAGCGCCTGGGTGAACTCGGCGGATTGTGCCATCGTCTGATGCATACTCGCCATAGTACCCTTTAAGTCATTTATCATCGCCTCGTCGCCAACGATATTATTAAAAGAGGTTGCGGTCTTGTTCAGGTTGGTTAGCAGTAGATTCGCATTCACCATCAGGTCATTCAAATCCGCGGGCGCTATGCCATCTACCTCATCTTCGGACTCCACCAGATTCCCCGGTCTGTCCGTTTTGGTGATTTCAATATACCGCTCCCCCACCAGGCCGGAACTGTTTATCGAGTACTGGTAACTCTTATAGAGCTTAACGCCTTTCCCCACGCTTACCCGCACATCCGCATAGTTAGTTACCGGATTCAACCCTACCGATTGCACCCGTCCAATGTCAACACCAGAGACGCGAACAGTAGCACCGGGTATCAGTCCCTGCGCTTGTTTATAGCGGATTGTAAATAGGTAAACGCCGCGATTTTCATTCCAGTGTGAAAGCTTCATCACCAGCAAGATAATCAGGACAATGCCCACAATAAACATTATTCCTACACGTAATTCATTTGAGGTATTACTCATGGCTCATCTCCACTACTCTACCTGAATAGGACCGTCAGTGTTACCTTCCAGGAACTGTTTTACTACCGGATTAGTGCTGGCCCGGAACTCTGCTGGCGTACCCACCAGCAGAACTTGCCCTTCATACAGCATCGCCATGCGGTGCGCCATACGCAAGACACTTACCACATCATGCGACACAACAATCTCTGTCACTTTCAATTCTCGACATAATTTCGAGATCAACTCATCTATATTTGCCGCAATGACCGGATCCAATCCGCTGGTAGGTTCATCGTATAGCAGCATTTTTGGCTCCCCAATAAGCGCGCGGGCAATACCTACCCGCTTATGCATACCGCCGGAAAGTGCAGCAGGAAACAAATCCTCCGAGCCACTCATGCCTACCTGGTGTAATTTCTCTGCCACTTGTTCTCGGATATCAGCATCGGGCAAATTCGTCTGCTCATATAAGCGAAAACCGACATTCTCGCGCACCGAAAGCGAATCAAACAGCGCACCAAACTGGAACACCAGTCCGATGTGAGCGCGAACCCGATTGAGCTCGCGTTCCTTCATCTGCGATATGTCTTCACCCAGCACCAGCAACTGGCCTGAGGTTGGGCGAATCAAACCGGTAATAAGACGCAATAGCGTGGTCTTGCCAGTACCAGATAATCCGATGACGGCAAAAACCTCGCCAGCGTTTATCTCCAGCGAAATCTTATTAAGAATAACGCGCCCACCTACTTCATAGGTGAGGTCAATCATTTGTACGATGGGTGTAGACATTGTCATTCCTATACTACCGCGTAAATTACGCTATGGCAAGCGCTATGTGGCATTTACACACCAAACAGACCCATATCCTCGATATATATCGTGGATACGGGCCATGAATCACGTTTGCATGTTTAGGCTAGCCACCCTTGGCTTTGCTCTCTAATCCCTTGAATAATTCATCAAAACGATTGGGCGGAGCATCAGCCGGTGCGTCAGGTTTTACATAGAAGGGGTTAAAATGTTCCAGATCCATCGGCGGGCGATTGGCACCGCTACCACCTGCAGCTGGGGTGCCTTGCGCACCACCGGCACCCGGCGCTCCCTGGCCGCCGCCACGAGTTCTTCCCTGGCCACCACCAGTTGCTCCTCCGGCACCACCACCTGCTTTTGCTCCGCCTGCACCGCGGCTTCCTGGCTGTGGGAGAGCAGCAACCTCGGCATTCTGGTCACCATCAAGTAATGTTGATAGTTGTCGGTAGATGTCCTTGGCAGCATCTTCATTAATGTCCTGGACGGTACGATACGGTTTCAGTACTTCGAGAATCTTTTTTGCCTGCACAGCAGTCAGCTTAGCCTTACCATCTTTCTCTAATTTGGCAATGTTACCCACTTTCGCCGACATTTCAAAACCATTTTTGTGGTCTGTTCGATACTGTTCAAAAGCAGCGCTATTAAATTGGCCACCACCCGGTGCGGCAGCCGTGGCAGACCCGCCTGAATTCGTCTTAGGTGCATTAGCATCTGTCGGAACTGTTGTCTTACCGCAACCCAGCAAACCAACACTCAGCGCTATTACACCCAACAGCACAATCACCATTTTATTTTTCATCGTTTTACTCCTATAGAAGTTTATTCATAACGTAATGCGTCGATTGGATCAAGCGCAGCGGCCTTGAACGCCGGCCATACTCCGAAAACCAAACCAACAAATGCGGCGAAACCGAAGGACATTATGATGGATATCGGCTCCAACTGTAACGCCCAGCCAGAGAAGAAAGCGAATAGCCAGCTTACCCCCGCTCCTACCAGAACACCTATCATGCCACCCATTAACGAGAGCACTAATGCCTCAACGAGAAATTGTAGTAAAATGTCAATGCCACGCGCTCCCACTGCCATGCGGATACCAATTTCACGTGTACGTTCAGTTACCGACACCAGCATAATATTCATAATGCCGATGCCGCCCACTAACAACGACACAATTGCTGTACTGGCAAGTAGCATCGTCAGTGTATCATTTTGTTTACCCACAGCAGCAATGATATCTGCCTGATTGCGAATGGTATAGTTCTTGTTGCCGTTTGCATCTACGTGATCTTTGGCAAAAACAGTATCAATTTCACTGATCGCCTGATTCATCACATCTAATGACGCTGCCTGCACACTGATCTGTCGCACTTTCGTTACACCCATTAAGCGGCGCATTGCCGTGGTTATTGGCACATAAATAGCATCGTCCGGATCGCCAAAGCCCCCCGCCGATCCTTTCTCAGTCATCAGGCCAATGATAGTAAACTGTATACCACGGATTGATATTTCCTTGCCTACTGGGTCAATGTCGCCAAATAGATTAGCCGCCGTAGTAGGACCAATAGCGGCAACTGTCTTGCGCATTTTCAAGTCAGAATCGGTAAAGAAGTCACCTCTCGCAACAGAATAATTACGTACATCCAGAAATTCCGGTGTCACGCCGGTGACACTGGTGTTTGTATTCTTATTGGTGTACTTTATTTGGTAATTCTGTTGCACTTGTGGTGCAACATTCAGTACTGATGGACAGTTCTTCGCGATCAAGTCGCAATCTTCCAGGGTCAACGACTGGCTACTACCAGAACCCAATTGCACACCACCACCGCCACGCTGCTGGCCCGACATGATAAACAGTACATTTGATCCCATCATCTGTATTTGCTTTAATGTCTGTTGCCGCGCGCCCTGTGTGATCGCGAAGATTACAATAACGGCGCCTACTCCGATAATCACCCCGAGCATGGTAAGGAAGGCGCGGACTTTATTCGATGCTATGCCTTCAAAGGCTACCCCTACACTTTCCCATAAATTCATATCTCTTCCTCATTTTCCAGCGGTATATTCTTCAACGCTTGATGCGCATCTACCCGGTTTTCTACCATGCTGTCGGAGATAACGTGTCCATCCTTGAAGCGGATGATCCGTTGCGCATGATGGGCGATATCTTCTTCATGGGTGACGATGATCACGGTTTTTCCCTCATTATGCAGATCCTGGAAGATCCCCATGATCTCTTCCGAGGAACGGGTATCCAGGTTACCGGTCGGCTCATCGCCCATGATTATCGGCGGGTCATTAACCAACGCGCGAGCAATTGCCACACGCTGTTGCTGCCCGCCGGAGAGTTCGTTCGGTTTATGGTGGATTCGGTCTTCCAGCCCCACCCGTCCCAACGCTGCAATCGCGCGTGCTTCACTATTCTCCGAATGCGGGTTGTACATCATTGGCAGCATCACCTGGCGAAAAGCCGGGCGACGCGGAATCAAGTTAAACCCCTGAAAGACAAAACCTATCTTCTGGTTACGTACATAGGCCAACTCATCCTTGCTCATCCCTGCCACCTCGGTGCCATCCAACAGATATGACCCCGACGTGGGCCGATCCAGACAACCGAGAATGTGCATAAATGTCGACTTGCCCGATCCAGAAGGCCCCATGATTGCCACGAACTCACCCGCAGCGATTCTCAAGTTTATCCCTCGCAGTGCAAACACGGCAAAATCACCCATCTGGTATGTCTTTCGTATATCCTTTACAGTAATCATTTACTTCTCCTTCTCCTGGATATTACTCCTACCGTCCTGGAGGACCACCACCAGGCATGCCCCCGCCACCGCCGATACCTCTACCTGTGGGTGCCCCAGCACCTGCCGCCGCTCCGGGTTTCATTTTGGATGGATCAAAAATGCTGGTGACTACCTTTTCACCTTCATTCACACCACTTATAATTTCGGTGGTGCTGTCCCCGGTAAGACCTACTTCAACCTTTTTTGTCACCAGATTAGCGCCATCCTGAATCTGCACCGTCATATCACCACCACTAGATTTCAATGACTCATTCGGTACCGCGATGACATTCTTCTTCTGTTCAATGATGAAGTTACAAGTGGCATTCATACCCGTTAGCAGACGATTGTCTACCGAGTCCACCTGCACCGTTACCGGAACGGTGGTGACGTTCTGATTCACTACCGTCTGCGGAGCAATCTTGGTAACTGTTCCGAAGAAGCTGTCAGCTGGATAGGCATCGACACTTACATCAACTTGCTGCCCCATTTTTATCTTCGCGATATCCGTCTCATCCACATTAACAGTAGCATACATATGCGAGATATCAGCGATATCTACTATAGAGATACCCGCCCCGCTGGAACCACCAGAAGTGCGCCCGGCGGCAACCATACCGCCCTCTTCGACATATTTCTTAATCACAACACCATCGCGCGGGGCGAGGACAGTACAATAAGCCAAATTTGTTTTTGCATTGTCTAATGCAGCTTTCGTTCGTGTTGCCGAAGCTTTTGCCGTGACTACGTTATCCTTGCTGTTTTGATCTTGATATCCATTTGCGTTCGCTTGATTCAGCGAGTCCTCCGCTTGTCGTACTCGATTCTGTGCCGTTTCAACATCTCCATCGATCTCCTGATTAAGCGTATCCTGTTTCTTCTGGGCATTATTTACTTGTCCCTGCGCCTGTTTTGCCTGCTCTCGCGCCACATCAACAGTTTTTTGCGCTGTGTACCCGTCGCTCAACAGATCGCTTTGGCGATTATATTCGGCCTCTGCAACACGGAGGCTCGATTGTGCCTGCTCAAGTGACTGCTTTGCTGCCGCCCTTCGTTGTGGAACGTTTGCATTCAGTAATTGATCCAGGGACGCTTGCGCAGATTCCAGATTATGCTGTGCCTGCTCTTTGTTGACATTGGTCAACACCGGCTGTGCATTTGCCTGTAGTTGTGCCTGCCTGATCTTGGCATTTGCCGATTCCATATCCGCTGCTGCCTGACTGTAAGCGCTTTGGGAATCGGAAGGATCAATTAACGCGATGACGTCACCCTCTTTTACTTTCATACCTTCATCAACGTTCAGTTTTAACACCTGCCCACCCACATTGGACTTCACACTCACTGTG
>JBBRXO010000050.1:0-20806 GCA_038248345.1 Armatimonadota bacterium | reverse complement strand
GTCGCGCATGGCCACCTTGTAGCCGCTACCAAGTGCGGAAAACTCCTTCATGGCGGCGATGCGGTGTTGCGCCGTCTCGGTGAGTTTCTTGCGTGGTTTCCAGGTGAGGTAGGCGTACGCCTGGCGGTCGCTGCGCCCCACACGGCCACGGAGCTGATACAGCTGCGCCAGCCCGAACATCTCCGCCTCATCCACGATGATGGTGTTGACGTTAGGGAAGTCGACGCCATTTTCGATGATGGCGGTACACACCAGCACGTCAAATTTATTCTGGTAGAAGTCCATCATCACCTGGTCCAGCTCGCCCTCGGCCATCTGCCCGTGGGCGATCTCCACCCGCGTCTGCGGGGCGATGCGGCGGATGCGCTCCGCCACATGCGAAATGGATTTGATACGGTTATGCAGCACAAAGACCTGGCCGTCGCGGTCCAGCTCACGCAAGATCGCCTCGCGCAGCACCTCGTCGTCCGCCTCCATCGCCATGGTGCGCACCGGCAGGCGGCCCAGCGGGGGCGTGTTGATGATCGACATCTCGCGCAACCCGCTCAAGGCCATGTGCAGCGTGCGCGGGATGGGCGTGGCCGACATGGTGAGGATGTCGACATTGGCCTGGAGCTTTTTGAATTTCTCCTTCTGCTTGACGCCAAAGCGCTGCTCTTCGTCGATGATTACCAGCCCCAGCTCTTTATATTTGATATCCTGCGAGAGGATACGATGGGTGCCGATGACGATATCCACCGCCCCGCCGATGATATCACCGACGATCTTCGTCTGCTCGCGGCGCGGTACCGAGCGCGACAGCAGCTCCACCCGCACCGGGAAGGCGGCCATGCGCTCGCGGAAGCCGCGGTAGTGCTGCGCCGCCAGCACCGTGGTGGGGGCGAGCACCGCTACCTGCTTGCCGCTCATCACCGCTTTGAAGGCAGCGCGCAACGCCACTTCGGTCTTGCCGTAGCCCACGTCGCCGCAGATCAGCCGATCCATCGGGTTGATCATCTCCATATCCGCCTTCACATCCTGGATGGAGGTGAGCTGGTCCGGGGTCTCCGTCCACGGGAAGCCTTCCTCCATCTCGCGTTGCCACGGGGTGTCCGGCGGATGGGCGAACCCCTGCTCACGCGAGCGGATTGCCTGCAACTGCAGCAGTTGTTTGGCCAGCTCCTCCGTCGATTTTTTTGTCCGGCGCTTGATCCGCTCCCACTCCGCGCCCCCCAGGCGATGCACCTCCGGCGCGTCTTCGCTCAGGTTCATATACTTCTGCACGCGGTCGAGCTGGTCTACCGGCACAAAGAGTTTATCGGCCCCGGCGTAATCAATCTGCAGGAATTCACGCTCGATGCCGGACACCTCGCGCCGCACCAGCCCGGTATATTTGCCGATACCGTGGTTGATATGCACCACATGGTCGCCGGGCATCAGCTGGTTGACGCTGGCAATCGCCTGCCCCTGCTTGAAGCTCTTCCGGGTGACGCGGCGTTGCTTCTGCCAACCGAGAAGCTCGCCGTCAGTGAGGAGCGCCAGTTGGGCGGCGGGGATAATCACCCCTTCGCTCAACTCATCACGCCGGATAATGATGCCAGGTCCATCTCCGGCGGCACCGGAGTTCACCGGCAGTTCCAGCTCCCCAAACAGCGCCTTCAAGCGGTGCTCCTGGTGGGTAGCGGCGGCAATGGTGTAGCCACCCTGCAGCCAGCGGCGCAGGTCCAGCGGCAATTGATCCGCCATCAGCGAGTAATTCACCGGCGGCTGGCACACCAGCTCGATATGCGCGCCGTCAAGCAAGTCATCTGGAATTCTCCCGCGTGCGGGTTGCTCGTCCTCCTCGTCGCGCGCCACGCTCTTCACCGGCGGCATGGTGAAGCTGGCGTCCGCGCCGGGGGCCAGCAGCGTCAGCGCCACCTCCGGGAACTTCGCCAGTTGCTCCAGCCCTGCGGAGAGCGGCAAATAAAGCGGGTGCGGCACCGGCAGCAGCGCCCCACGGGTGAGGCGTGTGGCCTCCAGTTGTGCCAGCCCCTCGCGGAAGCGGTGTGCCCCGTGGGCGATATGCTCCGGCTCGTCCAACATTACCACGGTGTCGGTGGGCAGGTAATCCAGCAGCGTGGCCCCCTCGGGGAAGAGGAAAGGCAGGTAATACTCGATGCCGTTGAAGTACGCCCCCTGCGCCATCAGCTCTAGCTCCTGCTCCACTTTGGCCGTCAGGCGCTCCGCCGGGGAGAGCAGCTCTTCCATTTTGCCGTCGTCGCCGGGTACTTTGAGCGGTAAGGAGGATATCTGCAATAGCTGTTGCGCCATCGCCGCGCGTATCTGTGGTATCGCCGTATCCACGCGCTCCGGTATCAGCAGCACTTCATGCGCCGGATAGAGGGTGATATGGGAGATTTCACTCACCGAGCGCTGGGTATCCGTCTCGAATATCCGCAATGAGTCGATCTCATCGCCGAAGTACTCCAGCCGCACCGGCACGGTATCGGTGGAGGGGAAGATGTCCATGATGCCGCCGCGCACGCTGAATTGCCCGGGCTTATCCACCATGCCCAACCGCTGATACCCCGCCACCGTGAGCCACATGGCCAGCTCATCGGGGGGCACGTCTTCCCTCATGCTGATGGTACGCACGGCGCGCCCCAGCATCTGTGGGGGCAGCGTGCGATGCAGCGCAGCATCGGGGGTGGCGATGACGAGCAGCTTCTCCCCCGCGGCCAGCCGCGTCAATACCGAAAGGCGGTCGCGGATCAGGTTCACATCAGGCGAGGTCTCTTCATAGAGCAATGATTCCAGCGACGGGCACAGAACAGGTTGCAACGGTGAATCCGCCCCGCAGATAGCCTGCAGATCGGCGAAGAGCGTCTCGGCGCGCTCCTGGCTGGGGGTGAGCAGGAAATGCACCGGCGCATCGACGCCCCGCGCCGCCGCCAGTGCCGCCGCCACCATACTTTTCCCGGTGCCGCGCACCCCGGAAATCCACTGCCGCCGTGCGCCCTCCGCTATCCCCACCCGCAGGGGAGCGAAGGACGGCGACGCCAGCAATTGAGCAATTACATCATTGAGCATAAATATTATCCATCCGAATGAGTGCTTTAACCCACGGAACTATCGAAATAAACAAGTTGTTAGTATCCATATTGTACGGGCTACTACGGATAATAATCAAATAGGGAGCATTCACCAGGTTTCGCTCTTACAATCACACATATCTTTGAGGCTATCCGCCACGAAGTGGCAAGTGATGCTAGCCACGGGGCGCACCCCGTGGTCATAGTGCCTTCTCTACTGACTTTTTTTCGCCTTTCATACCCACGGGCGTTGCCCGTGGATAGCATCACATGCCCTTTCAGGGCGTTTTCTACCAACTTTTGGTTATAGACAGGGTTTCGCCGGGGCTATGTTATTATCCGATTGAGAGCTAATGAACTCTAGTAGCTGATAATTTTTAATTGGATTATGAGCGAAGACCACATTATCACCACATAAAAGCAAACACCACGGTGGCTGTCCATATTGCTACCGTCAGATACATTGGTCTGTCGGTATAGAAAAGTTCTTCCGGCTGCCCGCCTTTGTCACAGTAGAAGACCAGGTAGAGGTAGCGCATTACGCCGTAGATGACTACCGGGACTGTCAGCACCAACAGGGGGTGTAGCAGTGCCGCTGATGAGGTTATTGCGTAAATTGCGTAGGTGACCACCGAGGCCGAGGACATCATCGCCAGCGCTTGATCAATGAAGGCGCGGTTGTAGTCATCGAGTACCGGGCGGTGCGATTTGGCCCCATCCTTGAGCAGACACAGCTCGTGCCGGCGTTTACCCAGGCCCAGTAGTAGCGCCAGTAGCAGCACACAGACGAACATCCATGAAGATAAGTGTACGTCGAGGACTACCGTGCCAGCGTAGGCTCGCAACACGAACCCCGAAGCGATACAGAGTAAATCGAGGATGACCTGATGCTTCCACAGAAAACTGTAGGTGATGGTGATAGCCAGGTAAGCTATGGTGACGATGAGAAACTTGGGGCTGATGAGCAGGGCGCCGCCCATGCCAATTATTCCCAGCAGCACAGCATACAGGCTGACGGCATACGGTTTCAACCGCCCCGAGGCAATGGGGCGGTGCTTCTTCACCGGGTGTTGCCGGTCCTTTTCTATATCGAGGAGGTCATTAACCAGGTAGCCCAGTGAAGAGACGATGCAGATGACGCCGAACGCTCCCAGCATCGCCCACAACACCCCCGCCGGGTGGTTAAAACCGGTGAAGAGCAGCGCCGCAAAGACCACCAGGTTCTTGATCCATTGGCGGGGGCGTAGCGCGAGTACCCAATCGCCAAGTCGTGGGCGTTGGGTACTGGGAAGAGCTTTATCTGGCATCAGTTGATTCCTTTGGAATTTTCTTCCATGGTATTAGTGTAAGGGCAGCGGCAGCATAGATGATCATCCAGGGGATCATGGGCGCGTGATAGCGGGGCATGCCATAATAGAGGAGCACTATGCCGGTGAAATAGAGGCATATCCAAATGCCCACAGTGGGGAAACGCTTCTTTCTTCGGTTCATCATTTGCGGCAAAATTTTAATAGCGAAATAAGTCTGCACGATAATTAGCAGGTAGAATGATTGTGCCAGCCCATACATGATAATTATCAGAATTAACTGGGTGATTGTTCTGGCAGGCAGGAGGGCATTATTCCAGTATATTCCGTCTATATCAATCGCATAAAGGTGTAACAGGCGCATTGGCGCTAGTATGATCAATTTATGAGGATTCTTCAGGAGATAGTCTTTCGCCAGTTTGCGCGCCTGTTGGTCAACTTCGTATTCGTTGCCATTGCCCAACGCTGCTATCATCTCGGGGGTCATCACCACATAGCCACCGGTAGCGATGGGGCTATGGGACAGGTACATATTTATGCCCATGGTATTGTTGAAAACAGGGTGCCCCCAGATCTGATAATTGCGCCACACCCACGGGCCGATGACTATTGCTAACCCCACGCATAACGCGAAGCCAGTGAGCGCCAAACGGGGGAAGGTCATAATCTTAGGCGCTATCTTAAAAGCGAAGAGCAAAACGATGAACCCCACCAGTAGACCCTGCGGTTTGCACAAACTGGAGTAGCCGATGCATAGCCCGGCAGGAACCGCCAGCCATGGATTCACCCGAATAGCCCGCAACATCAGCCAACATCCGATAACATACAGCGGAAGGTATAGCGATTCGTTGGCTATTAACGATGTGTAGTTAATTCCATTTGGATAAACTGCCATGAGGAGCATAGCCCCACGAGCGATGATGCGTGAGTGAAATAGCTCGCGTGCTAGCAAGTAAACGGCGAAGACGAGGAAAGTTTGCGTGATCACATTGGCGATCTGTGCGGCCAGTACCGAGGCGCCAAAGACGTGGAATACGAGTGCCAGAAAAAGTGGGTAGCCGATGGGATTATAAGCGGTGGGTATACTACCATTACCATCGGCGAAGCCATTTCCCTGGGTGATGTGCAACGCCTGCGCATAGTACCAGAGAAAATCGCTCTCCGGACGTGCATCGAAGGTCAGCACCCAGAGGAGGCGAAGAATAAAGGCAAGTGCCAGCGTAGCCGGGATAAAGTACTTCCATTTGAGCGCCACAAGTAGCGCATTTCTGAGTCGTGCCATAACATTAGCTTCCAAAAAATCTGATAGCTAAGTATACAGTATTTCTACTTGTTAGTTCCAGCGGGGATGTAGCGTCAATCGTTATTAATTGAATGGCGCAGTATCGTAACAGCCATTTATCACAGGGGCTCCGCCTCATATCTACTACTATTAATCCATTTTCTCTTCAAAGCCGATATCCCACATTGCGGCCAGGTCTTTTTGCGAGTAGGCGCGGAAGGAGATGAGAGTCTGCGTGGCGGCGATACCTGCATTTTGCTGCAATCTTCCGGTCACCAGCTCCGCCAGCTCCTCATGTTCGCATACCCGGACAATGGCGACCAGGTCATAATCACCGGCTACCGAGTATACCTCAGTCACGCCCGGCTCCTGGATCAATTTCTCCGCCAAATCCGGTATGCGCCCCTGCATTGCTTTAATAAGCACAATTGCCGTCACCATATCAGTTACCTCCATAGGGTTATTATAGCACTTCAGAGCAATTCATCGGGGTTGGGATCCCAGACACCACCCCCTGAAGGAGGTGGCTAATAACGGCAAGCACGCTAAAGCGCGCTGAACCATTTTATCCGTAGCGCCCTTTAGGGTGCTTGATCTTACTTGTAAGCCATAGCTAGGATGGCGAAGGCTTATAGCCACGTGCTTTAGCGCGTGGTGCAGGGGCGTGCAATAAATACGATAGCCCGGAGGTAAACCCTCCGGGCTATCGCCATTGCATGGTTATCAATCACAGCCTACCCGCCGATATTACGCCCTGCCTTCACCTGCTTGATGATCTCTTTCACCACCTCTACCGCGTCGCCGACGAAGCCGAAGTCGGCTACGCTGAAGATAGGGGCGTTGGGGTCTTTGTTGATGGCGATGATGCAGTCGCTGGACTGCATACCGGCCAGGTGCTGCACCGCACCGCTGATGCCGCAGGCGATGTAGAGTTTGGGGCAGACGGTTTTGCCGGTCTGGCCCACCTGGTGCGGGTAGGGCATCATGCCGCTGTCCACTGCTGCGCGCGAGGCGCCTACCGCGCCGTCGAGCAGGTCGGCCAGCTCCTTCAGATAGGCGAAGTTCTCCGCTGCGCCCAGGCCGCGCCCGCCGGAGACGATGACGTCGGCGTCCACGATATTCACCTTGGACTCCAGGTCGGCGATGAAATCTTTGATATCAATTTTGGATTTCATCAGCGAATCATCTGCCGGTACGTTGATGATCTCCGCCGTCGCGGTCTCGCTCTTCTCGGCGGACTGCATCACTTTGTGGCGCACGGTGGACATCTGCGGGCGGGTGTAGGGGCACTGGATGGTGGCCATGATGTTGCCGCCGAAGGCCGGGCGCGTCTGCAGCAGCAGTCCGTCCTCAGCGATCTCCAGCCCGGTGCAGTCGGCGGTGAGGCCGGTGTACAGCTCGGTGGCGACCTTGGCGAGGAAGGATCTGCCGGTGGTGGTGGCACCCGCCAGCACTACTTCCGGCTTATGCTTGCGCACCAGCTGTGCCAGCACGCGGGTGTACGGCTCGGGGCGGAAGCGCGCCAGCTCGTGGTGATCGTACAGATAGACTTTGTCCACCGGGTACTTGGCCAGCTCTTCGCCCAGCTGCGCCAGATTCTCGCCCAGCACCACTACGCTCAGTTCGCAACCGCGCTTGTCGGCCAGCTTGCGCCCTTCGCCGATCAGCTCCGGCACTACACCGGCCAGCTCGCCGTCGTTCTGCTCGCCGAAGACCCAGATGCCGTGGTAGTCGGCCAGGTCGCCCTGCGCCTGCTTGTCGATCTCGATGACGATGGCGGCGAATTTGCACGCGCTGACGCAACTGCCGCAGTAGGTGCAGAGATTCAGGTCGATGACTGCCAGCTTTTCGTCCATGCTGATGGCATTCGCCGGGCAGGAGCGCACGCAGGCTTTGCAGCCGATGCAGGTATCTGTAATTACTTTTATAGCCATGGGATTTTCCTCTTTATATCTTCAAGTTCAGCAGGTGCAGCGTTCGCGGATAACTTCCAGCGCTTTGGCGGCCAGTTCGTGGGCTTCACCTTCATGGATCGCGCCGCCGGCACGGTGTTCGGGCGAGAAGACCTTCACCACCTGCGTGGGGCTGCCTTTCAGGCCGCATTTCTCCAGGTCCAGGCCCATAGCCTCCACTGTCCAGATGGGGATCTTCGCACTTTTCGCCTTCATCTTGCCGCGCAGTGACGGGGTGCGTGGCTCGTTGATCTCTTTCACCACGGTGAATAGCGCCGGGAGGGCGATCTCGATCACTTCATAGCCTTCTTCTAATAATCGCCAGACGCGCGCACGCTTCTCGTCGATCTCCTCCACTTTGCTCACGTAGGTGGCCAGCGAGTAATCGGCGTGGCAGGTGATGCCGGGGCCTGTCTGCGCCGTGTCGCCATCGATAGCCTGCATACCGCAGAAGACCAGATCCGCGCCCACCTTTTTGATACCCGCCGCCAGCGCGTAGCTGGTGGCCCAGGTGTCGCTGCCAGCAAAGCCGCGGTCGCAGAGCAGCGCAGCGTCATCGGCGCCCAGCGTGATAGTCTCGCGCAGCGCTTCTTCCACCTGCGGTGGCCCCATGCTGATAACCGTTACGGTGGTATCCACCCCGGCGGCGATCATGCGTTCTTTCACGCGCACCGCTTCCTCCAGCGCATAGAGATCAAAGGGGTTAATCTGCGACTCCACCCCTTGCCGCACCAATGTATTTGTTTCGGGATCAATGCGGACATTCGTGGTACCCGGCACCTGTTTGATGCACACGACAATTTTCATATTTTCTCCAGTATCCTCTAGTCATAGTCAACACATAGGCGTCACCCCGCAGATGGCAAGGTGGCGCCGTTATTACTAATTATAACAATTCAACGGCCAAGTATCAAATTTGAAGCAGAAAAACTGCATCATGGGTGGCGAAACAAATAGTATCTGTTTTATGACAAACCCTCTGTTCTGACCTGGCCGTGAACGACCAGGCTGGAAGGCCTACGGCCGATCGCCCTCTGGGCGGGACGGTTAAGGGCATTAGTTCCCGTCCGAAGGACGATCGGCGTAGCCACCTAGCCCAGTCGTTTACGACTGGGTAAAACCGACAAGAACTAAAAACTGCATCATGGGTGGCGAAACATAAGAATTTGACACCCCCTCCGCTTCTGCGATATTATAACTATGGTGGATTCCGAAATGTGCATTTCTCATTGTCGAGTCAGGGTTAGCACAGTGAGGCGGGTCTTACATGGCCAGCCCCGGCATCTACTTGCGTGGGATAGTTCACTACACTGTGTCTGTCAATGTATGTGGCTGTTTAAGGATAGATTGTGCCCGTGTCACCTTCTGGGATGACGCGGGTTTTTTCTTTGGTATATTCCAGTTGAAGGAGCAAGCAGGTGGACGAGGTCCTGGTACTGAATCATAATTATCAACCGTTGAACGTCACCAGCCGGCGGCGGGCGCTGACCATGCTATATCTGGGCAAAGCGCATCCGTTGGATGATCAGTACGGCTGCGGCGCCACGGTCGTGCGGCTGAATTATCCCGTACACCGCCCCATGCCGATCCTCAAGCCCACGCGCAAGAGCATCTTCACGCGCGATGGTAACCGCTGTGTCTATTGTGGCGCTACCCATCTGCCCCTCACCATTGACCACGTCATCCCACGCGTACGCGGTGGGCGCAATGAATGGGATAACCTGGTCTGCTGCTGTACCAGATGCAACAACAAAAAAGGCGACCGCACCCCGGAAGCCGCCGGCATGATGCTGGGTGTAAAGCCCCGCCGCCCGAAATGTCTCCCCTACATCAGCTACCACAAATTCGTCTATGCCATCCACAACCCCCAATGGGCCGACTATCTGGAACCCTACGCCGCCTCTGTGGCGTAAAGCTGGCATAAGCGGGTTTTTGTTCGCCTTTGGTTATGGTATAATATACTTGTTAGTCGAGCATAGTGCATATTCCTGATAAGGAGGGATATTATGGCAAGATCATTATCTGCGGAAGACGCTCAAAGCATGATAAAGAAACTCGAAGTTATCTGCGAGAAAGTTAAAACTGACCCTAATGAAGCAAAGCGCGTACTGCACATGGCGGGGATGACCGATGAAACAGGTGAATTTGTCGGGCCGTATCGCCTAATGTTCGGTAAGAAATAGTCGACGATGTATGAAGGATCAACCATGCCTAAATATGAAATTAAAGGCACCGGTAAAGAGACGGGTCGAAAACGAAAGAAAGTAATCTATGCGGATAGTGAATATGCCGCACGTGTAATAATAGAATCTGAAGGAACGTTAATCGATACAATTATTCAGTTGCCTCCTGACCTACCGACAGAAAATCAACTTAACTACGCAAAAGATTTAGGAATACAGATACCGTTAAATGCGACAAGAGAAGATGTGAGTAATTTAATCAGCATGGCAGTAGATGGAGATAAGCCAACTACAGAAAGGCACAGGCAGTTCGCAAAATACTTTGGCATTGAAGTGAACGATTACATTGGGAAAAAGGCCATGTTTGACCTGATTCAATATAGACTAACCATGCCTGGACGTGAAAAAGAACTTATTTCATGGTTCACATATAGAGTCTATCGAGGATTAGTGCATGGATTAGAGAACGCTCCCATAGAGGGGCCTGACGACCAAGGAATTCAAAGAATAGCAGAACAACTTCTAAACTCAGAAACAGTTATTAAGTCTATCCGTCGTTACAATGGAAGAGATTTAATTTGGTTCGGGGAATATACATCACCCGACCATTGTCTATATTATGGTGGTAGCAATAGAACAGAAGCGTATAAACAAGTATCTTCAATGCTTAAAGACCATATTATGCCGATTCATATGTCACCAAAAACAATAAACCAGGAGATGCATGTATCTAAGCAATCAGGGGGATGTTTGTTACTTGTGATATTCACTATTCTAATCTCGATGCTCATTATGAGATTATGAGATAGAGGTTTTTGTTCGCCTTTGATTATGGTATAATGTGTATGTTAGTAGATATTTTCAACGCATGATGTTGAGGAGGATAATACCATGGTATCATCAGTAACTGAAGAAGAAGTAACCAGTATTTTAAACATTTTGAAGCTATACGTGAGAGGGTTAGAAAAGACCCCAAGGAAGGACGCCGCATATTACATGAGGCTGGTATCACCACCAAAGCTGGAAAACTGACAGCTTGATACCGCGATACTCCGTCGAAGTGAATATTAAATTATGTACCAATCATCGCCTATTTTTATTCTGGGCTTTCACGGATGTGACCACAGTCTAGTGGATAAGGTAGTCGGTGGCCAACAACCGTTAATTTCCAGTAGCTGTATCGAAGTCTAACCTAATTCCCAGTCCCTCATCTCTTTCGCCAGCCCCCCGGCCGTCAGATTCAAATGTAACGGCGTGATGCTGATGTAATTATTTTGTAGCGCTTCGCCGTCGCTTCCGCTGCCATTTACATCCTCAATTGACTCACCGCCCAGCCAGTAGTAGGGGCGGCCGCGGGGGTCGAGGCGGCGTTCTACTCTTCCTTCATAGCGGCGGCGGCCCTGGCGGGTGATGGCCACGCCCTTGATCTCCGGCCCGGGCACAGCGGGGACGTTTACATTGAGTAGTGTGTCGGGGGGGAGTTTTATCGTCAGCAGCTTGCGCGCCAGCCGTGCGGCGAAGGCGGCGGCGGGGCCGAAGTCGGGCGTCTCGGTGTCCATCAGTGATATGGCAAAGGAGGGGATGCCGCAGATGGCCCCTTCCATGGCGGCGGAAACTGTGCCGCTGTAGGTGAGGTCTTCGCCCAGGTTGGCTCCGTGGTTAATACCGCTGATCACCAGGTCGCAGCGCTTCACTAAGGCCAGTACGCCCAATACTACACAGTCGCTGGGGGTGCCGTTAGTGGCATACCCCTGCCCGCCCCCCGGCAGCAGATGCAGGTCGGCACGCAACGGTTTGTGTAATGTGATAGCATGTCCGCTCGCGCTGCGCGGTCGTTCCGGCGCTACCACCGTCACGTCGCCCACTATCAGCAAGGCTGCGCGGAGCGCGATGATCCCCGGTGCGTTAATCCCATCATCGTTAGTAACTAAAATCTGTGGTCTATCTGTCATCTTCACCATCCGTTATGATAGCTATTTCGCGATAAGATAAGAAAATACCTTCTGAATATCTATCCACATCCGGTAATAGTGATGTTATAATCACATCAGATCCTTGTAGTACCCACGTGCATTCCTGCGCGTTCGACTGTTGGTGCCACCTCCATGTGTGAGGTGGAGGATTATTGACATAGTAAGGAGATCATGATGAGATTCCACTTGGCTATCCTCTTGTTACTGGTGCTCGCCAGTAGTGCCTTCGCGCAGAAAATGACCCAACCGGACTTCTACACTCTGGTAAAGACGGGAACCGGGCTGCAAATCCAACAGGCAATTACCGCCGGCGCACTGGTAAATGCCAAAGAAGAAATCAGCGCCAAAACACCATTGATGCTGGCGGCGGAGAGCAACCCCGACGTAACAGCTATCGCAGCCCTGCTCAAAGCCGGGGCGAACATCAATTCTCGCAGTACCTTTGATGCTGCTATCGAGAATGATAGCCCGAAGCCGGTAGTACAATCCGATAACAACAATGATTATAGCGATGGCGAAGGTGATTACTATAGCCCTTACGATAGTTATAATCCGGTGTTGTTTGATGAATGCACCGCGCTAATGTACGCAGCTGATAAAAATGCGAACCCGGAGGTGGCGTTGGCATTGATTACCGCCAAGGCAAAAATCAATCTGCGCGGACGTCAGGGCAATACCGCTTTAGATTATGCAGTAGCCAGCAAATTTACGAATCTCAAGGTTATCAATGCACTATTACTGGCGGGGGCCAAGGTAGATAACCGTGATATGAACGGCTATACCCCGTTGATCTTCGCTGCCGGTAACCCCAAAACAACCGTGGAGATCATCACAGCGTTGCTTGCTGCCGGGGCGAAGATCGCTGACCGCAGCCGGTATGGCACCACGGCCTTATTACTGGCCGCCAAAAATAACCCCAACATGGCGGTATTCACCAAACTAATTGATGCCGGGGCGAAGATAACCGATACTGATGTCGGTGGCACCACGCCGTTACTATTTGCAGCAGAGAGTAATCCGAGCGCGGAGATTGTCTCCTATTTCGCTAAGGGCATCGGCGAGAAGATTAACCTCAAAGATAAAGAGGGGCAGACGGCTTTCATTCGTGCTGTAGAGAATAGTGATAACCCGGACGTTATCACTATGCTGTTGAAAGCAGGCGCTAATCTGGAGGAAGTTACTCCGGATGATAAAATGACGCCGTTGTTACATGCTATCAGCAGTAACAAAAACGTGGCTGTGATCAGTGCATTGATCAAAGCGGGCGCCAATATGGCTGCTGTTGATAGCAACGGATACACACCATTAATGGTAGCGGCGGATAGCGCCGCTAACCCGGAGATTATTGCGGTACTGGTAGATGCCGGCCAGAAGATCGAAGGTCGCAACAAATACGGACTTACCCCATTGATGATCGCCGCCAAGGGTAACATTCACCCAGAGATCGTCACTGCGCTCCTCGCCGCTGGCGCCAACCCGAAAACCAAATCCTTCGGGGGGCTAATTGCTTTTGATTACGCCGATCGGAACTATTCGATCCGTGGCTCCAATGCATATTGGGTATTAAACAATGCCCGCTTCTAATTGAAGCATGACGATAGCATCCCGGAGTGTGTGCAACTTACTCCGGGATGTTTTCGTATCTAATTCTGGACGGTATTAAATGTCAAATTCACAGGTGATATTACATGAAATCAATGGTAGCCACTTGCCGGTAACTGTAAGCGTCGCAGCTTTCCATGGCGCCAGCGGGGTAGGGGAGTTCCACCTGATCTTGCAGCCGACGGATTATGGGAGTATGGCGGAGCAACTGGAATGGCTCCGCGACGCGTATGCCAACGTGCAAGCATCATTAGGACTTGATGCGGATAGTGGGGTGTTCCGCCGCTTCTTTTGTAGCGATTTGCCCAACCAGGCTGCTGCGCTAAAGGAATGTTTTTTTGCGGATCCGGCGGCACAGGATGATAGTTGCGCGGTCTCCTGGGTAGGGCAGCCGCCGGAAGCTCCGGCGAAAGTGGCGCTGTGGGCCTACCATATCAACGATCCGGCTGGGTTAAGGAAATGCAAAACGGGCACCTCATTGGCAATGCAACGTGGAGAGCTTACTCATCATTGGAGTACCGGCATCACCAGTGCCACGGAGAAAACGTCATATGCCCAGACACAGGATATTTTCGACCAGTACGACGAATATCTGCAAAGAAATGACATGTGCCTGGCGGAGAACATGTTGCGCACCTGGTTTTTTGTGCAGGACGTAGATGCTAATTATCAGGGATTAGTGGAAGCGCGTCGGGCGATATTCGCCGATAATGGCATGACGTCGCAGACGCACTATTGCACCAGTACGGGTATCGAAGGAAGAGCGGCGGACGTCTCCGCTACCGTACTTCTCGACGCCTACGCCATTGCCGGTGTGCAACAAAAGCAGGTATCATATCTGGCGGCGCTCGATCACCTTAGCCCCGCCAACCTCTATGGAGTTACCTTTGAGCGTGGTACCGCTATCGCTTATCAGGATCGCGTGCAGGTCATGGTCTCTGGCACAGCCAGCATTGACCGATACGGCCATATTGTTCATCCGGGTGCGGTGTTACTTCAACTGGAGCGTACGCTGGAAAATATCGCTGCCTTGTTACAGCAGGTAGGCGCCACCCTGGAAGATGTAGTGGTATTCATCGTCTATTTGCGTGATATGAGTGACATGGAGATTATCAGGCAGAAGATGTCCGCGCGTTTCGGCGCAGTGCCGGTACAAGTGGTGCTAGCCGCTGTCTGTCGTCCTGGTTGGCTGGTGGAGATTGAATGCCAGGCGGTTATATCGGCAGTGAATCCGGGGTTGCCGGAATTATAGTGCGGGTATTATTCTTTATCCGCTTTTCTTCATACATCTGCGCGTCTGCCTGGGCGATGAGTATGTCTAGCGCGCAGGATACCTCCGGGGTGTAGCGAGCAACGCCGACGCTTAAAGACAGGTGGAATTTGTTGTCACCACTGGAGTTCACCTCGTCAATAATATCATTCAGCCGTTTACGTGCAATAGCAGCAAAAAACTCATCACTCTCAAAGGCGATGACGGCGAACTCATCTCCGCCAATGCGGGCGATGACATCCGCCTCGCGGAAGGTTGCACGGAAGACTCTTGCCACCGACCTCAGTGCTTCATCCCCCTGCAGGTGTCCATAGGTGTCATTGATGATCTTCATTCCGTCCAGGTCGGCGAAAATCAGCAGGAAACCACGAGTAGAGCGGCTGGCTACTTTGCGCAGTTGTTCGGCAAAAGTAGTAAAACCACGGCGGTTATATAGCCCGGTCAGTTCATCAACGAGTGATAACGCCCGCACCGCCCGGCGTAGTCTATTGCGTTCGATGGCGTAGCGGATGGAGCGGCAGAGCAGCTGTGCTTCAAATTGCCCCTTCACCAGGAAATCCTGCGCCCCTGCTTGCATGGCATTCAACGCCACAGTCTCATCGTCATTGCCGGTGAGCACTATGATGGCGATATCTGGACACATTTCGCTCAACTGATGTAGCGCATCCAGCCCTTGGCTATCGGGGAGAGAGAGGTCGAGTAATACCACTTCATAGGAGCAGGCGTTAAGAGACGCGAAGGCCTCTGTCAGCGTAGCCCGATGAGTCAGCATATACCGCATGGATTTAACTTCCAGTAACGCTTCGCGCAATAAGCGCACGTCACCGGGGTTGTCTTCTACCACTAATATTGAAATCAGTTCTTCGTTCATAATAGCATTAGTTCCCGGATAATTTCACTATTGTAAACCAAAAGTCTTCTATTGTCTGTACCACATGGATGAATTGATCCATATCCACCGGTTTAGTAATATAGCAATTGGCATGAAGGTCATAGGTGCGGAAGACATCCGCCTCTGCTGTAGAGGTGGTCAATACTATCACCGGGATACGTCGGAGTACCGGGTCTTTCTTTATCTCCTCCAACACTTCCCGGCCATCCTTGCGGGGTAAGTTCAGATCGAGCAGAATCATATCCGGGCGAGGGGACTCACTGAATTTACCTTCTCGTCGCAGGAATTCCAGCGCTTCTACTCCATCTGTAGCGACACTGACGTTGTTGCGGATTTTACCTTCTTTCAAAGCCTCCAACGTTAATCGGACGTCGCCAGGATTATCTTCTACTATCAGCACATTTACTGGTCTGCCGTAGCTTTCAATGTTCATCAATTTCTCCTCTTTCTGGCACGGGGAGGGTGACATAAAATACCGATCCTCCAGTTATGGGCGCTTCCACCCAGATGCGGCCACCATGTCGTTCGATGATTTTTTTACATACTGCCAGGCCGATACCCGTCCCCGGATACTGCGCTTTGGAATGTAACCGCTGGAACATGATAAAAATTCGCTCCATATATTGTTTATCGATACCGATACCATTATCATGTACGCCAAACTGCCAGTAATCACCTTTTTTCTCGGCTGTTACATGCACCAGTGGCGCTTTATCACTGCGGAATTTCAAGGCGTTGCTGATCAGGTTCTGGAATAACTGCACCAGTTGCGATTCCTCGCCATCCACCATCGGCAAGTCGTCAATCTCTATCACCGCACCGCTGTCATCCACGGCCAATTGCAGTTGTTGCAACGCTCTTTTTACCACGCCAGCTAATTCCACCGGGACGAATGCCTTGTTGTTGGAGCCTACGCGTGAGTAGGTCAGTAAGTCGTTAATCAGCTCTTTCATACGCGTGGCGCCATCTACGGCAAAACCGATAAATTCATCTGCGTCAGCATCCAGTTTTCCTTTATAGCGCCGCTCCAGCAGTTGCACGTAGCTGGCCACCATGCGCAGTGGCTCCTGCAGATCATGCGAGGCGACATAGGCGAATTGCTGTAATTCGGCATTGCTACGCGCCAGTTCTTCTTCGATAACTTTCCGTTGGGTGATGTCGCGTGTCGAGAGGATAGCCCCGTTGATGTCTCCGTTTTCATCTCGCAATGGTTTGGCGATGGTCTCCATCCAGAGATAGTGGCCGCGACGGTGTCGTACCCGTTCTTCAATTCGTACAGTTTTGTTGCGCTTCAGTTCCTCAAATGATGCTATCACTTGCTGGGTATCATCAGGATGTACAATTTCCAGCACCGAGTGCCCCAGCAGCTCATCCTTGCGATACCCAAGTACGACTTTTATCGACGGACTTAAGTAGCTGATATTGTTGTCTACATCAAGCTGTGCGATAACATCCAGCATGTTGTCCGCGATGCGCCGCGCTTTTTCTTCACTTTTACGAAGCGCTTCTTCCACCTCCATACGTTCCATTATTCTGCCCAGCGCCGCACAATAGATCGCCAGCACATCCTGTTTTACCTGATCCACTTCTTTGCTATGGATGCCATTGTCATTTAAGAATACCCCTTTCGGGCCTGTCGCTGATATGATGGGGGTAACAGCTTTCCATCCTCGTCCGGTTACTATCCATTCATGGTCAATATAATTGTTTATCTCGATATCATCCATTACAGCCCACCGTTGCACGCTGTGTATCGATTTTTCTATAGCGTCATGATAGAGGTCACCGATATTGCTAATAAGATCGTGCTGGTCGATGATTTTACCATCGGTATTGGTACCATAGGTTCCAGCAAAATCTTCGCCATTATTGATGATGAGAAACAGGCCCGCCCGATCCAAGCCCAGCATCGTACGGGGTAAATCTACGGCGCGGCGCATTAATGAATCCATGTCCGGGCAGGTGAGGAGGTCATCGGTCATGGTCAGTACTATTTTTAACCCTTCAGCCAATTCATGCAATGAATCTTCCGCTTGTTTGCGTAGTGTTATATCACGTGAGATGCCGAAGGTGCCGATTATTTTCCCCGCTTCATCGTATAACGGCATTTTTGAGGTAGATGCCCAGGTATCTTCGGCATTATCCCAGGTTTCCTTCTCTTCGATATTCAGTAATGTGATACCAGAGGTTATTATCTTCTTCTCATCCGCCAGAGCGCGTAGCGCATGTTCCGGGGAGAAGAAGTCGCTATCTTTTTTACCGATCACCTGTTCAACGTCTTCCATACCGAAGAGTCGCTTCATGGTATTACTTACCCGAATAAAACGACTATCTCTGTCCTTGAAGTATATATTGTCAGGAGCAGATGTCATCAGCGCTTTCAGCAACGAGCGCTCGGCAGACAACGAGAGTTCTGCATTTTTACGCTGTAAGATATTACCCAGCAACGTGCAGTACACCGCGAGTAGCTCTTGTTTTTGTATTGATATAGCTTTGCCGGTTATCCCGTTATCGTTGAAAAAGACACCGGAATTTTCTCCAAGCATCATTATCGGAGTCCGTACCAGTTCTCCCTCAAACAATTTGGTATACTCACCATTATTCGTATCAGTAAGCATCCTTCGCTCGTAAAACCAACGTTCGCCAGTCTGCTCCAGATATGCGCAAATTTGATCATGCTCTTGGATTAAAATACTGATATCCCGTTCATCGGTTGTTACCCCATGTTTGTTGGTTCCAAATGTCCCGATCATATGGTGTTTATCTACTTGCAAATAGATAGAACACCGTTCTATGCCCAAGCGTTCACGGGGTAATTCTACTGCCCGGCGAAGCAGCAGGTCATAGTCATCGATGTTTAAGAGGGCATCCGCCATCTCCAGCACCGCTTTCATGCCAGCTGCCAGCTCGCGCTGTTGCTCTAATGCCAGTTTGTATGCTGTGATATCCCGTGAAATGCCGAAGGTGCCATTGATAGCGCCGGTCTCATCGCGCAGCGGCATTTTGGTGGTGGAAATCCAGGTGCTGTTATTGTTTGCCAGATGCTGTAATTCCTCTTTATTCACGATGTTCTGGCCTGTGCGCATAACAAACTCTTCGTCGGCAGCGTATTCCTCTACTAATTCCACCTGTCCAATCTCTGTGTCTGTTTTGCCGATAGCCTGCTCTGGGGAAGGCAGGTCAAGGAATTTCGCCAGCGCATCATTAATCTGCAGGAAACGCCCTTCGGTATCTTTGAAGTAGATGTAATCCGGGGCGGAATCCATCAATGCTTGCAGTAAAAAACGGGTATGTTTCAATTCACTCTGGGTCGCTTCTTCTTCATTGTTACTATGGGAGATGAAGCTAAAAATAATCAGGGTGGAGAGTGCAATAATCAAGCCGATGAAGATGTCGACCAGCCAGCGGACATGATAGCCATAGATCTGGATAAAAATCAAGTCACAGACGACAAAATAGAGGATACCAAACAGGGCATAAATCCCTGCCTGCTGCCATGCGGGTAGCCGCTTTCTCTTCGATGATATCAACAATAAAGGCACCCTCTTTTCCCCCTGAAGTCTATTCTCTATTATTCCATGATCCGCTTGTTTTTTCTAATGCTAAATGCACATCACCGCAATGGCGGGAAATTTGCCAGGATATATGAGTTCGCATAGTGCAAGAGTTCGCGCGTACTCTCAAAGACGACCTGTCGGAATGCTTCTTCCAGTGACATCCACCGGTAGGCGATATGCTCGTGTGAGATACGCACCCGTTGTGAATGTGAGTGGGCGAGGAAATAAATGACCTCTTTCTGAATTGCCCAGCGTCCGCGTTTGAATTGGTAATGCACAATATGACGAAAATCCTCGGCGAATTCCAACTCTCGCAGCCCCGTTTCCTCTTCAATCTCCCGGCAGGCCGCCTGCATATCTGTCTCCTGGCTATCCAGTCTGCCTTTGGGGAATCCCCATGCTTTGCGCGGCCCCGGCTGTAAGAGCAGATAAAGGATACTGTTATCTGCTGTGATGTGGAACACAACTGCCCCTGCTGATATTTCTGTTTTGCTGCTATCGTTAATCAATTATGCCAACCTCTACAAGGTAATAGTATAACTGCAAGGGTGGGGCGACGTCTATTGCGTATTTCATCACCCAACTCTTCCCGCAAATCTGCTATCATATAATTGAGGCAAAATATGACGGCGATACGCATAGCACAGGTAGTGGAGGCGACGACGGGCGGAGTGGCACGGCAGGTGCTGGATCTGGTGAATGGTCTGCGCCATGACGAATTTGAGCAGCTGCTCTACGTTTCGCTGCAGCGCCCGGAGAGCTGGAAAAGTAGCTTCACCATGCTGCGCGAACGAGGATTTACCGTGCGTGAGCTGGACATGACGCACACCCCCAACGGTACGGCATCGCGACAGCTGGCGAGCTGGGCCGCGCAGGATGGCATCGACCTGGTGCACCTGCACAGCGCCAAGGCGGGCTATCTGGGGCGTGCTTTTCCCATGCCCTGCCCGGTAATCTACACCCCGCACGCCTTCCCCTTTCAGCGTATCGGCGACTGGCGCGTGCCCTTCTACCGGATGAGCGAAGTGTGGCAGGCGAAGCGTGCCGAGGTCATCGTCTGCGTCTCCGAGGGCGAACGTGAGGAGGCGAACCGCGTCCATATCCCCTGGGAGAAGCTGAAGGTTATCAACAACGGCATCGATACTGAATACTGGCACCCACCCGATGCTGACGAAATGGCGCACGCACGCCGCACCGCCGGGCTGACAGACGATGATGTGGCAATAGGCTTTATGGGCCGCCTGGTACCACAGAAGGGCGTGGACCTGCTGCTGGAGGCGATGGAAGAATGTACCAGTGACTTCCCGCAGGCGCGGCTATGCATCTGGGGCGACGGCCCGCTGCGCCGTCCGCTGCTGCGCATGGCGCGCCGCCTGGGAGTAAAACATGCGCTCTTCTATGGCGAACCCGAGGATGTGCGCCAGGCCTACTGGTCGATGGATATCTGCGTCCTGCCCAGCCGCTGGGAGGCGGGGCCGTACACGGTGCTGGAGGCCATGGCCACTGGCCTGCCGCTGGTGGTGAGCGACGTGCCCGGCAACCGCGACTACATGATCCACGGCACCACCGGCAGTGTGGTCGAGACTGACATGCTCGGAGTATTCGACACCACGCTGCGCCGCTACCTGTCCGACCCCGAGCTGCGCCAGCGCCAGGGCACCGCCGCACGCCAGCACGTACAAAACCACTACACCCGCAGCGACATGCTGCTGGAGTATGGGGCGTTGTACCGGGG
>JBBRXO010000049.1:0-21051 GCA_038248345.1 Armatimonadota bacterium | reverse complement strand
GGTTACCCACGGGTCAAGCCCTACATCCAAGTCATGCAGCGACACATGCGGTACTCCGCACTTGCCCAGCAGTTGGATGCTGTTCTCGGCAGTAAACGCCTCGCGCGTCGCCGCGCCGAAGGTATCCGAGCCTTTATTCAGCAGATCCCAGATGCCAAAGGACGCCTGCCCGATGACAGTTTCAATTAAATCAGTACGATACGGAATCATGATAAGCCCCTTTTATCAGCAGATAACCGCTATTTCGCCGGTGGGGTGCTGAAATCCTTTTGTGGAAAGATGCAGGGTTATTTAGTTAGTCTTCAACTGCTGCAACACCCGGTTAGCCGCTATTTTAATGGTGCGGTTGCGGTCCTGGGCGGCTTGTTTTAGCGCATCTTGGACGGTAGGGTCAGCGAGGTGGGCGGCGAGGGCGTTGACGGCCGCGACGCGGACGTGATCTGGCTTGCGGCGAAAGATGCGCGGGGAGAGAATATTGATCAGGCACGCACGCGCCTCTTTTTCCTCAAATTGGCCCAGTGCCAGGGTGGCTGCTATCTGAATATTTTCTGGCTCATCCTTATCGAGTATCCCGCGTAGCAGTAGTTGGATCAGTTTGGCCATCACAGCGCGGTCACGGCAGGTGCCCGCGAGGGAAGCCGCCTGCGCACGGACTTCAGGTGCGTTGTCATTCAGACCCTGCAGCAGGTATATATTTGCTGATCCATCACCCCCGAGGCGCATGGCAGCGTTGAGCGCGGAGGAGCGCACGCGGGGGTCGATATGCCCCAGCAGTGTTGCGATTTCGGGCATCGCTTCCGGGGAACCGATTTCACTGGCTGCGAGTAACAGGTTGCGGTAGACGTACCAGGGATAGGGGTGGCGTAACTCTTCCTTGAGTAACGGCATGGCCTTCGGGCCGTATTCTTTCATCAACGTCATCACCCGCATTCGTATCTGCAGCACGGGGGAGTTGATGAGGGTATTCATCAATATTGGCCAGGTAATATTCCCAGAGTAGCCGATGAGACGCCGTAAGTCGTCCATATGTTCGGCATCTTTCAGCGCGTCATTCACCAGTTGGAGAAATTCATCAGACTGGGCAGTACTGTCAAGGATGGCGGCTATCTCTTCCTGCAACCCCGTATCATCTTCATTACTGATGCGATTATGCACTGATTCCACGATGGAAAGCATCTGGCTCCACTCGTGGCGCCGCACCAGCGCCTGCAGCCGCTCCATGGCTGCGCGGGCTGTTTCATGCATCGCCGCTGAATCTTGCTCTTGCTCCAGTCTTTCCAGCAGCAGGTTATCCAGGCATACATTCTCCTGTTTACTGGCGATCTCCGGGGAGTGGGAAAGCCAGCGATAGAGATTCTCCATCATTGCCTGGCGTGCCTGGCTGTTCGCCCCTTCCATTACCACTGGCATCTCTGCCCATTCATCGGCGGTCAGGAAGGCTGGGTTGTATATCGGTATAGTGCGCGGGGTTTCCAGCGCGTTAACGGGCGATGCTGGCAGTGCCACGGATGCTGCTGGCCCGCCCCCCCCGCTCACTGGCAACCCCCTTTTTCCGTCAGGGATAACAAAGGGGGTATTGGCAGGTGCGGCAACACCGGGGGCACCGTATGCGGCAGGTGCGGCGTTGTTCGCAAAATTCATCATCAGTGACCCGGCCAGTTCCACGGGCAAATTGATGGTGCCCGCACTAGCGTCATTCATCTGAGTTTGTCGCGGTATGAAGCGTATGTGCGGGAGACTCAATCCCTGCAGAATCTCCAGCAATGGATCTGCATCATTCTGACCATCATATTCAGCGATAGTAATGAACATCTCTTTCAGTTCGTTCGTCGTCACACCTTTCATTATGCCCAGCGTCTTCAGGTGCGCTTCATTCATCCACGCTAGATAGTCTTTCAAGGGCGTGGCCAGGTCGCGGCGATCCACGGTACGGCCTTCGATAGCAACTTTGCTCCCGTCGGTGCTGATGGATATCGCCGGACGTGTCTGAAATACTTCCGCTAACTTGGCGATAGCTGACTCCATATGTTCACGTACAATTTCGGAGTTGGGCGGATAGTAGCGATAGCCGACGCCGACTAGCCGTATCATCAACAGTACGTCAATAAGTATTGGCAGTTCACCCTGCTCCAGTGGCCGGATGGGCGGGAGCGGCTCCGGCACCTCTTCCCTATGGTAATTCACCCCCTGATGTTGCGTCTTAATGATATTCGCAAAGGCACTTAGCGGGTTTTGATTTTGCTGCAAAGGCGGCAGATGCGTTGGCGTGCCATCCATCAATTTGAAGATGTCTGCATGAATCCGCAGGACCTCCTCTTGCGAGAGCAGTTCCGTCAGTTGCGTTGCATACTCTTCATCGCGGAATTCCACCTGCTGGGGATTATTGGGATCTTCTGGCAGCAACAACCCCATGGCACGACCATGCGTGACAATCGCCATGGTTATGCCCTTATTGGTGAATTTCCACAACGTTGTCAGGAAATCCAACGTGACCGGGCAGACCAGTGCCGCTTGCGCCAGATATTGCTTCTCCTGCGGGGATAGCGCGGAGAACAACTCCGCAGGGATAGTAGTAGCCTCTAGATGCCATTTGCCAAAGTCGTGATTTAACGCCCCACTCTCCGCCCAGGAGCGCAAAAGACCCTCAATATCAAGAATCCAACCACCGCTACGCTCCAGCAATAAGTTGGTTAGTTCGGGAGTTTTTACCCCCGGGAGTACGTTGTTCAGGTATTCTCCGATGATGAATTTGCTGAAAGGTTGCTGGGTGATGATGACAGTATTACTGGAGAGCAGCGGGCTGACCAGTGCGGGCATGACGTTGTTTTCCGGGTCGACCCCGGCGAGGATGAGCAGACCATGATCATCGCGCTGTTGCAACGCCCCTAACGCTGAAATTGAATCATTATCGGCGAAGTTCAGCCCATTAATAATCACAATGGCGGAGTAATTCTCCACCATTGCCAGCAGTACTTGTGTCAGGGTATCACAGACCAGTTTGTGATTGCCTGGTGGTGGCGGCGCGGCATCATGCTTTATTAAAGTAGGGAATAGCCCACATAACCATGGACTAGCGTCACAGAGTGGCAACACACGGGCGAAGAGCAACTCCGGTTGATAAGAGGGCATCAGCGCCAGCAAAATTGCTACTAACAAACCACAACTGACGTCACGGTCACTGGCATGGCTAGAGACGTGCGCCATCGGAATATTGCTGCTGCCGAGAAAGCTCCCGACGACCCCCAGTGTACGTGATTTAACTGCTGGCGGCGGAGCCAGTAAGAAGATCGTCTGGGGCTGCTTCATTGACTGCTGATTGATACTGGCATGGATCTGCTCAATCAGTTGTTCCAACCCGAAGGTGCGATGATGCTCCAGTGCGACATTCAACATCGCCAGCGCACTATCGCCGTTGTTCACGGTGGGGGCTTCGAGAGCGGGTTCGCGTACCTCCATGCGGTCAAGTTCTTCAATCACACTATAAACGCTAGCCTGCGCCGCGACGGGAAGTATCGTAACTGCCATCCGCGGATGAATCTCTACCCCGCTGGTAATCATCACCCCGGAGGCAAAGAGCGACTGTTGCAAGCGCAACGCCAGCTGTTGCGTTTCATCATGCGAACTGCCGGGCATCCAGAGGTAGAAGGCGTCTGATCTCGACTCGCGTACCAGCAGTTGCTGCCCGGAGAGCCAATTTTTCAGCAATGTCGCTACCTGCGTAAGGAGGATGTCGCTCGCCGCCAAACCGTACATCTGATTTATTTGCACCAGGTCGGAGAGGCGCAGGGAGAGGATATGCCCCATAGATGCAAAACGGCCTTCCGGCAATCCGCCCGCCCATCCTTTCAGGGTGGGCAGGCCCGTCAGCGGGTCATTATTCGCCTGCATATTTCCATTATGGTATATGTCTGTCATATTTAACCCGGTCTAGCATAAAAGCGCCTATCACCGTAGATAGCAATATATGGCACCAAGTATAAACAAAAAAAGCATGTTCTGCAAAACATCCTACTTCTCACATTTACAATACTTTGCTACTATGTTACCACATCTTTATGCTTATAATGCAACAATAGAAGAAAATGGCGCTACATTCCTTGAGTTCCCCGATGAATTGATACAGATTAAGCAGTAGGAGTATCGATTTTAGTGATAATCCGGCCCTACCATGGCCGTGAACGACCAGGTTTGCACCACCCCCTAAAGGAGGTGGCTAACAATCCGCCGTCGCCATCCTGGCTATGGCGGACGACTGGCGCGCAGTGCCCTGCAGCCGGGATTTCAATCCCAGCGGAAATATTGGGGTTTCCATTCACCTCAAGTTGATGAAAAAAATTCAGCGACGTTCCCAACGTGGGTGTAGGGGCGCAAGGCTTGCGCCCACGTTAGGAACAAATTAAGATACGATGTCATGCATGGTGGAACAAGTTTATGATGGTTAGGGTCGTATGAATAATCTTGGCCAATAGCGCCCTTCAGGGTGCTTGATCTTATAGCCATGTGCTTTAGCGCGTGGTGAATGGGCGAGACACCCATGCTACGTACCTACCGCCGCCACATCTTTTGATACAAATCCGCAAAGCCGGTATACTGTAGCAAAGATTAAATGTGAGGTAAATTATGCCGGCTACGACGATGGAGCAGTTAGTTTCGCTGTGCAAACGGCGCGGGTTCATTTTCCCTGGGTCTGATATCTATGGCGGACTGCAGGGGACGTATGACTACGGCCCGCTGGGCGTGGAGCTGAAGAATAACCTGAAGCAGGCCTGGTGGCGCGCCAACGTCTACGAGCGCGACGACATGGAGGGGCTGGACGCTTCTATTCTGATGAATCACAATGTGTGGAAGTACAGCGGGCACGAGGACACCTTTGTCGACCCGATGATCGACTGCCGCGCCTGCAAAAGCCGCTGGCGCGCCGACCATGTGAAGAACGGCAAGTGTGAGAAGTGCGGCAGCACCGACCTCACCGAGCCACGGCCCTTCAACATGATGTTCAAGACCGCTGTGGGCCCGGTGGCCGATGACGAGTCCTACGCCTATCTGCGCCCGGAGACCGCGCAGGGGATCTTCGTCAACTTCAAGAACGTGGTGGACAGCACCAGCCGCCGCCTGCCTTTCGGCATCGCGCAGATCGGCAAATCCTTCCGCAACGAGATCACCCCGCGCAACTTCATCTTCCGCGTGCGCGAGTTCGAGCAGATGGAGATCGAGTTCTTCGTGCGCCCGGGCGAGGACGAAGCCTGGCACACGCGCTGGATAGAAGACCGCCTGCACTGGTGGACTACCCTGGGGCTGAAGGCGGAGAACCTGAAGCTGGTGTACGTGGAGAAGGACGAGCTGGCGCACTACAGCAAGGCCACCGTGGATATCTTCTACAAATACCCCATCGGCTGGGAGGAGATCGAGGGCATCGCCAACCGCACCGACTACGACCTCGGCTCGCACTCCAAAAATCAGAACACGTTGGGGCTTACCGCCAAGGTGATGAAGAACGAGCACAGCACCGCCAAGCTCACCATCCCCGACCCGGAGACGCAAAAACCCATCGTCCCCTACGTCATCGAGCCGTCGGCGGGCGTGGATCGCGGCGTGCTGGCGCTGCTCTGCGAGGCCTATGACGAGGAAACGCTGCCCAACGGCGACGTGCGCATCGTGCTCCGCCTCAAGCCCAGCATCGCCCCCATCAAAGCCGCCGTGGTGCCGCTCAAGCGCAACTCCCCGGAGATAGTAGAGGCGTGCCTGAAGCTGAAGCGCGAGCTGCAAGCGCAAGGCGACATGCGCGTAGTCTTCGAGGACACCAGCAACATCGGCAAAGCCTACCGCCGCCACGACGAAATCGGCACCCCCTACTGCCTCACGGTAGACTTCCAGACGCTGGAGGACAACACGGTAACCGTGCGCGACCGCGACACCATGGAGCAGATCCGCATCAACCTAGCCGACGTCCACGAGTACCTGCGCAAGGGGATCCTGCAGAACTTCGCGCGGTAAATAACACCCCGGGAACGCCAATCTCCGCATTGGCCCGTCCCCCGCCACGAAGTGGCGGGGGAAAACGGGACTGTCCTCGCGCACAGCACCCGGTTTTCCAATAGTACAGCCCCCATATTTGCCCCCGTTTTCGTCTATGCTACCCAGCTGGGGACAGTCCCGAACGCAGGCTGAAAACGAAAGGGAGACTAACCATGGCAGGCACAAATCACGCTTATACCCGCTGCTGTACGCGAGGACAGTCCCCGATTTGGCCAGACGCCAATGCGGAGATTGGAGTTCCCAAGGTTAGCATCGTTCTACTCGAACTATTATCAACAAGCGCCGTACTTTCTTAACAGAACTTCAATATCACGATGCTTTTCCCTTATTGCCAGCCCCAGAGGAGAAATACGACCTGATTCAACTGTCATGTTCGGATCAGCATTGTTATCAAGTAAGATGTTCATAATCTCTATGTTGCCCTCCTTTGTTGCCTATAACAATGGAGTACGAGAACGGCTATCCCTTACATTGCCAGCCGCTCCTGGACAGAATCTGATTTGCCTACACACTACGTGAATAATGTGATATATTATGGGAATGATTAGTTCTGGTGTTGAGGAAAAATTTATGTCAGAAATAGTACTGAAATCAAAACCGCTCGTTGAGGTTATTTTAGAGATAAAATGGGCTCTGAAAGTCTTAACGCCAAATACTAGTATTGACCCACACTATAAGCTTTTAATGGGAAGATTATATGATCGCCTTGCTCCTGACTATCCTGCACATGAACAATTGCCATCATCAATGCTTCCAGAAGAAATTGCTGGATATATCCCACAGCATAGATTTCGAGTAGCCGCGGACCAATGGCCACTAATCCAACTTGGACCTGGATTGCTTACACTAAACGAAACCGATAAATATGTGTGGAGTGAATTCCAGAATAGAGCAATTGAAGTTGTACGTAGATTATATGACGCGCATCCGAAAACTGATGAATTTAGAATTAACAGTTTGCAACTACGTTATGTTGACGCTGTCAATTTTGATTATTATAACAATGACATATTTGCTTTTTTGCATGAAAAGTTGAAAATTAATGTTAATCTACCGGAAGCTCTTTTTAATGGGACTCATATTCAACAGCAACCGAATAATCTGAACTGGATATCTTCTTTCCGCTGTGATAATCCGATTGGCCAAATAAGCATCAGGTTTGCTACTGGTTCAAATGGGAATGGAAGCCCTATAATAATATGGGAAACAGTAATTCAGAGTACTGATGATGACGTACCTGTAATGCAAGATGATTTTGCTGAATGGCTAGAAGCTGCACACAGAAAAACAGATTATATATTTTTTACCCTTATTAAAGGTGATCTGGAGGATGAGTTCAATGGTTAATACCGATGCATCACCCGTGAAGATTTATGATGTCTCACAGTCGCCTTTAACTTGGAATATGAAGACAATTTATGAATTCAAGCCATTCGCAGACTTTAGCGCATTCGCTCAACCCTGGTATGCAAGTACAGGTTATGAGTATACACAATCTGTGAATGAAAATGAACTATGTCGATTCGACAAAGCCTATAGTGTAAGTTGGCTTATTTGCGTACACAAAACAACAGTAAAGGAACAATTACTACTTTCTGATATGAACATTTCTCAAGAAGAGGCGATGGAAATCCGTATGAGGTTTAGATCATTTGAGCAAGACTGGGATGCTCCTGGTATGGAGGCTTATGATGAGTTATAGTCGGGGCGATGTTGTGCTTGTTTCATTTCCTAATGCTGATAAGATAACCTATAAGAAGCGCCCTGTACTAATTGTTCAATCCGATAAGCTAATTACTACTTATGGTGATAAACTCGTTGTGTGCATAACCTCAAAATTGAATAAAACAGGCTCTACGCGCATCCCTATATCCTATAATAGTGAAGATGGCAATAAAATGGGGCTTAGTATAGACTCTATGATTATCGTAGATAATATTGCGACTATGAGCCCTAAAGAGATCATTAGAAAAATTGGAACATGTTCAGTAGATGTACAACAAGGAATAGACGCTGCTCTAAGAGAGACGTTTGATTTATAACTCGATCTCCCCATAACCCATTCCTTATCTGCCCCAGTGATACGCGCCACGGCGGGCGCGGGCTACTCGCCTTCGCCAGTCCCCGGTGGCCCATGTACCACTTTGTTCTTCTCCAGCGTCTCTTCCATCCAGGCGGATGCGGCGAAGACTTGGGCCAGGTCTATCTGCAGGCCGGGTAGGATATTTACTTCGGGGGTGTCTTCCGCGCTGAAGGTTCCCAGGAGCGCTAATTTGGATTTTTCGTCGCGCAGGAAGATGTTCACCCATTTCTCGTCGGGGTGGACAATCCAGTACTCGCGCACGCCCGCGCGCTCATAGAGGTCTTTCTTTACCTTCAGGTCTTTTACCGCGGTAGACGGCGAGAGTATCTCTATCACCATTTCCGGCGCGCCGGTGCAACCGCGTTTGGTCAATTTGCGTTGATCGCAGACAACCACGATATCCGGCTGTACTACCGTTTCAGATTCCTCTTCATTCTCGCCGAGAACGGGCAGTACTACGTCAAATGGAGCGGAATAGGCCTCGCATTTCTTTCCCACAAGATAGTTCGATAATTGCCGAACCAACTCAATGGATATTCTTTGGTGCCTGCGAGTAGGGGCAGGCGACATGTCATAAGCTTCGCCGTCAATAATCTCCCAGCGTCGGCTGTCATCCCAGTGCAGGTAATCGCCGTAGGTATACCGATATTTCACTTTTCGTAGCGCTAAAGCCATCTTGCCACCTCCGCTTCTATTACAACATTTTATTCCATATTTGCCGAATTCGCAATATTATAGAAGAACAACAAGGTAGATGGCGCGGGTGGGGAGAATAATCAATAACAGTAGTACACAGCATTAAACCAGATTAGAGCAGTTTTACATGTTTTTACAGTCGTTCATTCCCCGACATGCGCGGGAGTCATACCGCTGGGACGCGCGGGCGGCGTGGCTTTTTGGGCTATTTGCCGGCTTCACCGTACCATTTTTCGGGGTTATCGCCCGGCGCATGGGGGCCAGCAACTTCGAGATGGAGATGCTGGTGGCCTCCACGGCTATCGGCAACGTCATCGCCATGTTTGTGGCCTGCCTGATGCAGAGCCGGCAGAAGATGCCCTACCTCTTCTGGCTGAACAGCGTGGCGCGTGGCCTGCTGGTGCTCATGGCTTTTGCCACCACACGTTTCGAGTTCGTTGCCCTGGTTTTCGCCTCGCAGCTCCTCGGCTGTCTCGCCGGCCCCGCCTACGCCATGATAATGAAGGACGCCTACCCGGATGACTGCCGCGGGCAGGTGATGGGCACGGTGCGTATCGGCATGACGCTGGCCGCCATGGTGGCCGGGCTGTACGCGGGCAAGCTGATGGCCAGCGGGCTGCCCTGGTGGTGGGTGGCGCTCTTCACACTGGGCGCAGCGCTACTCATCGCGCATGAAGTGCAGGGGATGCGGCAAAAACTCCTCGTCGGCGCGGGGGTGGTTGCGCTGGGGTTGCTGGCAATACCGTTGCTAGGACACCCGCTGGACTATCGCGTGGTCTTCCCGGTGGGCGGCATCCTCGGGGTGCTAAGTATATGGATGTTCACCCACATGTATGAGAAACCGGTGCCCCCGCCAGAGGTGCAGGAGAATGCCCTGGCCACCATGGGGCAGTATTTCCATAACCTGGGCAAGATGTTCCGCGTGCCAATTGTTGATTGGCGTTTCGGCCTCTACTGCCTGGCCTTCCTCGTCTTCGGTTTTGGCAACTGGCTGCGCGGCCCGCTGGTGCCCATGCTGCAGGTGGATGCGCTGCATATCAGCGATGCCACCGTGGGGGTGCTGGCCACGGTATCCTCCGCCGCCTCGATAGGTGCCTACATCGCCTGGGGCTGGCTGATGGATCGTTTCAACCCTTTCTTCACCTTGCTGGCGGCCTTCCTGCTGCAGGGGATAGTACCGGTACTCTTCGTCTATGTGGCCCCCGATGCCCATGCCGTCCCCATCATGGTGGTGGCCGCACTGGTGCAGGGGCTGGTGGGGCCGGGGGTAGAATTGAGCGCGCTCACTGCCGTCTTTCATTTTGCCAAAGGTGAGGATATCCCCATCTACATGGCGCTGCATAACTTCCTGGTAGGCATCCGCGGCGTCATCGCCCCCTTCCTGGGCACGGAGGTGCTGCTGCACATGTTCCGCAACGAGACCCCACTGCAGCAGCTCCAATCCAGCTTCATCGTCTCCGCCTGGATCGTCTGGGCCGGTTTCATCCTGATGGTGCCAGTGGTGTTGCTGGTTATTTTGCCGGATAAGAAGCGCAAAATGGCCGGAGAAATGCCCCTGCGTCATCAATGAGCAGGGATTCTCCCCCATTGCGCGAATAATACAAGCAACAGATAACACAGCAAATGCAATTTACACAGAGGATTCGACAGATATGGCTAATAGCAGTTTCTCGCACCCGCCACGTAATAGTTTTGATAAATTGGGCATGTGGCTCATGGAGATCTTTGAATTATTCATCGGCAAATGGTGGCTCTGGCTCTTACAGGGGCTAATCTTCAGTACGCTGCTCGTGCTTCCAGCGGTGGCTATCGCAAAATTGTCGCATATTGATGTGCTGTTGCCGATCTTCACCACGGGCGCCAAGCCGGCGTTGATGCATCAGGTAGAAGGCCAGCTTGTATTATTTTCCTCGATGTTGGTATTGATCGTCCTGCTGATGTCGGTGACCATTGCCACGCTTCTTCCCGGGATGATCAACACGGCACTGAAGCAGATGCGGGGCGAGCGCGTCAGCGTGCTGGGTATCTTCAGCGGCGTCAGATTCGGCAGGGGATTTTTCCTCATCAGCATGGTAATCGCTTTGGGGTGGTTTGCCTGCTGCCTGGGCGTACTCTATACCGTGGCGCTTTTCTGTCTGGCCGCTCCTATCATGATTGACCGCTCGGTGACCGTCAAAGAAGCGTTGCTCGAGTCATACCGGACTACCGGGAAAGAAGTTTTCTTCTTCCTGGTCTATTTCCCGGTAATCGGCGTTATCATGTACGTTGCCTCAGCATTATTGAATATTATTCACCTCGATATTATCGCACACATCGCATATACCGCGGTGCTCCCCATCGCCATCGCCGTCGCCTACGAGCGCACCTTCTTGGGATATGAGGAGGAATGATGTCGAGTTCCGCCTCATCCATTTCATCGTCCGGTGAGAAATTGTTTAATCATTTTTGCATACTGGCAGGTGAACGCTAGCTGGGTATCGAAATACCTCAAAGAAACTTCTTCACTACCCGGCGACAGTGGGGAGAAGATAATTAATAAAACGTCGCAAGAGGATTATCATGAGTAAGCCAATTACAATGGCGAATGGTTTCACCCTGGCTTTAGCCCAGGACGGTGAACGGTTTCTGGGTATCGGAGAGGTGACCTTTCAAGGTACACCCCTGCGTAGCCCGGCACTGCCGTGGACGGTCTACACGGAGTCCGAGCATGGCTTCCGTTTCGATGAGTTTCGCTTGCAAGGTGTAGAGACGGATGGCGATGCGGTGACGATCGTCTTCACCAGCGAAGGCAGTTGGCTGCCGCGTCTGCAAGATGCTGATGCCATGGGCGATGCGCGCGTCGTATCCCGCCGTTTACATCCGCCAGTAGCTACTTTTCGCTGGCATTTCCGCCCCATTACCGAGCAGATTTATGAGCAGACCTACACCGGGTTGGCTATGTCACTGGAAGTAAATACCCCCGGCAACCCCATACACTGGATCATCGAGGACACCACCTGGGAGCTCGGTGGCGCTGCTGCCGGTTGTACCCTCATTCAGCAGGACGTCTCCGTCATCGACCTGGAGCAGACCGTGCAAGCGGACAGCGTTTTTAGCACCATCGAGCGTTTCTTTACTGAAGAAACCGGTGCCTGTGGTGGCTGCTTCCCGATGGATATGCTCCCGCGGGCAGCCGGTGCAGCCATCTGCGATTTTCAGGTTAAAGACGACCTGGCCATGGTGATCTTCGTCGAACGCCCGTCACTCTTGCGTGCCCGGTTGGATAAGTTCGCTGATGAGAATGTCATCCATTACACAGATCGCCCGTTCTTCAACCTCACCGAGCAATTGAAGACCAATGAGCGTAAATTACTGGTGTATCGACATCCGTCCCCGCTGGCCCGGCATGAGTGGCGCAACCTCTGGCTCGATTGCTTCTCTGAAGTGCGTCGCCGCATTCTGGCGGTCTATGACTTCCAGCTGGAAATCCCGCTGCCGACAGTCAGCGCTCACCTTTGGGATGATGACTTACGTGCCTACGGCCCGGCATGGACAAAGCCGCTGGAAGACGTGATGCCGCTTTATAAGCAGCTCGGATATAGCGAAGTCTTCACCCATGGCGTGTGGGAGTCTTGCACCTCCGACCCGGAACATATGAAAGACGGCAATATCTGCTGCCCCTATGCCAACCGTTATGCCGAGGCCTTCGGTGGCAACGCTGGGATGAAACACCTGATTTCCACCGCACGTGATAATGGGATAAAAATATACCAGTGGTTTGGCATGCAGTACTCTATCTGGTCTCCCGTCTGGAAAGAACATCCCGACTGGATATTACATGAGGCCAATGGCGACCCGTGGGATGCCAATTACAAGGTGCTCCAGGCGGGCCGGATGCACTCTGGCTTTGGCGACCACCTGCTGCAGGAGATCCTGCAGGTGCGCATTGACACTGGTCTCGATAACGCTTTCTGGGATTCCTACCAGAACCTCGGCGTCACCTGCGTAGACTGGCAGTCTCCTGATAAAGCGCCTCAGGCGGAGGAGATCTGGCACATGCAGTCAGAGATGCAGAAAGCTGGCTACAAACAGCGCTGCGAAGTCGTCACTATCTTCGGCGTCAGCCAGGTGGCGATGTACGGCTTTGAGAACGATATGTTCCGCCGTCGCCTCTGGTCGGACACCGTGAAGAACGACGACGCCTTCGCTTTGTTGGACTGCAGCCCCTGCTTCTTTACCGAAGGCACCCCCTTCACCGCCGACAAACTGGACCCAGTGCAGTATTTCTGGCTCTGTGGTTATCGTGCCGTCCCCATTATTGATGCACGACCCTGGGGCAATCCTATCGACCCCGAGCATGGCGGCCCAAGAACGCCCGGAGGCGAGCTGGCTGAGGGTTATGCGCAGGTAAATCACCTGTACAATGCGGTATTGCCGCACATGGTACGCCTGCGCACCACGGCGGATGGGCTATATGCCCTCTGGCTGGACAGCAGCAATCAGCCAGCAGTAATCTGGGCCTTCCACGACGCCTCGATGCCCTATACCGGCGATGTGCTCGAAGTAGCTTCCGGGACAAAGTCAGTAGCCACTGGGACGCTAGCATTGGCCGCCGGCAAAGCATACCTGCTAGGTGACCACGCACCAGCAAATAAATAAGTATAGAACACACCACACGTTATAGACATGACGGTCAGACACCCCCTTGTTCGTCAAGGGGGGTCTTTTATATGGAATCAGTAATGAAGTGCTCTTCATTATTTGGTTATGAATATCTGATGACGTATCAATGACGTTAGCCTTGGTCGACCTAACCCCCGGCCCCCTTCCCGGCGCGGGAACCGGCGCAACCTGGGCGGCGAAATCATGATCCACGGCAACGCCGTCTCGGTAGGCTGCATCGCCATGGGTGACGAAGTGGCCGAAGATATCTTCATCATGGCCGCTGACACGGGGCTCGCCCATAACGAAGTGCTCATCGCCCCGCTGGATGTCCGCAGCAAAACCATCCCCACTTCCACGCTGACGACATTGCCGCGACGGACGGACGAACTGTACCGGCAGATCCGGGAAAAGCTGGCAAGGTTGCCGCATCCCGGGTGAAGCGTGACATTTGCGATACGCTCTTGATCGTCGGGAGATAATCGCTACTTGGCAGGTGCGTTTACCACATTTGTCGGTGTGCCGGCCAAAAAGGCGCGAATGTTGTCGATGGTTGTATCCATAATGCGTTCAGTTGCTTCACGGCTGTAGAACGCCATGTGCGGAGTGATTAACACATCGGGACGGCGCAGCAGAATGTGCCGTTGGTTCAGCATACGCATTTTCTCCTCCGCTTCCGGGGTATTCAGCAGGCGCTCTTCTTCTTCTACCAATTTTTCGCCTTCCAGCACGTCCAGACCGGCACCTGAAAGGATGCCTTCGTTCAATGCCGCGATCAGCGCTTGGGTGTCTACCAATCCACCGCGGGCGGTATTAATGAGTAGTGCACCGCGTTTGATTCGTCGGATGTTTTCCATATTGATTAAGTGGTGGGTTGCGGGCATATAGGGCGCGTGCATACTAATGATGTCCGCGCGATTGAGCAAGTTATCAAGATCGATATATTCGAAATCGAGCACTTCAGCGATTAACGGATTTGGTTTCACATCGTAGGCGATGACATTCATGCCGAACCCTTTGGCAATGCGGATCACGTGCAGTCCGATGCTACCCGCCCCCACCACTCCCAGCGTTTTGCCTTTGAGATCAAAGCCTTCCAATTCAACCAACGAAAAATCATTGACAATGGTGCGCTGGTAGGCGAGATAAATTTTGCGTGACAACGAGAGGATGAGTCCAAAGGTGTGCTCGGCGACGGTGTTTTCTCCGTAATGCGGCACATTGGAGATGGGAATGCCGCGCGTGTTGCATACGTCAAGGTCGATGTGATCATAACCGGTGGTGCGAGTGGCTATGAAGCGCAAATTCGGCATGTGGTTAAGCACCTCGCGCGTGAGCATGGTGTGCACAAAAACAGAGAGAATTTCGGTATCATGGTATTGTTCGAGGGGGCACTGTTCGAGGGCGCAGTCCAGATAGCGCTCTGCCTCGGGCAAATGCTGTTTCATGTAGTTAAATTCACCGGGTTGTACTTCTGCGATAACGATCCGTGCCTGCGTTAAATCCATGTGCGCGTCCTCCCTAAGCTTGGTTGTGTCAGAATTGAGTCGGCGGCCCTCTCCAGTATGTTGGCCGCATCATCTAACCATGCGTTGCCCGTGCAATCAAAAGTCCAGGCGTTTGGTATTATTATCGTCTCTCTGCAGTCTCCGATGGCGGCAATCGTGCCTGCTTGACCCCAGAGCCAGGCATGAATTTCCTGGTGTCTGTGCCCTCCCTGGCGCAATAGGCTCCACGCCTTATTTGCCAAAAACTTTCTTCACCTCGCCTACTTTTTGCTGCACTTTGCCGGAGGTCTGGTCGGCTTTACCCTCTGCCTTCAGCTTGGGATTATCGGTGATTTTCCCCGCTGCTTCCTTGATATTGCCTGCTACTTCTTTGGCAGTACCTTTGATTTCGTCGTTTGTGCTCGATTTCATAATATGCTCCTTTCAAAATAGTTCCAAATTCCAAGTCCGACACCCCGGCATAAATACCGGGGCTATCGTTATGGTGTAGTGGCGTGCCACGGCCCCTATATGAGAGCCGTGGCTGATACGCATCAGGCCATCTCTTCAGCGGCAGCAGAATCCGGAACGCTAGCGGTGAATTTCGCCAGATCACCGATTCCGAGTTTCTTCTCGAACTTCTCGATTTTAGCTTCGAGTTTCTCGAAATACTCCTCGCCGAACCGTTCCTCTTCTTTTTTCTCGAGGTCAGCGCCCAGTTTCATATAGAAAGCATCGCCTTTCAGCTCCTGAAGGGCGGGCCAGAGCACCGTGTCTTCCAGCGAAGCGTGCGGCAGATACATCCGTTCAAACGCCGCTGTCATCGCGGAGAGGGCGGTAGCATCGGGATCGCCGGCTTTTGTAGCGCTGATAATGTACTCAGTGATTTGCTTGCCGACCTCGTGCTGCTTCTCCATCGTCTCCGTGAGGGTGCGCAACTTCGCGTTGTCCGTCAACAGCGGATAGACATCGTGTTCTTCGTTTTCTTCATGAAAGTCATGTATGAACTCTTTCATGATCTTGGCGGTCTTTTGAAGAACATCCTTCGCATCGGGGTTTTGCCCCAAACAACTAGCGGATTCCTTGTACAGCAGGATCATGCGATTCATCAACCCATGCTCCCGCATCAGATCCTCACCCAAGGAGATTTTGTTGTCCATAGTTTTATACTCCTTGACTTCGATCGTTTATGTACATGGCTCCATACTTATTAAGTACTTCCATGATCTGGCTTGTGTCTACTTCGTTTGAAGACTGAGTCACCGCCACTATAGCGCCGCCCGAGCTTACTGCTTTGTCGTATGCGGCGATATGTTCTTCCGGGATTCCCTGATCTTTCAGAAAGCCAGTCACGCCGCCCGCGATGCCACCGCCGGCAGTGGCGATGGCCGCGCCGGTGAGAGCCATGGCAAGAGCGCCGCCGCCAATCACCAACCCGAATCCAGGTACTAGCAGGGAAGCCAACCCGGCAAGGACGCCTGCGCCTAAGCCGATTCCCGCGCCTTTTGCGGCACCTGCGGCAGCGTCGCCTGGGGTAGTCGTACTAATTCCATTTTTAGCCGTGGCATCAGCATTCTCGACGACATTACCATTGCCCTGCTCAGCTGGAACAGTAGTTCCATCCGCATTCAGCTCAGACTCGATACCTTGGCTGATTATTGTCAGATCCTCGTTTTTTACACCGTAATCCAACAATGCTCCAGCGGCCTTAATTGCCTGATCACTAGAGTCAAAGCTTGCGTAGATTGTGTTCTGCATTACACGTTCTCCTTTTTTTAGATCGCAAGCTCTTCGCTTGCGTCAAAAACATATTAGCGGAGAAGAACATGCTGGTGTGTAAAAAAAATGATACACGTGTTGGTTAGCTCTTACAATCGATGTTCCTATTCGGTAAATTACCCCAGAATGATTGTCAACCGCACGCAAAATACTACTCTCCATAGCATATTGAAGGAGATTATCGCACGATAAAACAAGGTTATCCGCAAGTAACTACCGATGCTTTTTGACAACAATAGTGGTCTGTCCTCGCGCACAGCAGCTGGTATATGCGTAATTAAGACCTTCCATAGTTAGCCTCTTTTTCTTTTTCAGCCTCCGGCGGGGATTGTCCCCACCTGCCGAAACAGCATCACCTTTCGACGGGGTGGGACGGGCGAGTGCGGAGATTGGCGTACCCGGGAGTTACCGATTTACCTCGCCATCACATACCTCGCCAGCGACGATGCATTCGGTGGCGGCGTTGGCTTCAGGGAGTCTCATCGGCGGGCCTTTTGGTTTGAAGATTGATTTACGCCACATGCCGCTGAGGTAATATGACAGGGTGAGCAACATGGAGACGAAGAAGCCGAAGGCCAGTGCCACCCAGATGGTGCGGACATCATGGTACTTATTGGATAGGTACCAGGCGAGGGGGATGCGGACGATCCACAGGCCGAAGAGCGTCATGATAGTGGTGACCATGGTATGCCCGGCCCCGTTGATGATACCCACACAGACGAACATCACCGCAAAACAGATATACGACCAGCCGACGATCTTCAGGTAGCCGACGCCGATATCATGCGCCGGGATATTAGCCTCTTTGGCGCGATCAATGAAGACATTCATCAATTGTTCCGGGAAGGAGAGGGCGATCAAAGAAACGATCCCTATCAGCACCCCGCTGTAGAGTATCCCCCACCAGAATATCTGCTTCACCCGGTCGTAGCGTTGGGCGCCGATATTCTGCCCGGCGATAGAGCTGATGGCCATACTGAAGGACATGGCGATGAAGAAGGCTATCATGTCGATCATCGATGCCGCTCCGAAGCCCGCAATAGCATCTTTGCCGTAACTATTGATAAAGAGCAGCATCATGGAAGCGCCGACCGAGACGAGCAGCTGCTGTGTGGCGGCGGGCAGTCCGATAGTGAGCATCAATTTGCTGGTAGCCCAGTCCGCGCGTAGGTGCCGCCAGTCTGGCGAGATGGGATGTTTCTTATAGTGCAGGTAGCTTAAAAATGCTATCAGTGTGATCGACTGCGCGATCCAGGTGGCATAGATGGTGCCGTTAAGGCCGAATTTAGGAAAGCCAAACCAACCCAACATAAATAGCGGATCGAGCGTAGCATTAATCACCACTCCGATGGCTTGAAAGATGAGCGGCGTGACGGAATCACCCACCCCGCGCAGCATGAAAGCGAAGAGAAACCCGAGAAATATCAGTGGAAAGCTACAGATAAAGAGCCGCATGTACCCCTCGGCCAGCGGAAAAACCGTCGGTTGGGTATTTATGGCGTGTAACAGCGGCACGGTAACCAGTTGCCCGACACCCACCAGAACCAGGCTGAGCAACCCCACCACCAGCACCGAGGACTGCACCACGCGGCGCACCCCCGCCCAGTTCTTCGCCCCCACAAACTGCGAGATGAGGATATTGGCGGCGATAGTCACCCCATTCGCCACCGCGATGAGGATGAAAGCCAGCTGCATAGTAGTGGTGACTGCCGCAATATCGTCCGCCCCCAGATATCGCCCTACCCAGAAACGGTTAACAAACGTATAAGCCGCCTGGATAAAATTGCCCGCCAGCAACGGCAAGGCAAACAGAAGCAGATGCCGAGGGATATTCCCCACGGTAAGGTCAGTCCCGAATTTCGACATTTTAGAAGCCGGAGCTTCAGTTTTTACATCACTATTGCTCACCGGGATATTTTAGCAGGTGTGTGGGGTGGGGGCAAATGTGGCATGGGCAACGAGGAAACCACGAAGACACGAAGGCACAAAGAGAGAAAAGGAAAAATTAAACACAGAGGCACAGAGAGCACAGAGAAGATAGGAAATATGGGTACCCATGGGAACGCAGGCGTCCCGCCTGCCCGTGGCATGGGCGGGACGCCCATGCCACGGCTATCATTCGGTTCAGAAAAGTCCACGAAGGCGGACGACCGGCGCGTAGCGCCCTGCAGCCGGGATTTCAATCCCAGCGGAATTTTTTTCCTATCAATAACACCTAATAATTACCTCCATAAATTGTCCGCAAAATCTCACATACTTCTGCCAGGGAGGTGTTATGAAGTCCGAGACTATCCAGATTTACCACTTTTTGTTCCTCGGTGATACTAATAAACCGCATCATATCTGCATGCACAGTTGCTGGCAAGTTCACCCGGGTATCAGGTGCAAGTAGCTGGAATAACCTGAAGACATCACTTCGATGCTTGTTGATATCATTCATTTGTATCGCATTCCCTGCTTGTTGTAATTCATTTAGCTCAAGCCATGCGCGTACTTTGAGCGGGATAAGGTACTCATGCCCCACAATCGAAACACCGTTAATAACCCTTTTCCCGACGTGTATAAGCTGGTAGTATTCCTCATTCAATAATATGGCGGATAGACTGGAGATCTCTTCGTCAATGGGTATCGGAGTCAGGTGACTTCCCGGGGGGACAGTTATAACATCCGGTACACGTGAGAACAGTTCCAACATAGTAGGAAATGCCCGATTATCTGGTTGATAGAAACGATAGAACAACCTTTTCTCCGTACTTTTCTGCCTGTTCTGATAACCACCCAGGTGAATGAATTCCCAAAATATCTGCACAAACTCAGCATCGAGCGTTTCAACACAAAGGACAATATCAACATCCTTAGTAGCGCGAAATGCAAGGCCTGCCTCCTCCATGAGGAATGTGCAAGCAGTTCCACCGATGAGCACGTAGCGATCAGTATAGTTACGAAAATGGTCGACGAAGATATCGATACCCTTTACCATAGCGTTTGCTTCATCATTTCGGCCAGAGCAGACTGAACCCGCTCATCTGGCTCATCTTTAAGATGCAAATAGAGGGAGAACGGATCAACTAGGCCAGCTTTGGCAAATAATCCGGGGTTGTAACTCCACAACTCTATCACACAGCTATACTCCTGTTCATCCGGATATGCCAAAACGGTCGTGCTAGTGAATTTGTGCTGCGCATCTTTCCACTGGGCGGAGCCGAAGGCATAAACAGGTTTATCGGGTGCAGCAAGCATACTATATGACGCTAAAGCAGATATCCCTGCAGTTATTCCTTGGTTTTCGTTACTTATTGTTGAAGGATATAGCTGTTTTACCACCGGATCAACCAGATACTTCTCTACCTGTTCCCACAGTACTCGTTTACCTTGCGGGAGATGAAGCATCCGCTCCCTGCCCCTGGTGACGTTCTCACCGATCCCTACCGTTTGTAATTCATCGAAAGCCCGTCCCATAGTCATGCGAGTATAACCCATGCGCTTTGCCAGAAATGAGGGAGTAAAGGGTTGCTCGCCCGCATGATTTAGTGCATACAATACCACCGCCTGCGTAGCTGGCGTGAAAGTTAGCGCCTTCGGCAACCGCTTCCTATAATTCTCTTGCAGATCCATACCTAGTGCAGGTAAGTACATCTGGTTATTGGGTATTATAAATGGGATGTGAAGCTCTATCATTCGCTTACGCATGTAGGGTGATATTGCCGCTCCCAGGTATCCAACCTCGCCCCCCCAGTATTGTCGCATCATCTCAATATTTTTGTTGATGTTCAGCGGGGTGTGCGACCCAGGCGCTTTTTCTTGTAAGAGCAATAATGGTGTATCCTGTAACTTGATGCTGAAGAACAGATAACTGTTTCGCATAAAAAAAGGCAGACCAACTGGCAGCTGCCAGGGTTCGGAGATCACCGAAATTCCCAGCGTCATCTGCAAATAGTTCACCAGTTTTACGAGTAAGTTATCCATTTGCCCTAATTGTAACACAAAAAATTCGTTTGTAACATCACCAATGTTACAAACGAATTTTTATGTTACAATCAGCCTTAGGCTTCCGGTGTCGCCACTATCTGCACGCGGTCTACGCGCAGGCCATCCATGCTGAGGACGCGTAGATTTATGCCTTCTTTTTTTATTTGTTCGCCGACTGCGGGGATGCGGCCGAAGGCGTAGAAGGCGTAGCCTCCGACGGTGTCGCAGGCTTCTTCGCAGGGGAGTTCATGCCCGAGCACCTCTTCCATATCGCTGATGGAGGTGCGGCCGTCCACCGTCCAGGTGTGTTCGTCGATGCGTACTACCCATTCTTCTTCGGGGTCTTCAAATTCATCGGGC
>JBBRXO010000048.1:0-21329 GCA_038248345.1 Armatimonadota bacterium | reverse complement strand
GCGGCTCAATACACCGCCTGCAGAACCTCCATACTAACGCTTGCGCGGCAACCTTACGGTTACAACGCCTTAGTCAAAAGCTGGTGTGACACGCTACGCCTTCACCATACGGGACTCCCTCCATCCGTAAAGGTCTCGCCAAACCGATTGCCGCCAGCCAACTCGTCGCCTTGGTAAATCATTGCCAATGGTAGTCCTGTACAACTTTATGTTTGACTCAAACCCGCTATATGCCGTCGATTTCATCGACGCTTCACCTACTTATTGTTTTCTTCCTCTCTTCGTGTCTTTGTGTCTTCGTGGTTTTATTGTTGCTTATCACCACGCTTTAGCGTGCTTGCCGTTGTGAGCCACCTCCTTCAGGGGTGGTATCCTGGGAGCGCAGGCGTCCCGCCTGCCACTAAGGCGTTCCTCTATTCTGTCCTGTTATAAATGCGCCGAGGGCAGGCGGGACGCCTGCGTTCCCAGGGGTACTCACATTCCTAACCCCCTCCGTGCCCTCTGTGTTTATATCTTCTCAGTCCGTAGTTTTCAAATAGCCTATTGCATCCAATCCCATTCACCGTTACAATGCAGATATGCGAATTGTGATTGTGGCTACTTTGTTGCGACCTCATGCGCTGGAGATCGTGCGCAATACCGTTGCGCTGGCACTGGCAACGGGTGCCGAGGTGTGCATGACAACGGAGACGGCGGTGGCGCTCGGTCTCGCCGGGGGCGTGGCGGAGGAGCTGTTGATGCCGGGGGCCGACCTGGCCATCGCCATCGGCGGCGACGGCACCATGCTGGGGGCGGTACGTGCCGCGGCGCCGCATAATGTACCGGTGCTGGGCATCAACGCCGGGGCGCTGGGCTTCCTCACCGCGATCACACCCGAGCAGTTGCCGGTATTACTCCCGCTGGCCCTGCGTGGGGAGTTCACGGTAGAGACGCGGAGTATGTTGCGCGGGGTTATCATGCACAGCGGCGAGATAATGACGGAAATGACGGCGCTGAATGACATCGTGGTACGGCAGGGGCGGCAGGGACGGCTGATCAACCTCGATGTCACGGTGGCCGGGCGCGAGCTGGGGCGTTTCAGCGCGGATGGCCTGCTCATCTCCACCCCTACTGGCTCCACGGCCTACGGCCTCTCCGCCGGCGGCCCCATCATTCATCCGGGCGCGGCGGTGACGGTGCTGGTACCCATCTGCCCGCACAGCCTCTCCTTCCGCCCCATGGTTTTCCCGGCGGCTGACCCAATGGTGATCACCTGCGAGGGCAATTTCCACGGCGACGAAATCCTCGTCATCGCCGACGGCCAGGACCCGGTGACGGTGAGCATGGGCGACCAGATAGTAATCACCCCCGATCCCTGCGTGGCCACCCTGGCAAAAATAGACGACACCTCCTTCTACGACCGCCTGCGCGAGAAGTTGCAGTGGGGTGGGGGGTAAGAGGGATTGCGCTGGAAGGTAGAGAACAACTCGCAGAATTCTAGCTTCTGGTTTCCCATTTATCTGGAGATAGTTTAGCGTGGAAGACGGTCAGAACAACTACTCTGTCGGAGTCTACGGTGTAAAGAACAACATAGGGGAATCGCCGCATTACTGCCCGCCGCACTGCCTTAAACAACAATCGGATATTGTTGTGGATTTCTTCGTATACTTTCAAAGATCGCGTCCACTGAATGGAGGAATTCACCACCCAAATCAGGTAAACACTCCTCATACCAGTTATAGGCTTCAATTAGATCCGCTTCAACTTCTGGACGAATGATAAATCTGCGCATCATCTACTTTTCCTGACGCGCTCACGCATCACTTCCCATGTAGCTCCTTCATCCGGTGAATCATGATAGGATGCCAGGCGTTTTTCAACTTCAAGCTGCTGTGCAGCAGTTAGCTGAATAGCATCGGGAGATGTTACGATGCTATCCCAGATATCCTCTACCAGCATTATTCTTTCTGGTATGCTTAACTTCAAATATTCGGCGCTATTCATACGATTATTTTACCACCAGGTTTAGCATTATTCAATGGCGTATGGTGAACCGCTGGTACCTACCAGAAAAAACCGCCCCCGGATTTACGCGCCAGTTTGCTGTCCAGGCCCCACATGCGCCCGGCGGCGCCCAGCAGGATGGCCAGCTCCAGCATGATGAAGGCGCCGTTCACCCAGGCGTACTCCACCTGCAGTACAGATGTGGCGATGTGGGCGGTGGCCAGCAGGTAGCAGACGTTCATGACGATGGCGATCCCCGCGGCCAGCCGCGTGAGTAACCCTAAGAGTAGCAGCGCACCCACCAGCAGCTCCATCCCGATGATGCACATGGCGGCGATGTCGGGATGGGGGTTGATGGCGTTATTGAGCAGATTAGCGTAGCCATCCACATAATTCCCGGCGACGTACTCCCCGCTGCGTGTGGTGGCCGCCCGCAACGCCGCGGTGAAGGCGGCGAACATGTACCAATTGAGTGCCCCGCTGTAGAGAAAGAAACCACCAAGGAACACGCGCCCCAGCGCCAACCCCGCCAGCGCCGACTTTGGAGTGCTCGTGCCGCCACCGCCACCAGAATTTCCACCGCCACTCTTCGCTCTTGCCATCGTATGCCCCTTTGTAATCTTTATCTTTGCCAATTATAGCACGTGCGTTAGATTGACGCTTAAGCGAAATATCACCCCCGGAGTAGCGGTTTTAGTTAGCCGTACGCCGGCCCCGTGGTCTACCTAACCCCCCCAGCCTCCTTCCCGGCGCCGGGAAGGGGGCTGGGGGGTTAGGTTACCCACATGCTCCTACAATATTTGCTTCATATTCGCACTTCTTTTCCACTTACCCCGGCAGGACTCCCCACCCTCAATAGCGAATAAAAAAGTATTATGCCAACAATTATGCAATTCGGGGCCGGGAATATCGGTCGTTCTTTTGTCGCGCAGCTCTTCTCGGCCGCCGGGTATGAGGTGGTTTTCGTCGATGTGATGGATGAGCTGGTGCGGGAGCTTAACGCGCGCGGGCGCTACCGCGTGATCATCAAGGATACCCCGCCGGGGGAGATCTGGGTGGAAAACGTGCGCGCCGTCAACGGCAAGGATGTGGCGGCGGTGGCGGAGACGCTGGCGGAGGCGGATATCGCCGCTACCTCGGTGGGGCCGAATGCGCTGCCCTACCTCTACCCCGCCATCGCCCAGGGGCTGCAATTACGCTATGCGCGCCACGGACTGAAACCGCTTAATATCATCCTGGCGGAGAACCTGCGCCACGCGCCAAAGATAGTGCGTGCCGGGCTGGCGGCGCTGCTGCCGGCGGACTTCCCGCTGGATGCCATGGTGGGGCTGGTGGAGACGAGTATCGGCAAGATGGTGCCCATCATGACGGCTGAGCACCGGCGCGAGGATCCGGTATGGGTCTTCGCCGAAGCCTACAACACGCTCATCCTCGATGCCGTAGCCTTCAAGGGGGCGATACCGGCAGTGCCGGGGTTGTCGCCGCAGCAGAACATGGACGCCTATGTAGACCGCAAAATTTTCATCCACAACCTCGGCCACGCTGCGGTAGCCTACCTGGGTTACCTGCATGATCCGGCGATGAAATATATCTGGCAGGCGGTGAATGTGCCCACGGTACGCGCGGCGGCGGAAGCTACTATGCGGGAATCCGCCCGCACGCTGCTGGCCGCCTACCCGGAGGAGTTCACCCCGGAGGCGCTGGACGCGCACATCGCCGACCTGCTGCGCCGCTTCGGCAATGAGGCACTGGGGGACACCATCTTCCGCGTCGGGCGCGACCTGCCGCGCAAACTCTCGCGCGGGGACAGGATCATCGGTGCCCTGCGTGCCGGTGCGCGCCACGGCTTCAGCTGCCCGGCCACCGCGCAGGTCTTCGCTGCCGCGCTGAAATTCCGCGCTACCGATGAGGACGGCCACCTCGCCCCCATGGACGAGAAATTGATCAACGAAATCCTCCCGCAGGGACTGGAGTCTGTGCTGCGTGAAGTCTGCGGCTTGGAGCTGGATGACGCCGCGGACGTGCGGGTGGCGGAGGAGCTGCGAGCGCGTATGTGATCGTAATACGCGCTACGACATTTCAAATGGTCGCGGAAATACGCGCCACGGCGGGCGCGGGCTACAGGGACGCCTGCGTTTCCAGAGGTTGTGCTTACCACACAACCTACCCCGCCGGTACAAACGACCGCACGGCAGCGATCACTGCCTGCACATCCTCTTCGCTCAATGCCGGATGCACGGGGAGAGAGAGCACCTTCTGCGCCATCTCGCGGGCTATTGGTGTGCTTTCGCTACTGAAGCCCATTTCATGGTAGAGTGGCTGATCGGTGATGGTGCGCGGGTAGTGGACGGCGGAGCCGACGCCGTGCTCCAGCAGGTGCTGTTGCAAGCGGTCGCGCTCTGGTACTTTCAGGACATACTGATGGAATACGTGGGTGCAGCCGGGGCGCTCGTAGGGTATCGTCAGCCACGTCAGATCGGCCAGACCCTCGCTCAGCATTTTGGCGTTGCGGCGGCGCAGGTCGTTCCAGGCGGGCAGGCGTTGCAGCTGCACCAGGCCAATGGCGGCGGCGATGCTCGTCATGCGATAGTTGAAGCCCAGTGTGGTGTGGCAGTAGCGCACGGCTGCACCCTGATCGATAATCAGCCGGCACTTCTCTAGTAGCTCGTCATTGCTGCCGGTGATGATTCCGCCTTCGCCGGTCATCATGTTTTTCGTCGGGTAGAAGCTGAAGATGCCCAGGTCGCCGATAGCACCCACCGGCACGCCGTTCTCCTCGGCTCCATGCGCTTGGGCGGCGTCCTCGATGACAATTGCGCCGTAGGAGTGGGCGATCTCGGTGATCTCCTTGATCTCCACCGCCTGGCCATAGAGATGTACGGGGATGACGGCGCGGATATCCGGGTCGGCCTCGAAGGCGGCACGCACGGCGGCTGCGCTGAGGTTGAAGGTCTGCGGGTCAATGTCGATGAATACCGGAATGCACTCAGCGTAAAGTATAGCATTGGCCGTGGCGATGAAAGAGAATGGCGTGGTGAGTACCTTGCTGCCATGGGGCAGACCCAGTGACATCATGCTCACGCACAACGCGGCGGTGCCATTGGAGCACGCCTCGGCGCGCGCAGAATGGCAATAAGTCGCGAAGGCACGCTCAAATTCGTGCACGCGGGGACCGCTGGCGAGTTGGCCAGAGGTGAGCACCTCATTAACTGCGGCATTTTCTTCAGCGCCGATGTACGGCTTGGCGATCGATATCACTAGCTTTTCTCCTCAGAATGGCCGCCTTATATGGACGACCGGGCTGCTATGTCAATTGTTCGGTTATCAGGTCATGTATAGTCTGCACCAGCCGTAACGCCTCCAGGCCCGAATCAGCGAGATTCAGCGGGAGCGGTTTTTGCTGGGTGGCGGCTAGGAAAAAATGTAATTGCTGGGTCAGCGCGTCACCTTCGGGCACTTCTACCGATTCTACCAGGGTGCCCATCAGCGGTTGCCCATCGGCCCCGGTCAGTAATTTGCCGTAACTATGCCGGTCAATCTTGCGGGTACCAAAATCGACGGTATATTGCGGGCCGCGTGTGAGCAGGCTGGCACAGCGTTTACGTTGCGGGCTAACGTTGCTGCAGGTGATGGTGGCAGTAGCGCCGTTGGCGAAGCGCAGCACGGCGACCGCATGGTCGATCAACTCGCCTTTGGCGTGATGCCCGGTCGCTTGCACAGCTGTCACTTGTGATTGGGTGAAGGCCAGCACTAGATCCAGGTCGTGGATCATCAAGTCGAAGATCACATCAGCGGACTGGTCGCGTCCCGGTGTCGGGGCGCAGCGTTGCAGGTCAAGGGCGAAGATATCCGCGGAATTTACCTGGGACAAAAGCACCTGGGTGGCTGGGTTGAAACGTTCCGAGAGACCGACCATCAAGACCCGCCCATGATTTTTTGCCGCCGCTACCAGCAGTTCACCTTCGGCAACGGTGACGGCTATGGGTTTCTCCAGCAGTACATGGCAACCAGCTTCCAGACACTGGTGTGCTACCGGGGCGTGTGTTACTGTGGGGGTGGCAACCACCACGACGTCGACAGCGGCGCATAATGCGGCCAGTTCGGCAAAAGCGGTGATACCATATTGCGTGGCGGTCTTTTCTGTACGCGCAGCATCGGCGTCAAAGATGCCGACTAACTGACACCTGTCACTCATGGAAGCTACACGTGTGTGGTACCCTCCCATAATTCCGGTGCCTACAATCCCCACTCGTATGGGAGATAGCAGCGACATGCCTACAGCCTCCTCGAACCGCACATTACTTAAAGATAGCAATGTCGCTCAAAACCTACGTAAATTAACCGTTGTTACCTGCTATTGTATACTTAATCAGGCGGGTAATGCAAGGTGGATAGCGGGCAAAAGGATGGAAACCAAATAGAACATGCCCGACGTTTCCGCCGGGCATGAACTATTTTGTCAGTCAGCAAGGGCGATTAGCCTTTGCGCTGCACTGTTCCACTGGTATTGTCGGAGATATCTACACCACCACGCTTGGAGAACATTACTGCTCCGGCGAGGATGATGATGGAGACGATGCTGACGATGAGCGCGGTGGAGGTGCCCTGGGTCATTACTGTCGCCGGAGCGATCAGAATTGCAACCAGGTTCATCACTTTGATCATCGGGTTCAGCGCCGGGCCAGCGGTGTCTTTCAGCGGATCGCCGACGGTGTCGCCGATAACGCCAGCTTTATGTGCTTCGGAGCCTTTGCCGCCGAGGAAACCGTCTTCGATTTTCTTCTTGGCATTGTCCCAGGCGCCGCCGGTGTTACTCATGAACACAGCCATGAGCTGACCGACGAGGATGGCGCCCGCGAGGAAGCCACCCAGTGCATAAGCGCCGAGCCAGAAGCCGACGAGGATGGGGCTGAAGATGGCCAGCAGGCCGGGGCCCAGCAGTTCCTTCTGTGCAGCGGCGGTGCTGATGGCTACGCACTTGGCATAGTCAGGCTTGCCGTATTCGCCAACACCCTTGTATTCCCAGATGCCCGGGATGGTTTTGAACTGATGGCGAACTTCTTCTACCAGCTGTACCGCGGCGCGAGTTACTGCGCGGATGGCGAAACTGGAGAAGAGGAAGGGAATTGCGCCACCGATGAGCAGGCCGATGAAGACGTCAGGCTGGTTGACCTGAATGTTCTTCACCAGGATCTGCGCTTCACCGGAGGTGATGTCGATGATACCCTTGGCTACCTGGGCACCGGCGACGGTGTCGAGGAAGGAACGATACAACGCCACAGCGGCGATAACGGCTGTCGCAATAGCGAAGCCTTTCGTCAGCGCCTTAGTGGTGTTACCTACCATGTCGAGGCGGGCGACGATGTTGTGCGCCGCTTTGTTTTCTGTGCCGTCTGCTTTGATCAGCGCGCCGGACATCTCGAAGATGCCGTTAGCGTTGTCGGAGATAGGCCCGTAGGTGTCCATGGCCAGCACGTAGCCGGTGGTGGAGAGCAGACCCAGGCCGACCAGCGCGATAGCGTAGGCTACCAGTGCAGGATCGCTGAAGAGGGCGATTGCAGCATACAGGGTTGCGGCGATAGCGACGATTGCCCATACGGCGGATTCCAGACCTTCGGAAAGGCCGGCGAGAATCAGCGTTGCGGGGCCAGTCTTCGCGGATGCAGCGATCTCGGTTACCGGCTTTTTGTCTTCAGCGGTGAAGTACTCGGTCAGTTTACCGATGACCTGTGCCAGTACGATACCGATGAAGGTTGCCAGTGAAGCGAGCCACCAGAAGTTAGTGCCGATGGTCAGGAATGTTTTCTGACCGATTAGTGCATCGCCAGTAACAGCGATCACTTGAGCATCAGCGAAGTTCACCATACCGAAGACATAGTAACCTACCATGAAGAAGCCGATGGAAGCGATAACAGCGGATACCAGGAAACCGGTGTTGATCGGGGTCATTGGGTTCATGTTCGGATCGTCTTTGCCCTTCACGGCCATAACGCCGACGATGGAGGCGATAACGCCTACCGCGCGAGCGAGCAGCGCGAAGATGACTAATTTCAAGGTGAACATATAGGTGAAGGAACCATCAACGGTCAGACCACCGAAGCCGTAGCGTTCCAGCGTCTTACCGACGGCGGCGGCCAGGATGATGGCGGCCACCAGGGTTACTTCGTAGGATTCAAACACGTCTGCGGCCATACCGGCGCAGTCGCCCACGTTGTCGCCCACATTGTCGGCGATGGTGGCGGCGTTGCGCGGGTCATCTTCCGGGATACCGGCTTCAACTTTACCCACCAGGTCAGCGCCCACGTCAGCAGCTTTGGTGAAGATACCGCCGCCTACGCGCATGAACAACGCGGCGAGAGAACCACCGAAGCCGAAGCCTACGAGAACGAACATGGCGTCAGACTTGAAGATCATGAAGGTGATGGTAGCGCCGAGCAGGCCGAGGCCCACGGTGAACATACCGGATACTGCGCCTGCCTGGAAGGCGGTTTCCAGCGCGACTTTGAAGCTGGAGAGCGCGGCGGCAGCGACGCGGACGTTAGCGCGAACGGCAACGCCCATTCCCACATAACCGGCCAGATAGGAGGCGGTTACACCGAGGATGAAGGCGAAGGCGACGCCGATTGCCAGCACGATGGCTTTGTCCGGGGCGATGGCAGAGTATTGATTATAGTAGAGGAAGTAGAGGCCGACAGCGATAACGATAACCAGTGGGATCATCGTCTTCACCTGGCGTGACAGGTAGGCCATTGCGCCTTCCTGTACGGCAGCGGCTACACTCTGCATGCGCTCATTGCCCGGATCGACAGCCATGGTCTTTTTCAACCAGACATAGCCAGCGAGCAGTGCGATGAATGCAGCGATAAGCACGACCCATAGTGGCCCCCACGCAGCATCGCCGAAGGGCAGGGTGACGGCCTCGCCGCCAGCGGCAGGCTTGGTTTCCGTCTTTGCTTCGGATTCTGGTGCAGCCATTGTGGCTGAACCTTCGGTAATGGTCATTACTGGTGCGCTGGAAACAGCAGAAGCAGTGGTGGCGGATGCGGTAGGCATTTCCATAACTTCGCCATTAGGCATAGTATGGGTGGCGCTACTCATCATTGCCGTGGTGGCGGAGTTGGTGGCGCTGCCCTCGCTTGGTTTTCCCGATTGGGCGAACAAGCGCGGACCGAATGTGATCATGCCGGCAAAGGCAAGGACCATAAAGCCGAGGATCCAGGTCTTTAGCACCTGGCTCTTGCGGCTCCGCCGTTGCGGGGCGGCTTTCATCTGCGATGATGGCAACATAACTTTGACTACCTCCTAGATTTTAACCAGACAGACCCTCGTCTGCCGGTGTTAATAGGGTACGGACCCTTGGCCTGCGACCGTGAGCACATATGCACTCGGGTTAACGGAAAACTTCGGCGTGGTCGCGCGCGCGCCCAAGTTATTTTTCTATGCCCCCAGGACATTGACCAGAGCGATCTGTTCTGGATCCAGGGGTTTATCATTCCCATACACTTCCTCGAGAGGTGTGGTGGTTATGCGATAATCCTGCTCTCCCACCAGCATTCCACGCTGGCCATCGAGCATAAATTTCACAGCATACGAACCGAGCTGACTGGCAAGGACGCGATCTGCGGCCGTGGGGCGTCCACCCCGCTGTACGTGTCCCAGGATAGTGGCGCGGGTATCGTAACCAGTTTTCTCTTCCACTTGTTTCGCCAGCTCTATCCCCCCCGCCGCGCCTTCGGCGACGACGATGAGGAAAGATTTCTTGCCGCGTTTGTAACCGGAGTTGATGGTATCAACAATCTGCTCGATCTTCCAGGGGATCTCCGGCAACAGCACCACTTCGGCGCCGCCAGCGATACCTACATGTAAAGCGACGAAACCACGCTTGCGTCCCATCACCTCGATGATGAAGATGCGGTCGTGCGAGGTTGCTGTATCGCGAAGCCGATCGACACTCTCCAACGCGGTGTTCACTGCGGTGTCGAAGCCGATGGTATAGTCGCAGCCGAACAGGTCGTTATCGATGGTACTGGCCACGCCCATCACCGGGAAATTGGCTTTTTTGTGCAGTTCTAAACTGCCTGTTTGTGAGCCATTGCCGCCGATGATAATCAATCCTTCGATACCAGCTTCGTTAAGCGTAGTTACCGCCTGGGTGAAGCCTTCCTCGGTGCGAAAACACTCACTGCGTGCGCTTTGCAATATGGTGCCGCCGAGATTGATGATACCAGATACAGAGCTGGCATCCATGACGCGGAAGTCGCCATCTACTAATCCTTGATAGCCGTGCCGAACGCCGATTACCTCGACACCCTGGTTAATCCCCGTACGTACTACCGCGCGAATTGCGGCATTCATGCCGGGAGAATCTCCGCCACTTGTTAAAACACCAATGCGTTTCATTTATACTGCACCAATCCAGTTGAAGGGGGTGGAAAATCCCACCCCCGGAGTTAATTACTCTTCGCCGCGGGCGACTTCACCGCCACCCATGGAGCCAGCGCATTTCGGAGCCACTGAAGCGGCTTTGCCGGAGGAACCCATGAAGCGTAAGTACATCTTCACTTTTTCCTTGATGGCATCGCGGCCTGGGCCCAGCAGTTTGCGTGGGTCTTTCTCGCCGGGGCGTGCTGCGGCGGCGGCAATCATTGCCCTGTTGAACTCCATACCCAGCGAGGTGGCGATGTTGATTTTGGTGTAGCCATATTTGAAGGCGTCCTGCAGTGTGCCTTCGCCCGGCGCCAGATCAAAGCCGTTCTCGTGTGCCTGTTCCAGCGTCATCAACACGCCGGAGGTACCATGGCCGACCAACGGAATCTGTACCGCTTCGTAGATCTCTTTCAGGCGGTCGATGCGCAGTGGCCAGATGTCCAGCCAGAGGCCATGCACGGAGCCGACGGCGGCGGCGAGGAAGTCCAGGCCGGTTTCATCGACGAATCTCTTGGCGATCTCCGGGGTGGCGATGCTGTCTTCGACGCGCGGCCCGATCTTCTTGCGCAGCACTTCCATCTGTTTGGGGATTTCCATGGCGCGAATCTCGGCCATTTCGGCATCGGAGAGCAACTGTTCGATGGTCAACACGGAGCCGATTTCGGCCTCTACCGGCAGATTCACCGAGTGAGCCATCTCAACAATTTTGCGAGTCATCGCAATGTTCTCTTCCAACGGCAGCGAGTGGCCGTCGAACATAAGCGAAGTGAAACCGGCGCGCAGGCATTGTACATTCTGCACATAGTCGGTGCCGTGGTCGAGGTGGAGAACCACCGGGACGCTGGCATTGTCGCCCAGCACCCGGGCCATCGCCGTGATCATCTCCAGCCCGGCATACTTAATAGCGCCCTGGCTGGCCTGGATGACTACCGGAGATTTCTCTTCTTCAGCAGCCTGGACGATGGCTTGCGCCATCTCCATGTTGTTCAGGTTGAAAGCGCCGACGGCATAGCCCTCTGCGCAAGCTTTCAACAGCACTTCTTTACTTGATACTAATGGCACGGTTTACTCCTTTTTTTATCCGAAAATCCGGTCAAATACGCTAAACACGGCAAAAGTATCACCGCTCTCATTTCCTGCGCTGATACTTATGTCTATTATTACAGGCCAATATTACCTGCATGTTAAATCACGCCTTCTGCGCGATAATTATTAAGCGTGGCGCATCCAACGTGAGCGCCTCGCCATTAAAGCCGCCATGCAGGGCATCCACCCTGAAGCCAGCCGTTATCAACATCGTCTCTAATTCAGTGCAGGTATACACCCGTACCGAATGTTGCAATTGCCGCCGCCCCGTCTCGGCGAGGAGCAACTGTGTGTGCGTGTAGCGCCCGGCGCGTACGTCCCACTGCCATTCGCTCACCACTACCATTCCGTCGGGCAGGCGCTTCCAGCTTTTCTCCTGCGCCTTGCGTAGCAATGCATCCCGATTGGCGACATCCACTATCAACCAGCCACCCGGTTTCAGCGCCTTCGCCGTCTCCTGCAGCACGCGGGCATTCTCCGCATCATCAAAATAGCCAAACGCCGTGAACATCAGCGTCACTGCATCAAATTCACCCGTGAAGGGCAAATCGCGCATATCGCCGCGTACCAGCGTCACTTCCACTCCGTGCTCGCTCGCGCTTTGTGCGGCGGCATCCAGCAGATTCTGCTGAAAATCCAGCCCCGTAACGCGGAAACCAGCCGTCGCCAGCCCCACTGCGTGCCGTCCCTGTCCACACGCGACATCCAGTAATCGGGCATCCGCTGCCACCCGTTGCCGTAGCTCTGCCGACAGAAATGCTACCTCCGGCTCAGTCCGCTCCGCCGGGAACTGATATAGCTGCAGATACTCGTCACCGAAATAATCCGGCACCCAAGCTGCCAGTGTCTCCTCAAGCGGTTGCACTCATACACCTCAACAGTAGCCTACATTATGCGCAAACCTTTCTATTATAACGTATATGTGATTATTGGTGCAAGTTTGTGTGAAGGCAGTGCGCAAGTTCTTGTAGCATTTACTACGGGGAAGACACGAAGACACGAAGAGGGGAAAGAAAATATTAACACAGAGGCCACGGAGAACACAGAGAAAATTTCCCTCTTCGTGCCTTCGTGTCTTCGTGGTTCTCCCCGGTCAGCTTCGCGCTATGGCAAAAAATAGCTCGTGCGGAACAGCGGCCCGCTTTGTACGGCTTTGAGTACTGCCGGCAGTTTGGCCATGAAGTCCTTCGCTCCTTCTGTCGCTTCGGCGGAGGCGCCGGCGTAGAGTGTGCGCATGTAGGGATAGGCGGTGATGGGGGCGGCAGTGGGCCACAGGTATTTGTCGGCATTGTTTGCTTTCGGGTCTGGATTGGGGAAGCTGATGCCGTCTACCGCGATTATCTCTACCTGTTCCGGGTCCACGAAGGCGGCGGAGCAGTAGCCGATAGCTTCGGGATCATTCGCGACCATGCGCACCATAGCATATTCATTCTCAACCTGCGTGGCTTTGGAGTCATCAAATGTAGTAGTCAAGCCGATCTTCTGATAGAAAAATGCCCGCGTACCGCTGGCTGGTCCATAGGTAATGGTATGGCCTGTCGGTTTGGCCCAGTAGGTTCTCACTTCTTCACTCGTCATATTTGCCGGCACTACATTTTTATTCGATCTATTCTTTATCACCACCACGGCATCCCGCGCAATGGCTACCATGCCGGGCGACGGGACGTCTGAGCCGATGCCGCAGATCACTCTACTATCAACAATTGTAGCTTCGGCGACGGCCCCGGTGCGGTATTCATCCGCCAGCTCCCCGGCGAAGGTGCCATAGGTGATACTGTTCTCATGCCCATCAGCCAGCTTCCGGTTGAGCACATCCGCCACCGCACGCAATACCGGTATGGTGCAGAAGTCACCACCCACCATGCACGGCCCCAGCGGGTCTGCCACCTCCACCGGAGTGGTGAGGCAGGAACCGTAGTTGGGGATATTATCCAATACCAGGCGATTGGCATAGGCATGGTTGACCCGAATACGATAATCTCTCCTATCTGGTTCGGCCGCAGACGACTCTACATGGCCGTCAAGGAACCCCATTATCGCTTTCCCAGTATGGCGATATGCGACTTCCACTACATTATCGGTACGCCCAAATGTACCGCCTATCACGCCAGGGGCCTTGATAGTTTTAACGGGAGCAGCATCGCTCAGCATGAGCATGTTGGTTGGATCACCACTGATATCCCCCAGTTCCATCCCTTTGCCATTTGTCTTTACCAACATTCCGTTGTAGCCGTAATTTACCGGAGCGTCCTCTCCTTGGGCGGCTACATTTCCCTTCGCCTCCGAGCATATCAATATATCGGTATCCCGGAAATCGGATCTCATTTCTTTCGCCCAGTCAGCGCCCGGCATGGCTTCATCATGCTCCTGCGCGTACATTAATGCTGCTATAGTCAACTGCCGCAGGTTACTCATGCACTGCGTAGCGCGCGTCTTCGGGGTATTGAATAACGTCGGGAAAAGCGTGGAGAAAAGCGCGCCTATGGCGACGATGACCGCGATTAACTCGACGGCAGTGAAACCAACTCGGTGATACCTGTATTTCATAGCAACCCCTCCTAGAACTAAAGTAATATGAAATTTTAACATACTTTGAACGATTTGTGGGGGATTAATGATACAATAATCAGAATTATCTGGGTTACCTAACGTGAGCTTCGCCAAGGAGTATCGGATTTAGTGATAAGCCGGTCATCCCTGGCCTGGCCGTGAACGACCAGGCTGGAAGGCCTACGGCCAATCGTCCTTCGGACGGGACGGTTCAGGGAAAGCGTTCCCACCCGAAGGGTGATCGGCGAAGCCCACTAGCCCAGTCGTTCACGGCTGGGCGAACGGGACGGGACGGGCACTAAAACCGCTACTATTGTTACTCTGTCGGACAGCTTATTGCCAGCACTTTGAAGGAGCGGGTGCCAGCGGGTGCTTTGAAGGTTACAGTCTCGCCAGCTTTGGCGCCGATGAGGGATTTGCCCAGCGGGGAGGTTACTGACAGGTAATCTACTGACAGATGCGCTTCCTGCTCGCTGACCAGCTGATATCTGCGCGGCTGATTGGTGGCTAAATTTTCGATCTCCAACACAACTCCGAGGGTCGCCTGTTCCAGGTTGTCGGGCAGGGAGATTAATTCAGAAGAAGAAAGCAGGTTCTCCAATTCGTGGATACGCCCTTCGATCATCCCCTGGTCGCGTTTGGCGGTCTCATACTCGGCATTCTCACTGATGTCGCCGAATTCGCGCGCTTGCGCGAGGTCGATCGTCACCTGGGGACGACGAACATGTATAAGATCCCGCAACTCTTCGTTCAGAAGCTTACTTCCCATTTTGGTGAGCAATACAGATCCCACAGTGACTCCTCCGGCGCATGTCTAAATAACGATAAAACCGACGAGGCTGACAAGCACACGGCTTATCCCTCATCGGAATATCTTACGATACCAGCTTCACGCACTTCTGTCCAGTGTTTCCGCGGAAATGGCAATATCGAACAGCAGAAAGGACGCGACAACAGTTAAGCCGAATGTCCTTTCTCAAGGAGCATTCGGCTTAACCGCTGTTCATAGACAAGTAAAAAGATAGGGGAATCTCTTCTAATATGTATATTCCATAGATTTCGGGATTATTAACATGGAAAAAAGATTATTTCGAGATTTTTTTTAAACGTAGTATCGTGGCACGGGCGTCTCCCCCATGCCACGGTAAACCCATAATCTGCTGCTTTTCTAATTTTGTGGAAAATTTATCTGGGTAGATCGGTCTGAGGCTACTAACTCTGAACAGTTACAAATTTACTTCCCTTCTCGCACCACATAAGTTATAATTCAGCTATGAAAACACCACAATTGATCGTCGCTCTTGACTACCCCGATGCCGCCTCGGCGCTGGCTATGGCGCGGTTGCTGGCGCCGCAACGCCCGTGGGTGAAGGTGGGGCTGGAACTGCTGATGTCCGCCGGGCCGGGGGTGGTACATGAGTTGCGTGCGCTGGGTTGTTCGGTATTTGTGGACGGCAAATTTCACGACATCCCCAACACGGTAGCCGGGGCAGTGCGCAGTGTCATCAATTGCGGTGGGCAGATGATCAATGTCCACGCCAGCGGCGGCCTGCGCATGATGCAGGCGGCGGCGCAAGCGGCACATGTTGTGGCCGCGGCACAGCGTCCACTAGTCATAGCAGTGACAGTGCTCACCAGCACGGCGCCCGAAGAGCTGCGTGACGAAATGGGCGTGGCGCGCCCGCTGGAAGAGCAGGTAGTGGCGTTGGCGAAGCTGGCGCAGCAGGCCGGGCTGGACGGTGTGGTAGCCTCCCCGCGGGAAGCGGCGGCCATTAAAGCCGCGTGCGGCCCGGACTTCCTGGTCATCACCCCGGGAATCCGCCCGGACACCGGGGTTGCTGATGATCAGCGTCGCACTGCCACCCCCGCTGCTGCGGTGGCCGCTGGCGCTGATTTCATCGTCGTGGGCCGCCCCATCACCCAGGCAGATGACCCGGCAGCGGTATGCGCTGCGGTGATAGGGGCGCTGTAGGGACAACCCCTACTTGCTGTTCTTTACGAAGTTCACCAGCCCGCCGGCGTCGATGATCTCCCGCAGGAACGGAGGGAAGGCGCTGGACTGGTAGCTTTTGCCTTTGGTGATATTGGTGATGATGCCGGTCTCCAGCTCAATGCTCATCTCGTCACCGGCCTCGGCATCGGTGGCGGCTTCCGGGCATTCCAATATGGGCAGGCCCAGGTTGATAGCGTTGCGGAAGAAGATGCGCGCGAAGCTCTTGGCCACCACCGCCGCGACGCCCGCCGCCTTGATGGCGATCGGCGCATGCTCACGCGAGGAGCCGCAGCCGAAATTCTCGCCCGCCACGATGATATCGCCCGCCTTCACACGTGCAATGAACCCGTCATTGGCGTCCTCCATACAATGCGTCGCCAGCTCCGCAGGATCGGTAGTATTCAAGAATCGTGCCGGAACGATAACGTCGGTATCAATATGATCGCCATAGCGATGAACGAAACCCTGTAAAGCCATCTGTTTTACCCCCATTGACTGTATCTACTAAGGTTATCAGGTTTTGGGGAAAGTGCGCAAGTTCTGTAGCATGGGCGTCCGGCCCATGAGAACGGGGCTGCGGCGATTTTACCACCCCCTAAAGGAGGTGGCTAACAACGGCAAGCACCCTAAAGGGCACTGTACCATTAGGTCAGAAAAGTCCGCGAAGGCGGACGGCCGGCGCGTAGTGCCACGCAGCCGGGACTTTAGTCCCAGCAGAAATCTGAGGCTCTGAATTGAGCCCCCGTTCCCATGGGCGGGACGCCTATGCTACGGTCTTTCAGCGATCCCCTCTATCGAAGTGTTCATCCCCGCCCTGGGTGACTAGCAGATCCTTCAGCAATCCGTCGGTCATGCCGTAGATCCAGCCATGGATGTACAGGGGTTGTTGACGACGCCACGCGTCTTGTACTACGGTGGACTGGACGACGTTTTCCACTTGTTCGATTACATTCAGCTCGCAGAGGCGATCCAGCTGCTGCTCTTTCGGCGAGATATCTTTCAAAGAAGCGGCGTGCTTGCGGTAGACGTCGCGCAGGTGGCCGAGCCAGTTATCAATAAGGCCGTGCGGGTGGGTTTCCAGCGCGGCTTTCACCCCGCCGCAGCCATAGTGGCCGCAGACGATGATATGTTTTACCTGCAGCACTTCCACCGCATATTGCATCACCGAGAAGCAGTTCATATCGGTGTGGATGACCAGATTAGCCACATTACGGTGGACAAATAACTCACCGGGGAGCAGGCCGGTGATCTCATTCGCCGGCACGCGGCTGTCTGAACAGCCGATCCACAGATATTCGGGGCTATGTTGATTACCCAAACGCGAGAAGAAGGTCGGATCTTCCCGCGTCATCTGCTCCACCCACAGCTGGTTATTCTTAAATAACTGATGCAATTCTCGCACTAAATCTCCCCCACATCACTCTGGTAGACACGGTTACGTCCTTCGCTTTTCGCCTGATACAGCGCCGTATCCGCAGCGGCGAGGACAGTGTCCATGGTATCATTTTCTTGCACCGTCCGTACACCAATACTGATACTGATATTTACATCACCATCGCGTGTGGAGATCGGGGTATCAGCTACGGTCTTCCGCAAAGCTTCAAACAGCTTCCCGATGTCGCTGTCTTTAATTCCCGGGGCGATCACCAGAAACTCCTCGCCGCCAAAGCGCCCCAGCAAATCATACTCGCGGAGTCGGGAACCTAACAGGTCAACAAAGCCACAAAGCACATCATCGCCGACCAGGTGTCCGTAGGTGTCGTTGACATTCTTAAACTTGTCTATATCGCAGATCGCCACCGCCAACCCCTCATGATTGCGCTGCTCACGCGAGAGTTCACGGTGAAGGGCGACTTCGATAGCGCGACGATTATATATCCCCGTCAGCGGGTCATGCGTGGCTTCAAATGCCAATGCATCCCGCGCCGCCAGTAATTCGGCCTGCATCTCCAATAAACGGCGGCCCACCTCGACCCGTGCGCGCAACTCGCCCGGATGAAATGGCTTTGCCAGGTAATCATCCGCGCCCGCGTTCAAGCCAGCGATGATGTCATCCTTCTCCCCGCGGGAGGTGAGCATTATCAAGTAGGGGCGATCCGTTGGCCGAGGGGCGATCTCGGTTGAGGGTTGATCTCGCTCCAGCGCACGTATCTGGCGCAATACTTCTGGCCCGTCCATCATTGGCATCATCCAATCCAAGATGGCCAGCGGAGGAGCGTCCGGGTGTTGCATTACCTCCCACGCTTCCGCACCGTTAGAGGTTGCCACTACTTCGTGTCCGCTTTTTTTCAGCACCGCAGCCAACATGGTACGGGAGGTGAGGTCGTCATCGGCAATCAATATTCGCATATTCATGCTTTCCCGTTTGTTCGGTGGTGCGCCACCGCTTCTTGTAACCGGGCAAACTGCTTGTCCAGCTCGGAGAATAGCGCCCCAGCGACAGCCACCTCGCCAGTCAATGCGATATTCTCAATTTTCAACGCCACGGCGCGCAATCTTTCGGCGCCAACGTTAGCTGCCGCACCTTTGATGGCATGCGCCTGCCGTTTGATAGCATCTGCACCACCACTCTCAATATACCCCTTTAGAATCTCCATTTGTTGAGTTATATCCGCCAAAAATCCCTCCATTATCGTACTGGCCAGCTCTTCATCGCCCATGAGCCGATCCAGCATCGCTTGCTGATCCCAAACCGGTAGCTCATTCGCATCGGATTTGAGCGCCTGGGTGCGCGTCGCCCGGCTATTGCCAAAGCCGTCATTTTTGATCAACAGCCATTTCTCCAGCATGTCGGCTAGCAACTGTGGCGTTACCGGTTTGGTGAGGTAATCATCCATACCTGCAGCCAGACACTTTTCCCGGTCCCCCTGCATCGCGTGCGCAGTCATGGCGACGATAACGACATCATGGTTAATGACCGGCGTTTTCTGGTCGCGGATGAGCATAGTGGCTTCCAGGCCGTCCATCACCGGCATCTGTACATCCATCAGTACCAGATCGTAGGGGATAGCTTCCAATGCCGCTAACGTTTCGGCTCCGTTGGCCACTGCATCAGCGCGTAATCCCAGTTTACGGAGAATGCCCAGCGCTACTTGCTGATTAGTGATATTATCCTCGGCGAGCAGAATATGTGCTTTGCTGCCCGTGAATATACACATTAAGTCGCGCGCTGAATGGCGTGTCACGATAGGTTGCGGTTGCACTTCACATTGATCAACTAATGCTAACGAGAGCACGTTAAATAACTCCTGATGTCGCGCAGGCTTGGTGAGGTAACCGACAAATCCAATCTCCGCGAAGTGCGCGGCATCCCCGCGTGTCCCCAGCGATGTGAGCATCACCATATGGAGATCAGTAAGTTGAGTATTCTCCTTGATAGCGTGTCCGAGGGTTTCACCGTCCATATCGGGCATATGCATATCGATTACCGCCAGCAGGTAAGGATCGCCCTCATCCACTGCCCGCTGCAACGCCACCAGCGCCGCCGGGCCACTCGACGTTTCAGTCGGGCGCATACCCCAGGAAACCATACGAGTATAAAGAATCTCCCGATTGGTAGCATTATCATCAACTATTAATACGCGCACTCCATGCAAGTCAGCCGGGAGGAGCGTCTTCGCAGGTGTGTTAACGGACTGTTTAGCCAGCCGTACGGTAAACCAGAACTCGGAGCCACGGCCAACTATACTCTCGACGCCTACTTCGCCGCCCGCCATCTCGCTCAGTTGCTTACAGATGGCCAGCCCTAACCCGGTGCCGCCGTAGTTGCGCGTGGTGGAGGTGTCTGCCTGGGTGAATTTATCAAAGAGGATGCCGAGTTTATCTTGAGGGATACCAATGCCGGTGTCGCGCACGGTGAACCGCAGTAATGCATCGCCATCTGTCTCGGTATCGAGGGTGACGTGGATTGCTACCTCACCTTTGTGGGTGAACTTGATAGCGTTACCCACCAGATTGGAGAGAATCTGCCGTAACCGTCCCGGATCGCCACATAACAACACGGGGACCTGCGGCGCTACACTGCAGAGCAGCTCCAACCCTTTCTCCTGCGCGCGTAATGCCATCGTGCTGGCGAAATCCTCCAACAGGTTCTGCAAATCGAAATTCAGCGCCTCCAGAGTCATCTTACCGGCCTCAATCTTAGAGAAATCGAGGATATCATTGAGCAGCCCCAGGAGTGATTCGCTACTGGTGCGCACGGTATCGGCGTAACGCCGCTGCTCATCAGACAGCTCAGTCTCCAACAGCAATCCCGTCATGCCAATGACCCCGTTCATCGGAGTACGGATCTCATGGCTCATGTTGGCGAGGAACTCACTTTTGGCGCGACTGGCCAATTGTGCCTGCGCGGCCATCTCCTGGGCCAGCCGTGTTTGCGCTTCCAGGGCCACATTGATCTCGCGCAATCCCTCTTCGGCACGTTTCCGCTCGGTAATATCGAAGAAGGTTATCACCGCCCCGCTTATTACCCCGTCTTCATAAACCGGAGTGCTGACAAACTCTATCGGGAGACTAGTACCGTCTTTGCGCCAGAAGATTTCATCACTTTTCCGGTGTACCTTGCCATCGTGGAATGCAGCATTGATAGGACAATCTTCCCGCGGATATGGACTGCCATCTGTTTTTGTGTGATGTAAAATGTTGTGACTGTTGCGACCTATCAACTCTTCCGCTGAATAGCCAAGCATAGCTAGTGCAGCGGGATTCACTACTATATGATTCCCCTGGGCATCCAGCCCTAAGATTCCTTCACCTGCCGAATTCAGAATCATATCGTTCTGGTTACTCAGCCGTGCCAATTCCAGCTGTGCCTGCTTGCGCTTGGAGATATCATGGTAATTCAACAGTACGCCATTGATATCGGGATTATTGATGATATTTATGGCCGTTAACTCAATCCATTTATAGCTGCCATCTTTGCATCTATACCGGTACTCGACCATCATGGAAAGATTTTCTGCCTGGAGCAATTTCCCAAATGCCCCCTGTATACGTTCCAGATCATCCGGGTGGACAGTGTCCCAGCCTTTTTTGCCTACCAAATCTTCCGGCAACCAGCCAAACAAGTGGGTGATATTCGGGCTTTTGTAGGCCATGATGCCATCCGTCCGTATTATGCCGACGACATCGGAGATATTCGTCATCATGGCGAGGCTCCGTCCCTCGCTCGCACGCAGATCAATGCGTGACCGGGCGGCGAACATGCTCTCTGCCACCATCGCCAGTATCAGCAGAATCAACACTGCGGGTAGTGCAGCACGGGATATAACACCCCTGCTCCAGGCACGAG
>JBBRXO010000047.1:0-21691 GCA_038248345.1 Armatimonadota bacterium | reverse complement strand
CGCTGGGCGGCGAATTCTTCCAGCTTGGAGACGGTTTTCGCGCCGATGTCGCGCGGCGGGCAGTTGATGATGCGGCGCAGGCTGATGCTGTCGTCGGGGTTGTAGAGGACGCGCAGGTAGCTGACGACATCCTTGATTTCCTTGCGGGCGAAGAATTTCAACCCGCCGACGATGCGGTAGGGGATGCCCTGGCTGATCATCATCTGCTCGAGCACGCGGGAGAGGGCGTTGATGCGGTAGAGGACGGCGATCTCCGAGTATTTATGCGTGCCGCTCTTCACCTGGGTGGCGATCTCGCTGGCGATGAAATACGCCTCGCCGTGCTCGTCATTGGCCAGGTAGCATTGGATCTTCTCGCCACCGCTGCGCTCCGTCCACAGGCGCTTCTCCTTGCGCACTTTGTTCTCGCGAATCACCGCATAGGCGGCATCAAGGATGAGTTGCGGCGAGCGGTAGTTCTGCTCCAGCTTGATGACATGCGCTTCCGGGTAGTCCTTCTCGAAACGCAGCAGCAGGCTGCTGTCCGCCCCGCGCCAGGTGTAGATGCTCTGGTCGTCATCGCCCACCACACAGATGTTACGGTATTTCGAGGCTAATAACGAGATAAACTCATACTGGGCGCGGTTGATATCCTGATATTCATCGACGAAGATATAGCGGAAAGTCTCGCGGTACTCCTCAACCACCTCTTCAACATTGCGTAGCAGCTTCACCGTCTCCATGATCAGATCATCGAAGTCCAGCGCATGGTTTTTACGCAGCCGCTCCTGATAGCTGTGGTAGACGCGTGCGGTGGCCTTCATGTCGGGGGTTTTGGCGATATCGTCATACTCATCCGGCGTCATTAGCTCGTTCTTCGCACTGCTGATGCGATTGAGCACCACATTCGGCTTCAGCCGGGCGGGGTCGATACTGAACTCCTTGAAGCAGTCCTTAATGACGGTGAGCTGATCATCGGTATCGAAGATGACGAAGTTCTTCGCCACCCCGCTGCGCTCGCCATCACGGCGGAGGATGCGCGCGCAGGTGCCGTGGAAGGTGCCCGTCCACATGTAGCCCGCTTGCCGCCCCACCAGCCGGGAGATGCGCGACTGCATCTCCTTTGCCGCTTTATTAGTGAAGGTGACCGCCAGAATCTGCTCCGCGCCCACTCCATGCACGCGCATCAGGTAAGCGATACGGTGGGTGAGCACCCGCGTCTTGCCGCTCCCCGCCCCAGCGAAGATGAGCAACGGCCCCTCCCCCCAGGTCACCGCCTCATGTTGCCGTTCATTCAACCCGCCCAGAATATCTTCGTTACTGCTATGCACGTGTGTTCTCCAGTTACTGCTATTGTAGCAGATAAGCGGGAGTTTGCCACAGTGATATGTAGGGGCACATGGCATGTGCCCTAAGAGCGGGGTATCGAGAACATGACCATTATATTGAGAGTTTAAGCCGTGGGCGCAAGCCTTGCGCCCCTACACAACTACTTCAATATAACTCCTGGAGCGGCACTCCCCAAGACGTTCTCCCCCGCAGAAGATGTTATAATTAATGCATACAAAGAGTGGGGGTGTGCCGATGTTATTCCGACAAATGGGGCAAACGGGGGATCGTGTTTCTATTTTGGGCTACGGCTGTATGCGCTTTCCCCTGCTGGATAAACACACCGATATTGCGCGAACAGAGCGGCAAATTATCAGCGCTATCGAGGGTGGGGTGAACTACTTTGATACGGCGTATGCCTATGGGAATAGTGAGTCGGTCTTGGGAGGTATCCTGGCGAAGGGGTACCGAGATCGGGTGCTCATTGCCACCAAACTTCCGCTGATGATGGCCAACTCGGTGGCGAGCATGGAACGTTATCTGGCCACCTCGCTGCAGCGGCTGCAGACCGACCGGGTGGATTATTACCTGATGCATGCCATCAACACGCTGGAAGGCTGGCAACGCGCCAAACAGCTGGGGGTGGAGGGTTTTATTGAGCGAGCGCGGGCGGCGGGGCAAGTGCGGCGCATCGGTTTCTCCTACCACGGCGATCTCGACCAGTTTAAGGCTATTGTGGATGACTACCCGTGGGATTTCTGCCAGATCCAGTACAACTACCTGGATGAACACTTCCAAGCGGGAAAAGCGGGGCTGGAATATGCCGCGGCCAAGGGGCTGGGCGTAGTCGTCATGGAGCCGCTGCGCGGCGGCAACCTGGTGGGGAAGATGCCCGCGTCGGTGCAGGCGGTGTGGGACAAAGCAGCGGTGCCGCGGACGCCGGCCGAGTGGGCGTTGCGCTGGGTGTGGAATCACCCCGAAGTAACATGCGTGCTCTCCGGGATGAACGAGGAATCCTACATCGAGGAGAATATCCGCATTGCCAGCGAAGCCGCCCCCAACTCGCTGACCGGCGCGGAACTGCAGCTCATTGACGAGGTGAAGACTACTATCGCCGCGCAACTGAAGGTGGGTTGCACCGGTTGCGGCTACTGCATGCCCTGCCCCGCTGGTGTCAATATCCCCTTCTGCTTCAGCACCTATAACACGAAAAATCTCTTTCACGACAGGAATTCGCAGATCAGCTATGTGGCCTACACCTGCGGCATGGACGGCGGCCAGCCCGCCTATGCCTCGTTGTGCCAGGATTGTGGCAAATGCGAAAAACTGTGCCCGCAACACCTGCCCATCCGCCAGCACCTGCGCGAGGTGGCGCAGGAGATGCAGGGGTGGTACTTCAAACCGGTGGTCAACCTGGTACAGGGATTCAATAAGATACGGCGTATGCTGATGCGCAGGTGACCTCGAATGGTATTATACTTGACGGGGGTTCCTGCCCATGAGAACGGGGCTACGCTCCTTCACCACGCGCTAAAGCACGTGGCTATAAACCGTCGCCATCTTGGCTATGGCCTACAAGTAAGATCAAGCACGCTCTGTTCGACAAGCTCACAGCCTTCGGGAAGCGCGCTATCATTCAGTTCAGTAAAGTCCGCGAAGGCGGACGACCGGCACGCAGTGCCCTGCAGCCGGGATTTCAATCCCTTGATAGTTTCGTCAGATCATGTTCCAGGACAAAGGAAACCCGCTATTTACAATGGTCAGGCGTTAAGTTATGATTCACAAAACAGAATGGCGCGGAACAGGATGCTGCAATATAAAAACTGTAATATATAATAAAAAGTACATGGCCGGTGTTGTGCTCGCAATTGCGATAGCAGTATATGCGATAGTATATATGCTAAGGCTACATCAAAGTGGAGATTTACGCGACGAATGGATTAAAGTACAAAACAAAGTAATATATTCCAATGGTAGATTGCTGTATGACAATGGCAATAAACTGCCATTGAAAAAAATTGGCAATATTGCTGTGCATGATGGTTATATAGCATACGTCTATGAAGGTGGGATGCGAGTCATATCTTCTGAAATGAATGCTAAGGAGATTAAGCTGAATAGCGATATTTTGCGACATAATACAAACCCACAGATATCGTATTTGTCAGATAACAACATCATGATTTGTGATTATGGTTATCAAAGCAAGGAGGCTTCTATTATGATCGTTGACATTGACACGGGTTCTTCTAGGGTGATCAAAAATGGGTAAAATATCGAAAATTTGGATCGATAATAATAACGCCGCCTCCTTCAAGTAGAATTGTGGCTTATGATTATAGTGGAAAAAACTAGGGATTATAACTACTGAATAACCTTATAGTACAATCACAAACCATACAGTAATTCTTTCACCTGAAGAAGCACAACTAATAATTAATGAGGATGAGAGATTGAGTCATTAGAGTATAATACCTCGTCATTTACCGCTATAATGTGGACGTGCCACCCCGGTATAAATACCGGGGAACAGGCTGGCTGGATTTGAACACGCTAAACCAGCCTTGAAACTTGAAACGTGGAACTATTTTTGAAGGAGATTGACAGATGCAGATAGATTTAAAAGGAAAAGTCGCCGTTGTTACTGGCGCCACCGGGGAGCTGGGGCGGGTGATGGTGCGCACGCTGGCGGGGTGTGGGGCCGATCTGGCCATTCATTACCTGCGCAACCGGGAATGTGCCGAGATGCTGCTGGCCGAGGTGCAGGCACTGGGGGTGCGCGGCATGATAGTGCAAGCGGATATCACCGATCAGCCAAGCGTGCAGGCGATGCGGGTCGCGATTGTGAGCGCCCTGGGCGATCCTGACATCATCGTGAACAATGCCGTCAGCCAATATAACTGGACGAGCGTGCTGGAGCAGGCCACGGAGGATTACGAGAGTCAGTTCCGCTCCTGTGTGCTGCATAATGTCTTTATGGTCAAGGCCTTTGTCCCGGCGATGATCAGCCGCGGGTGGGGCCGGGTGATCGGCATCAATACCGAATGCGCGATGCAGGCCGCCCAGTCACAGTCCGCCTATGTGTCGGGCAAGCGTGGCATGGATGGGGTGTTGCGCGTGTTGGCGAAGGAGATCGGGGAGCACGCCATCACCGTTAATCAGGTAGCGCCGGGCTGGACGGTCAGCGATAAATATCGCCAGGATGGTACGGAGCGCCAGGTGGAGTATGAAAAGAACGTGCCGCTCAAACGGCGCGGTGAAGACCAGGAGATCGCCAATGTGGTGGCCTTCCTCGCCTCCGACCTGGCCAGCTTCATCACCGGCGCCTATATCCCGGTGTGTGGCGGCAACGTGATGCCGACGATTTAGTGCCTGAAGGCGAGTAATTATGACAGCTGAAATGCTGGATGTCGCCGAATACGGCGGCAGGATGGTGCAGGTAGAGGTCGCCGGGCGGATTGGTTTTGTGATTCTGCCGACAGCGCGAGTCGCCACGGACACTATCGACTGGGTATGGCACGCGCCCTCGTTTGGCACCCCGCTCGGGGCGCGTATTGATGGCATTATCGAGCCAGTGCTGCGCGCGAATATGGCTTTTGTGGGCATGGATGTCGGTGAATCATTCGGCAGTATCAGCGGGCGGCAGGTCTATACCCAATTCTACGCGGCGATCACCCGCCAATTTAATCTCGCCGCCCAGGCTGTCCTGTTGCCGCAAAGCCGGGGCGGGTTGATGATATATAACTGGGCCGCGGAGCACCCGACGCTGGTCCTGCGTATTGCAGGGATTTACACGGTATGCGATATCAGATTATTTCCGGGGCTAGATGAAGCGGCACAGACCTTCGGCATTACGACGGAACAGCTGCAGCGCGAGCTAGCCAATTACAATCCCATTGAGCGGCTGCAACCGCTGGCCCGCGCCCACGTGCCCATCCTGCATATCCACGGCGATAATGACACGGTGATACCGTTGGAACCGAACTCTGCCGAGTTAATCAAACGCTACCAGGAGCTGGGTGGGCCGGGTGAACTGGTGGTGGTCGCCGGCCAGGGTCACGCGGAGATAGATGAATATTTCCGCGCAGAACGTTTGATCCGCTTCATCACCACCGGAGAGTAACGAAGCTGGCGCACGATGGGATATCATGCGATAATGTGCGCGGATATTTGTCCTTTTCCGATGAATAAAGGTATAGAAAAGTTGCGCGTTGTGGGTTATCGTGGCATGGGCGGGACGCCCATGCCACGATTGCAGGCAGGGCAGATACTGATATTTGGCTGTGGGCGGAACCCACGTTAAGAAAGTTTTGCAGTAGATATGACTTCACAGAAAACCTCGCTCGCTTTCGCGTTGGCGGTGAATTACGCGGGCATGATGTCGTTGGCGGTGGCGGTGAATCTTATCCCCGTCTTCCTCACCACGCTGGGGGCGTCGCTGGGGGTTGGGCATCCACTCACTAACGAACAACTGGGCCGCATCGGGGCGATGACCTTCATCGGACTGGTGGCGGGGATCCTCATCACCGGGCCGCTGGCCGACCGTTGGGGGCCGAAACTTTTCGCGGTGCTGGGCAATATCCTCGTCGGGGTCGGCTTGCTGGTACTCGGTTTCGCCCCCGACTACCCGGCGGTGCTGGCGGCGGTGACATTAATGGGCTTCGGGGCCGGCGTGCTCGATATGGTGCTGAGCCCCATCGTCTGCGCCTTCCAGCCGGAGCGACGCACCGCGGCGATGAACTGGCTGCACTCCTTCTACTGCGTGGGGGCGGTGGTGACGGTGCTCGCTGGCTCGCTGGCGTTGCGCTCGGGGATCGGCTGGCGCACGCTGTGTTTTCTGCTGATAATATTGCCCGTGCTGGTGGCCATCGGCTTCCTGCAGTTGCATATCCCCCATCTGGTGGGCACAGAGCAAACGCGCACCCGCGCACGTGACCTGTTGCGGCAGCCGGTCTTTCTGGTGGCGCTATTGGGTATCTTCCTCGCCGGATCCGCTGAGGTAGGCATTGCCCAGTGGCTGCCCGCCTATGCCGAGGAGAGCCTGGGGTATAGCAAATGGATCGGCGGCATGGCGCTGCTGGGTTTCTCGGTGGCGATGACCGTGGCACGGATGGGTGCGGGGATGCTAGGCACGCGCGTGAAGCCGGTGACCATTATGCTGATCAGTTGTTGGGTGTCGGCGGCGCTTTTCCTGCTGGCCAGTTTCTCCCCGTGGCGCGGGCTGGCGCTGGGCGCGGCGATATTGGTCGGGTTCACGGGTAGCGCGCTGTGGCCCAGTATGCTGGGCATCACCGCCGACCGTTACCCGCGCGGCGGCGCCTCCATGTTCGGGCTGCTCGGGGGCTTCGGTAATGCTGGCGGTATCTTCATGCCCTGGGCCATCGGCATCATCGCCGACCACTCCGCCCTCAATCTCGGCATCGCCACCAGCACCCTCTGCCCGCTGCTGCTGGCATTTCTGCTGTTGTGGATGCGGCGGCAGACATAACGGTTTTAGCCACAAGCCCTCATCCCTGGCCTGGCCGTGAACGACCAGGCTGGAGGGCCTATGGCCGATCGCCCTTCGGGCGGGACGGGCATGGTTAATTCGTCCCGTCCGAAGGACGATCGGCGAAGCCCACTAGCCCAGTCGTTCACGGCTGGGCGAACTGGATGGGTGCTATAAACAATGCTGTTGTGGATGCAGCGGCAAGGGACGGGAACAGTGGTATAATGATTTAGAGGAATTTCATGCGCACATTCATCGCCATAACCGCCATAGTCATGTTGCTGCTGGCTGCATACGGCCTCACCCGTGTATGGCCACGCCCATTGCCGGTGCAGGCTAGTAAGGTGGTGAACTACACCGAGAAACCTGGCCCCGATGCCGTGGCGGAGATAACCGCCGAGTGGCAGGACGCTACGCGCAAGCGCGCGGTGCCGGTGAAGATATATTACCCGAAGCTGGCCACCGCCCCGTGCCCGGTGATCGTCTTCTCGCATGGGCTGGGCGGCTCACGCGACGGCTACAGCTACCTGGGGCAACACTGGGCGAGTTACGGCTATCTAGTGGTGCATGTCACCCACATCGGTAGCGACACCTCCGTGTGGAAGGGCCAGCAAAACCCACTCGCCGCCATGCGCAACGCTGCCCTTGACCCGCAGAATGCGCTGAACCGGCAAAAGGATATCGCCATCGTGCTGGATGAACTGACACGGCTGAACGACGATGATAAAGCGCTGAAAGGCCGGATGCATATGAACCGCGTTGGCATCGCCGGGCACTCCTTCGGCAGTTTTACCACGCTGGTCGCGGCGGGGATGGGTAGCCCACTCAATCAGCCCGAGCCACGCATGAAGGCGGGTATCGCTATCAGTTCGCCGGTCTTCGGCAATAAGGAAGCTTACCCACTGATATACGCCGGTATTAAAACACCGCTACTGCATATCACCGGCGCCAAAGACTTCATCGAGGATACCGCCGACCTGCGTCGCGTGCCCTACGACAATATCCGCAACGCCGACCAATACCTGGTCACCTTCAAAGACGCCGACCACATGGTCTTCTCTGGCAAACGCCTGACCGGCAAAGCGCTGCCCGGCGACGCTACCATCAATAACGATACACTCATCTGCACCACTGCCTTCTGGGACGCCTACCTGCGCGACGACCCCGCGGCAAAAAAATGGCTGGCGGGCGATAAATTCCCCCATAAACTTGGTGGGGATGGAGTGTGGGAGAAGCGGGTGAAGTAGGAGTTCCAAATTCTGTGGAGAATGGGCAAAGGGATTGATGTCTGGAAGGGTGCCAAGCCTTAGCGCGGCCCCGCTAAGGTCTAAATATCTAAACTTTTGCAGGGCCGCGCTCCTCACCACGCCCTAAAGGACGTGGTTAACAACTGCTAGCCCCACTTACTTTCTCCGTGCCCTCTGTGTTGAAAAAAACATAAGAATCGCAACCCCGTTCGCATGGGCGGGACGCCCATGCTACGGGCAGGCGGGACGCCTGCGCTCCCAGGGTACCCATGTATCCTAACCTATTCGTGCCTTTGTGCCTTCGTGGTTCAATAGAAAAACTACTTCCCTATTGACAAATCAAACGCACGTTTGCTATTATTTATCATCTTAGTAATGGAGGGGCGTATGATGGCGGATTTGTGGTATACAGCGGCGGATGCGGCGCGGTGGGAGAATTACCGGCGCTTTGAACTGCTCTTCGAGGGGCGGCATGAGGAGGCTTTCCGGGTGCGCCCGGCGGAGACGCGGCGCATGCAGCGCTACCTGACGGCGAACCTGGCGGGGATTATCAGCAAAACCTGCGCCGATATCCTCTTCGGCGAGACGCCGCGTTTCCATGTCGTCGATCCGGCGACGCAGGCGGCGCTGGATAAACTGGTGATGGCCAGTGACCTGCGGCTGGTGGGTTATGAGGCCTCGTTGGCCGCCTCCTTCCGGGGCGACGCGGTGCTCTCGGTGCGCTGGACGCCGCGTGGCGCGCGCATCGAGGAGGTGTCGGCGGCGATCTTCGTGCCGGATATCGACCCGGACAACGTGCGCGGTATGCGCGGCGCCACCCTGGGCTGGCCGCGTATGCTGGGCGATGAGACACTATTGCGGCGCGATGTCCATACTCCTGGGCAAGTGCGCCGCCTGCTGCATCGCGCCGACCCGGTGACGTTGCAGCCGGAGGAGGAGCTGCCGTTGAGCGCGCTCTACGCTGACCACGCGCCGCTGGCAGTGGAGGAGACAAGCATCGACGCGATACCGCTTATCCACATCCCCAACTACCGGACCGGCAGCCGCTTCTGGGGCTACTCCGATTATCTGGGGCTGGAGAGCCTCTTCGCCGCGCTCAACGAGCGGCTATCGCAGGTGTCGGAGGTGTTGCGCAAGCACGCTTCGCCGCGGCTGGCGGTGCCGTTGGACTTCATCCGCCCGGACGGCACGGTGGCGTTGGAGGATCTGGAGATCATCCCCTTCGACCCGCAGACGCGCCCGCGCCCGGAGTACCTCACCTGGGACGCACACCTGACAGCGGCCTTCACCGAGATCGACCGGCTCACCGACCTGGCGTTGCTCACCAGCGAGACCGCGCCTTCTCTCTTCGGTATCGACAAATTCGGCGTGGCGGAGAGCGGCCGTGCGTTGAAATATCGCCTGCTACGCACGCTGGCCAAGGTAGCGCGCAAACGCGCCTACTTCACCGCCGGGTTGGCGCAAGCGCTCTACCTGGCGCAGTGCCTGGAGGTGAAACACGGGGCAAAATATACCCCGGAGTTGCCCACCATCGACTGGCCCGACGGCCTGCCCAACGACGCCCGCGAGAGCGCCGACATCGAGGCCGTGCTGTTGCAGAACGGCGCCACCAGCCTCAACGGCAGCTTGCACCGCCTCCACCCTGACTGGACCGGCGAGCAGGTGACGGTAGAGGAGTTGTTGATAGGGGCGAAGGGGTGAAGGGGTGAAGTGAACCACGAAGGCACGAAGAGAATATAAGTAGTGAATACGTCCCCCGAAGGAGGTGGCTAACAACCCGCCGTCGCCATCCTGGCTATGGCGGCCAGGCGGCAAGCACGCTAAAGCGCGCTATTGTTTGGCTCAGACAAGTCCGCGAAGGCGGACGACCGGCGCGTAGCGCCACGCAGCCGGGATTTTAATCCCAGCGCAAAACTATCCACCGCGAATCGGTGATGGAATATAGCCCGGTGCGTAAGCGCCGGGTATGAATCGTCTTCGATATCCCACCCTGAAAGGGTGGTGGAAAGATGTTTCCATCACCCCTTCGGGTGGGCACGCTTTCCTTAAACCGTCCCGTCCGAAGGCCGATCGGTCGTAGGTCCTCCAGCCTGGCCGTTCACGGCCAGGCCAGGGATCATGGCTTGACACTAAAAACGATCTTCGACAATAATTACCCTCAAATTGGCGCGAAACGTCACTTTTCTTGTATCATATACATAAGTCATCGTTTTTTGGACGATGTACGGGAAAGAGAGAGGTCAGATGTCCACGCAGCCAGGTCGCGAATTAGAGACTTTTGAGAACCCAAATCCGGGGCGGGATTATACGATAAATATCAGCACGCCGGAGTTCACCTGCGTCTGTCCGAAGACCGGGCAGCCGGATTTCGCCGTCATCAACATCAGCTATGTGCCGGATAAGCTCTGTCTGGAGTTGAAGTCGCTGAAGCTGTATTTCTGGTCTTACCGCAACGAGGGAGCTTTCCACGAGGCGGTGACCAACCAGATACTGGACGACCTGGTGGCCGCCTGCGCTCCGCGCCGCATGACGGTGACGGGCGATTTTAATGTGCGTGGCGGATTACATACTGTTGTGACGGTAGAATATGCCGCTTAAAGAGATATACCCAGGGCACCGTGTTGTCCGGAATGATGTGAAGAAATGCCCATTGTCGTAGGCATCAGCCTCCGCACGGCGGGGAAAATATACTATTTTGATCCACGGGGAGAGAGCTATTATCGCGGCGAGCAGGTAGTGGTGGTATCCGCGCGCGGGGTGGAGCTGGGCGTGGTGAAAGAGCCGCCATATAATATGCCCGGAGATGGTGCGCCGCCGTTGGATACGGTGCTGCGCCGGGCGACTGCCTACGATATCAAACGCAACAGCGATAACCGGGCCCGCGAGGGGGCGGCGCTGGTGGCTTGTCGCCAGCATGTGGAAGGTCTAAAGTTGCCGATGCAACTCATCGACGCGCAAATCAGCCTGGATGCCTCCAATGTGCTGATCCACTTTCTCTCGGAGAACCGTGTGGATTTCCGCGAGCTGGTGCGGGAGCTGGCGCGGGAGCTGCACGCGCGTATCGAGCTGCGCCAGGTGGGTGTGCGCGATGAAGCCAAGCTAATCAATGGCTGTGGAATATGCGGGCGCGGCCTCTGCTGCTCCAGCTTTCTGAACAATTTTGCCCCCGTCTCTATCAGTATGGCCAAGGTACAGGGGCTGGCGTTGAATCCGCAGAAGATCAGCGGGGCCTGTGGGCGGCTGATGTGCTGCCTGGCCTTTGAAAATGATATGTATAATGAGATGCGTGGCGAGCTGCCGCGGGTGAACTCCACCGTGCAGACGCAAAACGGCCCGGGCAAAGTGCTTCGCGTGAATCTGCTGGGCCGCCAGGTGGAGGTGGCGGTGGAAAATGAGCCTCCTGCATGGATCCCGGTGGATGAACTGACTGGCGGCACCTGCGCCGGTAAATGCTGCGCACCCCAAATGGACGAGCCGGAAGAGATGATCGTTACCAGCGAAGAGGGTTTCTACGACGAACCGGGCAAGATAATCATCATCGACGATTTTGTCCCTGAGATGCGTGAGCAGAATACGACGACCAGTAGCACAGACGCGCCAACCAGCCAGCGCCCGCGCCGCCGCCGGCGCCGCCCTGGCCAGGCTAATGCCACTCCAGGGACGCCGCCTGCTGCAGCGTCCCCCGAGAAACCTGCGGCTGGCGCCACCCCGGCGGAAACACCACGAAACCGCCCACGCCGTCGCAGATAACTGATAAGAATCGGTGATTTTAACGTCATGTTAATTATCTACCACACATATACCAGTGAAGATGGGATAAAATATATTGATACGGGTATAAATGCTAAGGAAAGCGGGAGGTATATGTTCCGTTAACCGAGGGCAGGATATGAAGAACTATCAAAAGAGAATATCACGCGGATTTACACTAGTGGAGTTGCTCATCGTAATTGTAGTAATTGCGATTTTAGCTTTGATTGTGATACCACGTCTGATGTCAGCTACACGGCGGGCAAAAGAAGCGAACATGCGGGAAAACCTGGGGAGAATCCGCCATGCAGTGATGCGTTTTCAGGCGGATACCGGCGTCTACCCTGCTACCTTGCCGGATATTGTAGCCAGTGGTACCCCCAATGGGTGGGTAGGTGGCGCGGCCGAGCCGGTATTGGCCAACACTTACAAAGGGCCGTATCTGCAGAGCTCTGGCTATACTGATCACCCCGGCATACCGGTGAACCCACTTGATCCCAATAGACCCGCCAGTGTCGCCACGTCGTGGGATTATGACCCGGCATCAGGCAATGTTAATGTCAGTAGCAGCATCACTGGCAATACTGTAGAGGATAATTCCCCATACTCGCAATTATAATACCCTTTGTTTATCTTCAAAAACCCTCCACTATTTTTCATAGTGGGGGGGGGCCGTTACTTCCGTACCCAGGTGGGTAATGATATAATGACTACCCAGTTAGGCGGAAGAATAGATGATAGATGATTTTGCCCAGAAGCGCTGGCGTGAGTTGCAGGACATGCAACGCGGATATGAACAGGAACAGGATCGTGATGACGACCTGAAAGCGGAGACTGCGTATCTGCGCGTGCGCTTGGCTGATTCCTATATCCGCAATGGACGCATCGCACGGGCGATTGCCGAGTATAAGCGGGCGCTGAAACTCGATAAAACCAACGGCCATTTCCAGACCCGCCTCGCTGATGCCTATGTGGTGGCCGAGCAGATCCCCCTGGCGATAACCGCCTACCAGAAGGCTATCGAGATGTCGCCGATGCTGGCGGAGCCGCACTCCAGCCTGGGTGATCTGTATCTGCGCTACGGCATGTTCAGCCAGGCGCTGGCGCAGTACCGGCTGGCGGTGACACTGGAGGGCGAGCGCGGGTTTTATCGCTATCAACTGGGCGACGTGCTAGAGCGCATGGGGCTGTTCGATGAGGCGAAGAACGAATTGACCAGCGCCGCCTTGCAGGAGCCGAAGATCGCCTTCTACCAATTCCGCATCTCCACCCTCTGCCAGCGGTTGAACCTGCTCGAGGAAGCCTATGAGCATCTGCAAGTGGCCGTGGAGCTGGCCTCCTTCGACGATTACTACCTGGTGCGCCTCGCGAGCATGGCCATCGCCACCGGCCGCCTAGAGATCGGCATCAAACAACTACGTCGCGCCGTCACCCTGCGCCCGCACAACGAAGCCTACCAGTACCTCCTCGTCGCCGCCCTCACCCGCTACGGTCGCGAACCCCTCCCCCTGAAATTCGAACTCGGCCCCTACGATGAGGAGTTCTACCAGCGCCGCAGAGCGGAATGGGAGCTGGTGGGCGGGTAAGTACTCGTAGCATGGGCGTCCCGCCCATGAGAACGGCAAATAACACATAACCTCAGGGGGCATCCCTGGGAACGTAGGCGTCCCGCCTGCCCCGTAGCCCGCGCCCGCCGTGGCGCGAAGATGTAATTCCGAGGCGCAAATATGTAAGCAAATACGCGCCACGGCGGGCGCGGGCTACAACTCCTGAGAACGCCATTCTCCGCATTGGCCCGTCCCAATGTGGCCCGTTCTCATGGGCGAGACGCCCATGCCACGATAAACCTAAGACTGGGAGAGGACAGTCCCCGATTAAACATTACGTATTCTCTGCCCATTCATGTGCCTCTACAAGAGCTATACCCCCTCATTCCTCCTCCACCCGCCAAACCCGCTCGATCCGCACCATGGTGAAGTGGCGGAGTTCGCCGCGTAGGTGGCAGTGGGCTACTACTGCCCCGCCTTGCACCGACATCGGCTGGATGGCGCGGCTGCTGGGGATGCCGCGGGTGTCGCGGTATTCGATCATCACCACGGTGCCGGTATTCAACGCCTCTTCTAGCAATGACAGGTGCGCGGGGAGGTGGTTCAACTCGCGGAGGCGGCCTATGGGCAGGGGGGTGTGGTTGAGGCAGTGCAGGTAGACGTAGAGGCAGGCGCGGGCGTCCTCCAGCGCGCGGTGGGCGCGGCCGGTGTCGATGTTGAGCAGCCGCTTCAGCGTGGTGAGGCTGTAGCTGGGGCTGCCGGGCAAGTTGTGCCGCGCCAGATTGCAACTGTCCTCCACCGGCACATCGAAGCATTCCAGCCCGGCACTCGCGCAGGCGGCGCGGATGAAACCCATATCAAACGGGGCGTTGTGCGCCACTACCACATCGGCCTGGGCGCAGAAGTCGAGGAAATCCGGCAATACCTGCGCCACCGACGGCGCGTCGGCCACCATTTCGTTGGTGATACCATGCACACGGATCACCCCGTCGGGGATGTGCCGCCCCGGGTGGCAGAGCGACTGAAAACTGGCCACCTCCACCCCCGCACGCCAGCGCACGGCGGCGAACTCCACAATCCGGTCGTGCCGCGGAGATAACCCGGTGGTCTCCAGGTCCAGCGCCACAATATCCGCCTCAATTTCCTCATACATAGGGGGATTTTACCACGAAAAGGGGGAAAAGGCACGAAATATTGTTGATTCAGGATCTGTCCTGCATGCAATCGTGTCATGGCATCCTGCCCCAATGCTTTAATTCACAGGCTAGCAGATGGTCAGGATAGCAGGTAATGGAATAAACTCCGTGTGAGAATTTTTTCCAGCCCTTTTATCCTTATTATCCTTATATCCTGTGAATTAAAACGATAGCGGTAGCCCGCTCCGCGTAGCCCCGGCATAAATACCGGGGCTACGGTCATGCGCCCCATGAATGGGGGCGTGGGTTAGGTGACTGAACTGTTTCGTTTGCTATTTCGGAGCGGCGTTAGGAGCCGGAGCTCCGGTTTTGCCGGTAGACCCGGTCGCCCCGGTTGCGCCTGGGGAGCCGGATTCACCGGTCGCGCCAGTGGCACCCGGAGCGCCAGCTGGCCCAGGAGCGGGTGTGGGCGTATTGATGATGTTGATGGGTGCAGGCGCAGTTGCAGGCGCAGCTGCAGGCGCAGGTGTGTTGGGCGTGTTAATAATGGTAGTTTGCGGTGTAACCTGTTGCGATGGTTGGTACCATGCAAAATAGCCAATCAGTAACAGTGCAAAAACTACCACTATTACCACCACTAATGTACCCCATACTCCGTTGCTATCGTCGCGAGTGACGATGTTTTGATCTACAAGTGGACTCATAGTAACTCCTTCTCCAGATTTATGATCAAACGGCGTTGCCGCTGGATCACCGCCTTGCAGCGGTCAAATACACCCGCAATGTCGCGGATGTACAATGCAGTGCAGCACGTTTATAGCGCACTACGTCGGTTCGTCAGCATATTGACGATAAACACAATCAACGCGATGACGAGCAACAGATGAATCAGCCCTCCGAAAGTGGTCGAGGTTAATAACCCAACCAGCCACAGAACCACTAGAATTGCGACAACTGTCCACAACATAATAACACCTCATTCTTTCCGACTGCCCCCCAAATTTTCTGGGGCGATCCCAAAGTGGAACCGCCCCATATGGAAACAGTCTCTCTTCGCATTTAATGTACACCTTATCCTTCTCAGCGTATGTAGCAACAATCGACAATATAGATATTTGTGTGCGGTTGTATTGTGCGCCATACAAAGAGTAAAATATGGCCATAACCAAATTAGTAAGCATACTATAAATAAATGTATGCGCTTGTTGAACCTGACCCCCAGCTCCTTCCGTCCTAGAGGAGGGGGCTGGGGGATAAGGTGACCTAACTGCTTCGTTTGCTATCTCGGCGCGGCGTTAGGGGCCGGAGCTCCGGTTTTGCCGGTAGAGCCAGTAGAGCCAGTAGACCCAGTCGCTCCGGTTGCGCCCGGAGAGCCGGACTGCCCGGTCGAGCCAGTCGAACCGGTTGCGCCAGTGGCACCTGTCGCTCCGGGTGCACCAGCAGGCCCAGGAGCGGGTGCAGGTGTATTGATGATGATGGGTGCGGGAGCAGGTGCAGCTGCAGGTGCGGGTATCACTTGAGGAGCAGGTGTGTTGGGCGTGTTAATGATGGTAGTTGGAGGTGCCACCATTACCTGCTGCGAGGGCAGGAACCAGGCAAAATACCCCACCAGTAGCAGCACAAAAAATGCCCCAACCACCACTGCCAGTGTTCCCCAGGCAAGGCTTCCATCGTCACGGTAAACTATGTTTCGGTATACAATAGGACTCATTTTTTTTCTTCCAGATTACTAATTCGATCAAACGGCAGCGCCGCCAGATCACCGCCTTGCAGCGGTCAAATACAGCCGCTCTATTGCGGATGTACATTTCGATGTGGTATCAACGTCAAGAAGAACGTCTACTCGTCAGCATGTTCACGATAAACACAATCAACGCGATGACGAGCAGGATGTGAATCAACCCTCCGCCGACTTGAGTGATAAACCCGAGTAGCCACAGAACTACCAGAATAGCGACAACTGCCCACAACATGATATTCTCCTCCTTTGTCCTCTCGGACGGTCCATTTTTTTACTTGGGGCGGCCAAGCAAATTTTAACCGCCCTGTATAGCGCAAGTATTTCTCTGCTTTTAATTTACACCCAATTTCGATGGTTGAATGTAGTAGCAATAGACAATATAGACAATAAAGGTGTGATTGTATTATGCGTAACACAAAGAGTCAAATATCACCATAACTTGAATAGTCAATATATTTTAAATCAATGTATTATGATTGCTACAATGAGAGTAGCTTCATCCCTTTTGTCACTCGCAATCTATTTACATTTACTTGCAGGTAAGGTATTTTCAGCAATGGAAGTAGCCGGGCTTATCCTTTGTGGATATATAATAGCCCGAAGCGGAGACGCAGACGCTGCTAAAGGGGAAAAACTATGAGTTGTCATCAAATGCCGAAAGTCGCAAAATGTGAAGTCAGTGAGTGCTTCTACAACAGCGACATGCAATGTCATGTTCCGGCGATCACCGTCGGAGGAGAGACGCATCCCCGATGCGATACTTTCATCTCGCGCGCCAATCATATTGATTGTTCGGGAGCCAGCGGAGTGGGCGCGTGCCATACCAGCATATGCAAACACAACTCCGATCTGACCTGCAGCGCTGCAGAGATTTCCGTCGGCTGCCACGCGGAACACGCGGATTGCAGCACTTTCGAGTGCCGGTAATCTTGCCGACAAGTTACTTCAAAAAGGAGGTTCTATGAAAGCACAAGTAGATAAAGACACCTGCATCGGCTGTGAGTTGTGCGTCGATACTTGCCTGGAAGTCTTTGAGATGGATGGCGACAAAGCCATCGTCATCGCTGATCCGGTACCCATAGCAGCCGAGGATACCTGCCAGCAAGCCGCCGATGAATGTCCCGTCGCCGCGATAATCATTGATTAAAAGCGGCGGTGAGCAAGAGGAAGATTCGCAGCATGGCCTGATGCATGCACCGCGTGATCTGGCGGTGGCCACAGATGAAGAGGGGTCTGCAGGAGGCAGTCCCCTCGTGATCTATACCATCGGCCACTCCACCCGGACGATTGCGGAATTCATCACCATGTTGCAGTCGCACGCCATACAGCAACTGGTGGATGTGCGCACTATACCGGGATATGCGCGGAACCCGCAATATAATATCGAGACGCTCCGGCGGTCACTCGCCGAGGTGCAACTCAGCTACTACCACCTCAAGGATTTGGGTGGCCTGCGCCACGCACGCCTGGACTCGCCTAACACCGGCTGGCGCAACGCCTCATTCCGGGGCTATGCCGATTATATGCTTACCCCCGCTTTTCACATCGCGCTGGATCAGCTCATCGCCCTGTCAAGCACAGGAAAGACGGTGATCATGTGCGCCGAGGCCCTGCCCTGGCGCTGCCACCGTTCACTCATCGCCGATGCCCTCACCATCCGTTGTGTCAACGTGCAGGATATCATCAGCCGAAACCAATGCCGCCCCCACATATTGTCTTCTATGGCACAGGTTCGGAATGGGGAGATGTACTACGATATCGCATAGTAGGGGCACAAGGCTTGTGCCCACGTGGTAACCATACCTTCAATTGGTCATGTCTCCCATAGCCTGTATTGAGGGCACATGCCATGTGCCCCTATTTCCATTTCCCACATAAATCTGTAATATATTGGCTGGAGCTGTGATAACAGCTGATAGCCTTCAGGAGATAATATTTTTTTGCGTGAACCTAATTTCAAGAACTTGCTCAAGGTACTTCGTCGTGAAGTGCCGGATCGCCCGACACTATTTGAATTTTTTCTTAACGGCCCCTTGTATAGCAAGGTCTCCGGCATCCCCTTATGCCCGGAGATGAGCCCGCTGGAATCGGGGCGCATGGCAGCCAGCGCTTTTATGCGTCTCGGCTATGACTATGTGAACATGCACGGATCGCAGTTTAGTTTCCCCACTAAGCAGGTGGATACCAAAGCGAGCCGTTCGATGGAAGACATGGCGGTCATCACAGATCGGGAGAGCTTTGCGGCGTATAATTGGCTTAATCCCGAGGATTTCGATTATTCCACCATCAGTACCCTCGCCAGTGAATTGCCGGCGGGCGCCAAAATGACCGTCTTTGGGCCGGGCGGTGTGTTGGAAAATGTGATGCAGCTCACCGGTTATGAGGGGATGTGTTTCATGCTCGCAGACGACCCCGAGTTGTTGCAGACTATCTTCGATGAGGTCGGCTCCCGTCTGGTACGTTACTACGAACTGTGCGGCCAGCAAAGTGGTGTCGGCGCGATGATCTCCAACGACGACTGGGGCTTTAACACCCAGACGATGCTCCCTCCTGATTTAATGCGCAAATACCCTATCCCCTGGCACACGAAGATCGTGGAAGCGATTCACGCTGCCGGTGTTCCGGCGATTCTGCACTCATGTGGCAGATTGGATGATGTGATGGATGACATCATTGACGTCTGTAAATACGACGGCAAGCACTCATATGAGGATAAGATCTGCCCGGTAGAGACCATGTACGAGCGATATCATGATCGCATCGCCATTCTAGGTGGCCTCGATCTCGACTTCGTCTGCCGCTCCACCCCGGCGGAAGTGCATGCGCGCGCCGCAGCCATGCTGGAGCACAGCGCCACCGGCGGCGGTTACGCCCTCGGCACCGGCAATAGCGTACCTGACTATGTACCAGATGAGAACTACTTCGCCATGATTTCAGCGGCGACAGGACTTGACTACTCCAGCTTCTAGCTGGCGGGGCAGGCTGATGATCCGGCGCCAACCCCGGCTCCTTCTCTACGCAGGGTAGTGACGCCGGGGTTTGTGCGGGGGGCTGCGGGTAACCGCAGTCCCTACCGCGATATAAAAAGAGCTGGGAAGTATCATCAGGTGACGTGATTTCAAAACCCAATAATTATGCTGGGACTAAAGTCCCGGCTGCAGGGCACTTCCTCCTTCACCATCCTGGCTACGGCGGACAAGTCGTGCCGGTCGTCCGCCTTCGCGGACTTGTTTGGGCCAGAAAAGTCCGCGTAGGCGGACGACTGGCATTTTAATGCCCTGCAGCCGGGATTTCAATCCCAGCGAGAAAGAGGTTTTGCAATCACCTCAGGTGACGTTTATTCCTCTACCTGCTATCCTGACCACCCTAGTATCCTGTGAATTATAGCATTGGGGCAGCTGCCATGCCACGCTTGCTTGCAGGGAAAATAGTCATTTTGGGTGTGAATAGAACCAACGTTGGGGAATAGACGCTACTCATGTGGAATAAAAAAGCTAGTAATAATGGTTTTGCTACGGTAGAATATATGTAGATGCGCATGGTGTGGCGAGGTTAAGGGCGGGAGAATATATGCTGATGGATGTGGTGAATCAGAAAAAATGGAATCGTGGCCTGCCAGGCTATATGATTATCGTAGTAATAGCGCTTCTTCTGCTGGGGGTGTTATCTACCTGGTGGGCAGCGGAAATGGCTGGCAAGCAGCAGCGTGCGGAGCTGCTGCAACACGCACGGATAGCGGAGAGTGCAGTTAATCTTGAACGCGTTATAACTCTCACCGCCAGTGATGATGACCTGACGCGCCCCGATTACCTGCGCCTGAAAGAACAACTCAGTGCGGTTAAACAAGCCAGTGCAGAGTGTCGCTTTGTCTATCTGATGGGGCGCAAAGACGATGGTACGTTGTTCTTTTTTGTGGATTCCGAGCCGACCAGTTCGCCGGACTACTCCCCGCCGGGCCAGGTCTTTACCGAGGTGACGGAAGGTACTCGGAGTGTCTTCGACAGCCAGACTCCGGCAGTTATCGGGCCAGACACCGACCGCTGGGGAACCTGGATGTCGGCGCTGGTGCCACTGAATGACCCCGCTACCGGCAAACTGGTGGCGGTACTGGGGATGGATATTGACGCTCGTGCCTGGAGCAGGGGTGTTATATCCCGTGCTGCACTACCCGCAGTGTTGATTCTGCTGATACTGGCGATGGTGGCAGAGAGCATGTTCGCCGCCCAGTCACGCATTGATCTGCGTGCGAGCGAGGAGAATCTATCCGCTACACTGCACTCTATCGGGGACGGAGTTATCACTACCGATGCTGCGGGTAGGGTAACTCATCTCAATACCGTGGCGGAGCGGCTGACCGGCTGGACAACAGCCGACGCTAGTGGGCACGCGGTGACCGAGGTCTTCAATATCGTCCACGCCGCGACACGCACTATAGCAATTAACCCGGTAGCGCAGGCATTACACGACGGCGTGATCGTGGCGCTGGCCAACCACACAGTGCTCATCGCCAAAGATGGGGTAGAGTACCAGATTGCCGACAGTTGCGCCCCTATCCGCACGTCAGGCGACCGAATCACCGGGGCGGTACTGGTATTCCGCGATGTAACCGAGGAATATCAGCAGCGCACGCAGTTGCGCGAAAGTGAGGAGAAATTCCGCGGTCTGTATGATTCCATGAACGAAGGTGTGGCGCTACACCAATTGCTCTACGATGCCAATGGGACAGCAACAGACTATATGATACTCACCGTTAACCCCGCCTATGAAGCCATCACTGGGCTGAAAGCGGAGAATGTACAACTGAACAAAGCGTCGGTTATATATGGCGCCACCGAGGCGCCGTACCTGAAGTTGTATGCAGAAGTAGCCGCCACCGGTAACTCAACCCAATTCGAGACAGATTATGTGCCGATGGGGAAATCCTTCCGCATCTCCATCTATTGCACCGGCCCGGATAGATTCGCCACTGTCTTTGAAGATATCACCAAGCGCAAGCAGGCGGAGGAAGCGCTACGGAAGAATATCGCGGTACATGCGGCCATGCTCGCCAATATCGGTGACGTCATCGGCATTATTGGCACTGATGGCATCATGAAATATAAGAGTGAGAATATCGAGAAGCACTTCGGCTGGAAACCGGAAGATCTGGTAGGCAAAGAAGGCTGGCACACTGTCCACCCGGATGATTTGGAGCGCATACAAGGGGCATTTGGGAAATTGCTCCTGGCGGACAATCTCTCCAGGACGATCGAATACCGGTATAAATGCAAAGATGGCAGCTATAAATGGATTGAGTTGACGGCCGTAAATAACATTAATAATCCAGATATTAGTGGAATACTGATAAATTACCACGACATCTCTAATCGCAAGCGGGTGCAAGTGGAACTGGCCCGCGTGAGCCACCAGAACGATATGATTCTGAATTCGGCAGGTGAAGGAATCTTAGGGCTGGATGCCCAGGGGAATCATAT
>JBBRXO010000046.1:0-21840 GCA_038248345.1 Armatimonadota bacterium | reverse complement strand
GCAGAACGGTGTATAGGAGACATGACCAATTGAAGGTGTGGTTACGACGTTGGCACAAGCCTTGTGCCCCTACAGAATAAAGAGACAAATGGAGAACACAAAAATGTCAAACATAAGAGTACTAGTAGCGGGTGCCTGCGGGATGATGGGGCGCGAGGTGGTGAAGGCGGTGAGCGTGGCGGAGGGGATGTCCGTAGCGGGGGCAGTGGATCTGCAGTTCACCGGCGAGGATATCGGCAGCGTGGTGGGTATCGGCGCGCTGGGGGTAGCGGTGCAGGCGGATCTGGGCGCGGCATTGCAGGCCTGCGGAGCGGCAGTGATGGTGGACTTCACCCGTCCGGATGTCATCATGGCCAACCTGCGCGTGGCTGTGCCGCTGGGCGTGGCGGCGGTGGTGGGTACTACCGGGTTGAGCGCGGAGAATCTGGCGGAGATCGAAGCCATGAGCGCGGCCTCGGGCAGCCCGGTCTTCATCGCCCCCAACTTCGCCATCGGCGCGGTGCTGATGATGGAGTTCGCGCAGCAGGCGGTGCGGCATTTCGACTACGCCGAGGTGATTGAATTCCACCACGAGAAGAAGCTGGACGCCCCCAGCGGCACCGCCCTGCGCACCGCCGAACTGATGCGCGCCGCCGCCACCGGACGCCTGACCGAGCCGGCAACAGCAGAGGACGGCGAGGCCAGCCGCGGCATGGCCGAGGGCAATATCCGCGTGCACGCGGTGCGCCTGCCCGGCATGGTGGCCAGCCAGGAGGTGATCTTCGGCGGCCTGGGCCAGACGCTCACTATCCGCCACGACACCATCAACCGCGAGTCCTTCATGCCCGGCGTAGTGCTGGCCGTGCGCAAAGTGATGGGGTTGACCGGGCTGGTGGTAGGGTTGGAGAAGCTGCTGTAATTCCCTGGGAGGGCAGGCGGGACGCCTGCGTTCCCAGGGGTGGCCGCGGCGAAGTACTTTTACGAGACGACATATTTAACATTATACTCCAAAGTATTATACTTTAGAGTATAATACTTTGGAGTATATAGTTATGGAATTCGTCAACCGTAAAACAGAGCTAAAGGGTTTGAGAGACCGCTACGCTGACAACCGCGCCGAGTTATTTGTGTTGTACGGGCGGCGGCGTACCGGCAAGACGGCCATGTTGCGCGAGTTTTGCCGGGGGAAAGGGCACGTTTATTTTCTCGCCGCGCAGCTACGCGAGCTGGATAACCTGCGCCAGTTGAAGCATGATCTGCTGGCTGTTTACCCGGATCCACTGCTGGCGTCGATAGAGTTCACCGGGTGGGATGTAGCATTAGAGTATCTCGCCAAATTGGCTGAGCGCCAGCAGTTTATTTGTGTACTCGACGAATTTCCGTACCTATGTCAGGAGAACCCGGCGCTCCCATCGATACTGCAACGCTGGTGGGACACCACCGGCAAGCACACCCGCCTCTTTTTGATACTGTGCGGTTCACATGTCGGCTTTATGGAGAATGAGGTGCTGGCGGAACGTTCACCGCTATACGGCAGGCGAACCGGGCAATTACGGCTGGGGCCGCTCCTCCCGTGGGATGCCGCGCTCTTTTTCCCGCAATACACCCCGCGCGAGAAGCTTACCGCCTATGGTATATTGGGGGGCATTCCGGCATACCTGGAGCGATTCTCCTCCGCTCGGAATATCCAGCAGAATCTGCTGCGTGAAGCGCTGAATGGGCAGGGGTTCTTCTTTGAAGAGGTCAATTTCCTGCTGCGCACCGAATTAAATCATATCGCCACTTACCTGAGCATCTTGAAAGCCGTGGCAGGTGGGGCCACCCGCACCTCGGAAATCGCCAGCCGCGCCGGGATAACTGCCACCGGAGCGATGAAGTACCTCGGCATCTTACGTGAGATGGGCCTGTTACGCCGCGATGTACCGGCGACCGAGGCGTATCCAGACAAATGCAAGCGTGGGCTATATCTGGTAGATGACCCATTTATCACCTTCTGGTGTCGTTTCATCTTGCCGTATCAGGGCCTGATTCAGGCGGGGCAGGGCGAAACTGTATGGGAGCAATATATCAAACCGCAACTGAACACGCACCTGGGCCATGTCTTTGAGGAAGTATGCCGCCTGTTCGTGTTACACCGCTGGCATGATGCATATGGCGGTACGCCCCTGCGGGTAGGCCGCTGGTGGTCAGGGGACAATGAGATTGACCTTTACGCGGAACTAGACCAGCAGGGCAAAAACATCACACTGGTGGGGGAATGCAAATGGTGGCAGAAACCCATGGGTAAAAACCAACTGGAAGAGCTACACCGAAAAGCCAGCGCTGTGCCCGGCGCTAGCGCCCGCAACTTCAAATATGCCCTCTTCTCCGCCTCCGGATTCACCGACGCGCTACAACAACGTGCTGGGAATGAAGATGTTGTTTTAATAGACGCCAGTGATTTGCTGGAATAGTATATAATATTCTCTGTGCCCTCTGTGCCCTCTGTTTTGAAAAGAAAAAAACAAAATATGCCAATACTGGAAGCAAAAAACCTATATAAAACCTACGCCGCTCGCGGAAAGACTACGCAGGCGGTGCGGGATGTTTCGCTTACGCTGGAGGTGGGCGAGGTGTTGGCGTTTTTGGGGCCGAATGGGGCGGGGAAGACTACTACCATCAAGATGATCGCCGGGCTGGTGACTCCTGATGCGGGTACCGTGCGTATTGATGGGCTGGACCCGCACAATGACGCGCACGCGCTACGCTCGCTGGGGGCGGTGCTGGAGGGTAACCGCAACATCTACTGGCGGCTGACAGCGGAAGAGAACCTGCTTTACTTCGGCGCGTTGCGCGGCATCACCGGGGCGGAGGCGCACGTGCGGGCGGTAGAGTTATTGGGGCGGTTTGAGCTGCTGGACAAGCGCAACGCCACCGTGCAGACGCTCTCGCGCGGGATGCAGCAGAAGCTGGCCATTGCGGTGGCGCTGATGCACCGCCCGCGCCTGTTACTACTTGACGAGCCGACGCTGGGGCTGGATGTGGAGGCGGCGGAGACGGTTAAGGAGCTGGTGAAAGAGATCAGCCAGGAGGGACACGCCATCTTGCTCACCACCCACCAGTTGGACGTGGCCGAGGAGATCAGCGACCGCGTGGCCATTATCCGCAAAGGCAGTATCATCGCCGAGGAGCCGACGCAGGAGCTGATCCGCCGCTTCTGTGGTACTGCCTACACCATCGAGGTGGGCGGGGAGCTTACGCCCGCGCAGTTGGCGAAACTAGCCGAGCTGCAGGCGCTGGTGAAGCAGCAGCAGATCGAATTCCTCGGCGATGCGGACGAACTGTGGCAGGTGCTGGAGATTCTGAAACCATTGCCGCTGAAACGCGTGGTGCAGGACCAGGCGGATCTGACAGAGATCTTCCTGCGGCTGGTGCGGGAGGGCAACGATGGTTAGTCTTTTCCTCTCAGAAGTGAAACGCAGTTGGATACAGTTCGTACGCTACCCCAGTGAGGCCATCACTCTGACGATCACTTTTATAGCTATCTTTCTCGGTCTATTTTATGGTTTTCAATATATGGCGGGTGGCACAACGCAGTTCGGCGACCGGTTGGATAAGATCATCATCTCCTACCTGCTCTGGAGCCTGACGCTCTACGCCCTCACCGGCATGGCATGGACCATCCAGAACGAGGCGCAGGCGGGCACGCTGGAGCAGGTTTTCCTTTCGCCTTACGGCCCCATCGTGGTCTTCATGTTGCGCGCCTTCGCCGATCTGCTGGTGCAGCTGGCGGTTATTGTCACGGCGTTCACCTCGATCATACTCATCACCCAACGCAAAGATATTGATTTCACCCCGTTGGCTATTTTACCACTAATCACCGTCATGCTCGCCACCTACGGGCTGGGCTACGTCATGGGCGGCCTCACCCTCATCTTCAAGCGCATCATGAACCTTATCCAACTAATGCAGTTCGTTTTGCTCTTCCTGGTGATGACCCCGGTAGAGGACTGGGAGGGCAACTGGCGCATCGCCACCCACTTCCTCCCCATGATGCCCGGCGCCGGTATGATCCGCGCCCTGGCCATCAACCACGCCCCCTTCGACCCGCTGCAGTTCGCCGTCAGCCTGGCCAACGGCATCGCCTACTTCCTGCTAGGCGCCTACCTCTTTCATCTAGCCGAGAAGAGTGCAAAGATGAAGGGGTTGCTGGGGGGGTATTGAGTTCCTGGTTTATAGTTCCTAGTTGCAAGGGAGTAATCGCAAAGCCAATTTTTCGCTGGGATTGAAATCCTGGCTGCGTGGCATTAAAATGCCAGTCGTCCGCCTGTGCGGACTTTTCTGCCCCTAAACAAGTCCGCGTAGGCGGACGATCGGCGCGCAGCGCCACGCAGCCGGGACTTTAGTCCCATCATGATAATCGCCTAAATCACCCTCTCAAATCCATATCTATTTGACACCTGACAAATCCAGCGGTATGCTCAGTATGTATCTTAAGCTAAGGAATAATGTGCGTATGACTCAACGGACGCTGAATGATCGCTATATATTGGATGGGCCGGTGGGCGAGGGGGGCATGGGCGTCACTTACAAGGCGCATGACAACCTCATCGACCGCGTAGTAGCGGTGAAGATGATGCGCGAGCAATTTGCCAGCGACCCGGCTTTCATCGAGCGCTTCCTGCGCGAAGTGCGCTCCTCCGCTAAGGTGTCACACGAGAATATCCGCCTGATCTACGATACCGGCCAGGCAGATGGCAACTACTATATCGTGATGGAATATGTCGAAGGCGAGGACATGAAGCAGCGGTTGCGCCGCGAAGGCCCGTTGCCGCTGGCTACTGCTGTGGAGTTCGGGCGGCAAATCGCCGCCGCCATCGCCGCCGCGCACAAGGGCGGGCTGGTTCACCGCGACATCAAGCCGCATAACATCCTCATCACCACCGACGGCAAAATAAAAGTCACCGACTTCGGCATCGCCAAGCAGGTCTCCGAGGGCGATGACACCGGCGTCATTGTCGGCTCGGTACATTACCTGTCGCCGGAGCAGGCGCGCGGGGAGAACACCACCCCGCTCTCCGATATCTATTCATTAGGGGCAGTACTCTTCGAGATGTTCACCGGACGCACCATGTTCGAGGGCGAAGGTGGGATAGCCGTAGCGCATAAACAGATCTATGAGAAGGCAATCCCGCCGCGGCAGATTCGCCCCAAGATACCCGCCGCAATCGAACATATCATCATGAGGTGCCTGGAGAAAGAGCCGCGCAACCGCTACCAGTCCGCCGCCGATGTCGCAGCGGCGCTGGAACGGGTAAAAAAAGAGCTGCATCAAGATGAGACGGTGGTCATTCAACGCACTGCCATGACGCCTCCCGATGCCACGATGATCTACCGCAAGCCTGCGGCGGCCGCAGCCCCGGCCCCGGAGCCGGTCTCCGCCCCGCGCCGCGCCCCCGCGCCGCCCTACCAGGAACCACCGAGCAATAATGGCTGGCTTATCGTCTCGCTCTTCGTCATGCTGGGCCTGTTCGTCATCGGCGCTACCTATATTTTAATGCGACCACCGGGCGGCAACAACCGCCCCGCTCTAGCGCAGAATGTGCCCAACCTCTGTGTCGATAACTTGACGAAGGATAGGGCGATAAGCCTGCTCAAATTAAATCAGCTCAACGGCGAAGCCGAGGAAGAGTACAGCGAAACCACACCCAAAGGCATCGTTTTCCGCCAGAGCCCCAACTCCGGCACGGATATAGATGCTGGCTCCACGGTGCGTTTCACCGTCAGCAAAGGCCCGGCTCCTACCGAAAGTCTGATCATCCCCGACTTCACCGGCAAGGGGGAGGAGGAAGCGCGCAAGGTGCTGACGGATATGAAATATACCGGGACTATCGAGGTAAAGAAAGAGATTTCCACCCTGCCGAAGGATACCATCACCCGCACAGAACCACCGGTAAAAACGCCGCTGGGCTTCAAGGACAAACTAACAATCGTCATAGCGATGGAAGACCCGGTAATTGCACCGCCGCCGCCGCCGGAAGATAAGCCATACGAGATCACGGATACGTTCAAATATAGAGTCAAAGATGAAGGCCAGGGGCCAGCTGCGCAAGTATTCGTGCGGGTGACACTGGAAAAAGCAGGAGAGGACGAAACAGAGATATTCCCCACCTCCCCCTTCATGCCCGAATCGAATATCCCCACGGTTACCTTCAAACGAATGAGCGACAAAAAAGCCGTCATCCGCTTGTATACCGGGCCATATGATAAGAATGTCAACAAACTAACCGCGACACAAAACTACCTCCCGGTTGCCAATAAGCCGGTGACGCCGTAAAAGTTTACCTGGGGCGATTTACTACCAATAACTCACAAGCTGGTAGTAAATCACCCTGAAAGTGCATGTACGCCCCGTAGCTAGCAACACATGCCACTTCGTGGCGGATAATCTTCAAAGCGAGGTGATAAAGCATGAAGAAGGACTTTGATTGCGTAGAAATGAAGCATAAGGGTGCCGAAAGCGTGCAGGCATTATTGGCAGGCATGACGCGTGAAGAGCAATTGATATTCTGGGAAGAAAGTGGCCGAGAATTGCAGGAATTGCAGCGAGAAGTGCTCGCGCGGAAAAAGGCTTCCTGATAGGCGCGACCCCGGGAGTATTATTCCCGGGGTCGTATCTTTTTGTGGTTTCCCACCCCTCAGATACTCTCATTCCCCTGCGGGCTGAAGCCCTGGGAGTGGCCGGACAGGCGGTTGAGGGCTTGCACGTAGGCCTTGGCGCTGGCGTCTATTATGTCGGTGCTGGCGCCGCGACCGGTGAATATCCGCCCGTTCTCCGCATCGCTGATGCGCACACTCACATCGGCCAGCGCGTCGGTGCCACCGGTGACGCTGTGCACCACGTAGTCCACCAGGTTATGCGGCAACTGCGCAACCTGGTCGATGGTATGGTAGACGGCATCCACTGACCCGACGCCGATACCCGCCTCGGTGACTGTCTCCCCGTTGCAGATCAGCCGCACGGTGGCGGAGGGCTGCATGTTGGATCCGCACACCACATGGAAGTAGTCGAGTTCAAAGCGTTTGCTCACCAGGGTGATCTCGTCGCTGACGATTGACTCCAGGTCACGCTCGGTCACTTCCTTCTTCTTGCTGGCGATCTCCTTCACGCGCTGTACTACCTTGTCGAACTGGCTATCATCCAGCTCGTAGCCCATCTCCGCCAGTTTGCGGATGATGGCGTGCTTGCCGCTGTGGATGCCCAGCACCAGTTTGCTCTCGCCGGCGCCCACGTCTTCGGGAGACATGATCTCATAGGTGAGCTTGTTCGCCAGCATACCGTGCTGGTGGATGCCCGCCTCGTGGCTGAAGGCGTTGGCCCCCACGATGGCCTTGTTCGGCTGTACGTGGATGCTGGTTACGTCGCTCACCAGCCGGCTAGTGCGCATCAGCTCCTTGGTATTGATGCCATTTTTCGCCGGGAACACATCGGGCCGGGTGCGCATGGCCATCACCACTTCTTCCAGCGCGGCATTGCCCGCGCGCTCGCCCAGGCCGTTTATGGTACATTCCACCTGCCCGGCGCCGTTGCGCACTGCCGCCAGCGAGTTGGCCACAGCCAGCCCCAGGTCGTTGTGGCAATGCACGCTGATAATCGCCTTGTCGATATTCGGCACGCGGGTGCGGATAGCGGCGATGAGCGCGCCGAACTCTTCCGGCGTAGTGTAGCCGACGGTATCGGGGATGTTCACGGTAGTCGCCCCGGCGTCGATGACCGCCTCCACCACCTGGCAGAGGAAGTCGACATCGCTGCGGGTGGCGTCTTCGGCGGAGAACTCCACGTCATCTACCAGTGAGCACGCCAGCTTCACCGCGTCAGTGGCCATTTGCAGCACTTCAGCGCGCGTCTTGCGCAGCTTGTGCTCCATATGGATGTCGCTGGTGGCGATAAAGGTGTGGATACGTTTGCGTTCGGCATCCTTCACCGCTTCGTAGGCGCGGCGAATATCCTTCTCGCCTGCGCGGCAGAGGCCGGCGATGATCGGGCCTTTCACTTCACGGGCGATCATCTGCACCGCCTCAAAGTCGCGGTCAGAGGAGATGGGGAATCCCGCCTCAATGACGTCGACGCCCAGGCGTGCCAGTTGCCGTGCCACCTCCAGCTTCTCTTCAATGTTCATGCTCGCGCCCGGCGATTGCTCGCCGTCACGCAGCGTAGTGTCGAAAATTTTAATAGTGTCCATCATGATCGTGTTCTCCTTTCCGCCGGGAATCGCCTCGGCCGCAGTAAAGATATAGTCCCACTTCACCGTGGGCAGCTCCCCATACAGCTGGGGGTCATTGAGTACCGTCAACATACGCTCGCGTAGCTCGGCGCTGGGCTGGTAGCGTCCCTGCAGCAATTCCGAGAGATACCCCGGACTGCACTCCAGCGCGCGGGCGAACTTCGCCTGGCTCAGGTTTCTACGCCGCAGTGCCTCAAGTAATCCTGTACGTCGTATAATTGTATCCGACATAGCAGCACCTCCTCGGAAAAACAGACCGGCACAATTACCGATACCGAATAATACCAGAAGAATACCGAATGGTCAATGGGGTGTTCGGTGAATGGATGTCTCCTGGGAGCGCCAATCTCCGCATTGGCTCGTCCCCGATTTCGCCATAATATCCAACTACATCCCGGCAAAAAACCAACAACGCCGAAAAATGTAGCATAAATCCAACACGCTGCCCGTGGCGTGGGGGTATTATAGGTTTACGGGAGAGCCCGGAAGGCATGTTAGCCCCGATACTCACTGGAGGAAGTATGGCGGATATAAGTGCAGACAATAAGTCCGATACATTCCGAGTGAGAGAGAAGAGGGAGCATGTTGGCTCATAAGCAAAAAAACGCAGAGTGATGCGTAAAATTCCTTCCGGGACTCCCTGCTTTTTATCACTACCGCTTGCCCCACAAACCGCGCGCCTGCAGTTCCACTCGTACCTGGCGCATGTCAGCAATCAACGTGTCGCGTAATTTCGCCTGGTGTAGTGCCGCCGCCGGATGATAAAGGGGGATGAAAAGCACACCGTCTTTCTCTACCGGGATGCCGTGCGCCTGCCCGATCAACATATCCGGGTCGATCAGGGTATTCATCGCAAAGCGTCCCAGGGTGCAGACCACCCGTGGTTGGATTATTTGCAGCTGGGCGTGGAGCCAGCCGCGGCAGGCGGCGATTTCATTCGCTTGCGGATCGCGGTTCTCCGGGGGGCGGCAACGGATGACATTACCGATGAAGACATCCTCACGCCGCAACCCGATATCTTCGATCATGCTGGTGAGGAACTTGCCCGAAGGCCCGATGAAAGGATGGCCCAACTCATCCTCCTTCTTCCCCGGGGCCTCTCCGATGAACATAATCTCCGCGCGCACGTTGCCCTCACCCGGCACCGCCTGGGTGCGTCCTCGCGCCAGGTCACAATTACGGCAGGCGCGAATCTGCTCCGCCAGGCTCTCTAGCGCCATCTCCGGCGTCTGGTTGTTGTTATTCATCATGGTATATGGTGAGCCTTAAATTGGAGTAAATACTACGGAATTGCCGCCCCACCATACGTATCCACAGTAGCGTTCATCTGGGTATTCCCGCGATTAGTGGTTACCACGACGCGATAGCTGCCAATCTTCACGTTGGGCAATTGCGCTACCTGCGAATCGAGTAACGAGAAGGGCAGCCAATTCGGTTGCAGATTGGCAATCACCGATTCTCTCCCATCGCGGATACGAAAAACGGCGACATTGCGCGGGGTACGCGCCAGCGTCTCTAACGGCATATATATCGCCAACGGGTGGCGACGGGACGCTTCATTATCGGTACGCAACACCAGCGGGGGCAGTACCTCGTTAGCGATGTTCAACGGCCAGCTGTAGGTGACACCGTCGAATACCGCTTGGGCAGTAATTGAGCCGATGAGCAGCCCGGGGACATCAAAGCTCCCATACATCCCAGTGATGACAGTTATGGCATCGGCGGGGAGTTGGCCCGGAAGGATGAAGGTAAGCTCCCGCCCGCGCAAGGGGACACCCGCATCATCCACTAGCCGGCCCGCCACACGCAACCCAGGTTGGCGCAATGGCAAGTGGATACGCAGCAAACGGTTAGGACTGGAGTAGGGGATCTGAACATTGGAGGTCACCCCCACACCCGGCCATTGGATGGAGAGCGAGGTCGCCCCGATGGGCACACTCATTTGAGCCCGGCCATTGCGGATATCTGCTCCGGCGAGATAAGCGGCAAAGGATGGATCGTTATCCACCGTGACCAGCATGGTGGCCGAGGCATCACCCGGATCATTGCCCGAGGCGACAGGGAAGATCAGCTCCAGTGTACGCAAATCTGCGGGCTGCTGGGTGTAACTGTTATAGTTGGTTGCACGTAAATCGGCATTGCCGCGCACCAGCGTCAGATCAATGCGCCCCAGGATACCCAGCTCCGGGCGATCCGGGTCATCGAAAACATAGGGGCCTGCGAGCAGGGAGACGCGTATAGTTTGCCCGCCCGGCACCAATACCGGAATCATTTCGGAACCTGCGATGTTGATATCGGCAACATTCACGGGGAAAAGCGGCAATAACCGCAAGGTGCCCGGATAATCCCGCCCGGCCAGCGTGGAAGCGGTGAGGTTGAAGTACCTCTCGGTGAGGGTACGCGTGCGTTCTGCCGTCAAACTACCCAGCGTGGGATTCCAGTAGGTGAGCTGGTCGGCCCGGGGGCGGAACCAGGCCACCAGGATGCGCTCAGGGTCGCCATAAACATCTACTATGCGCTGGCCGAAGCGCGCGTCCAAGCTGTGCAGGGTGGTAGGATCAGCGGTGGTCACCCAGTTCACCTTTGCGCCAGAGGTGACAGTGATCACCGGATCAGGCAGGGTAATTTCCACGCGGTTCTCGCCCGCATTGGCAGTGAAAAGCATACCCGGCAAGGCGGGGGTGCTCTCGTCAATCATATCAACGATAACACGATATCGGCCCACCCCGGGCAGCGTGGCAAAGAAGCTACCGTCATAGCGCAGGTCCACTTGGATTGGCTGCGGCAGATAGTTGTTGGTATCTACCGGGACGATATCCAGTCGCGAGGCCATACGCCCGGCACCGCTCTCACTCAGGAGCCGCCCTATCACCGTCACGCGCCCATAGCCGCCACCACCTCCATTGTCGCCATATCCGGTCATCGGCAGGGTGTAGACGGCGCTACGGGCATTGTCATCGATGTAGGGGGCATATACTTGCGTCAGGCGCGCCGGGGTAATTCCGTTGCGGTCGGCGCTGACGGTGAGGTCAAAGAGCGTACCGCCGGGGATATTCCACTCCTGGGTGGCACCCAAAATGACATAGTTCGTCTGGCGGTATTCCGTGGTGGTCACATCCCCACGCTGTTGCCCGGCACGGCGGAAGCGCCAGGTGAGGGTGGTTCGGTCGACATCTAACCCCTCCACGCGCACACTGTAGCGTATATAATCATCGGGCACGGGTGTCGGCAGCGTGTAGCGCACATCAGTGGCGGTGGCGGAGATCACCCCGGCAGGGACATCATTACCCCAGACAATCACCCGCACGGGCGGCAATGAAGACCAGGTCACCCGTCCGTTGTAGTCAGTATCTCGGTCCACCAGATAGGCTATACCACGATAAGCATAGCTGGCATGCACGGTGGTATTACCTGCCGGGCGGCCATCAGCGTCAAAAACCTGCTGCGTCACCCGGCGATTGTTGCCCGGATCGGGCGGAGGTGGTGAGCCCGCATGGCCCAGCGTATACTGCAACAGCGACACGTGGCCATCATTGCCGACGGTGAAGTCGACATCGGCGCCAGCCTGAGCATTGGCAGTGAGGCGCAGACGATAATCCCCGGCCAAGGCGGTGCCGAGATGAAGGTACCCGTAATTATCAGTGAGTAGCGCGTTAATATTTTGCGTTCCGGCGGTGGTGGCCGGGTCATGCGTGTCCCAATAGCCGGGGATAGCCTCTTGCATCGGATAACGAAGCGTGCCGCTCACCCGGGTATTGCCCTGCGGACGGCCATAATTATCCACCACCTGGAAACGTAATGTCCCCACGGGCAGCGTTATCTTAATCTGCTGTTGCAGATTGGAACGATTGAAACTGAACTGGCGGGCGATGCTGATATCATGGCGGTCAACGCCATTGATGGAGGCGCGCACCGCGATCTGGGTAGCATCAGAGCTGACATCAAACCAGCGCCCGGCGGCCCCGAAAGTAGCGCTGGGGATATCAATGACTTCGCCGTGGAGCTTATGGTAAGCGGCGGTGGCCGCGGTGACCGTCACCGGCGAACCATCTGCTGCGACGAAATTAACCAGTATCCCGGCGTGGCGCAATACCAGCCGCACCGTGCCACGGCCATCAATCGGCACAATCACACTCTGGGTAGAGTCGTAATTATCGGCTAACGGCAACAAGGCCGTCACTTTGCCTATCGGGGTGATCAGGTTAAAGGAGCCATCCGGCCCGGTGATAACCTCACGCACAAACCCCGTCCCTACCACCTTCACCGGCACCCCGACCATGGGTGTTCCATCCATAAATACTGCCACCCCCGACAATGCTCCGCGGAATTGCTCCGCATGCACCAGTGAAGCCAGCATCATCATGCCGAAGAGCATTACCATCGTTAAATATCGCATATCACACCTCCGTCGTGTAAACTATACAACATAATACGCAGTGGTGTTGTAGGAGTTGCCCACCAATTGATATTAACCGCACCAGCAGGAGTTGCGTTTACGGATAAGCTAGCTCTCCGGTATATCCATCCGCGCCGGCGCGGATGGTGAGGGAGGTCAATGCCCCGGAGACCGGCAGAGTGATGATATATTGTTGCTGCGTGCGGGTGAGGATGCGCTGGTAGGTTCCGAGGAGCGCGGCGCTGTCGGCGATGTAAAAATACTCGCCGCCGGTTTTGAAGGCGATGGTCACCAGATTGTCCTCATCCTGATAGAACAACGTGCGATCCCGCGTACTATCGTGGTTGATGCCCAGGCCAACCGTGTATACGGGTAGATTTAGGGTCTTCAGATAGGTACCCAGCGCGGTCGCCGTAGTGTACGTGCTACTGCTCTCGCCACCGTCGGTGAGGGCCACAACCGCTTTGTTATTGCCCGCCGGGCGGAGCGAGGTATCGAGGCCAGCCTTCGCGATAGCGTCAAGTAGCGGAGAGCTGCTGCCGTCAGCGGTGATGGCGTTGATGGCCGTAGTGAGCGCCGTTTTGCTACTGGTGAAGCCGCACTCCACTTTCACCCCACCGGTGAAACCGAAGGAGACGACCTCTACCTCATCCTGCGCGCGCAAACGACTGATGAAATCGACTGCCGCTGCTTTCATAGCCGTTAATTTCGCCCCCGCCATTCCGGCAGTACGATCGAGAACCAGTGCGATGCTGAGGGGAGCTGTACTAGATTGCTGCTGGGTGAGAACGGTGGGCACAGCGGGAGCGCCGTTAACCTGAAAGGTAAAATTCGCCATATTAAGACCCGCCGCCGGTGCATCGGTACTGGAGTCAATCACGGTCAGGTACAAACGCGCCTTCCCGGCACTGGCAGCATCCAGCCGATTAAGCGTGAGCGCCATTGGCCCTTCCACTTTACTCCCGACTTCCTTGCTCCCACCCCCGCCGCACCCGGTGAAGTAGCACAAAGTGAAAAGAAACAGTAAAAAAAATAACGTACGTAATTGCATAGGGATACCAACCTTTGAAAAAATTTGAACGACATTTATCAAAATTCGACATCTTTCCCCAAATTCCTGCTCGCTGATTTCACAAATATGAACCAACGAAAATATCCGCGATGGAAAACCATCGCGGATATTAAAAATGGTCGGGGTGAGAGGATTCGAACCTCTGACCTCACGGACCCGAACCGTGCACTCTACCAAGCTGAGCTACACCCCGAAGCGAAATAAATATACCAGACAGGCACGGCTGTGTCAACTGCGAGAGGCTATCCCTCGCGATTCCCCTCTTCCCAATATTTGTCGAAGATCGTTGAGAGTGATTGGTCATTGTGGATGCGGCGGATGCACTCGGCGAGCACCGGGGCCATACTAAGCACCACGATCTTGTCGATCTGCTTCTCCGGGGTCAGCGGGATGGTGTCGGTGATGATCACCTGCTTGATAGGTGACTCCTGGATGCGCTGGATGGCCGGGCCACTGAGGACACCATGGCTGGCACAGGCGAATATTTCGGTAGCGCCGCGATCAATACACGCTTTGGCGGCGCTTACCAAAGATCCGGCGGTGTCGATGATATCGTCTACGATCACCACACGTTTGCCCGCTACGTCGCCGATGACATCGATCACCTGGCACTCGTTCGGCTCCGGACGGCGCTTGGCGATAATGGCCAGCGTGGCTCCCAATCGGTCGGCCAGCATGGTGGCGCGGGACACCCCACCCACATCAGGGGAGACGACCACAGTGTTATTATGCGAAAAGCCGTGATCATGGAAATATTGCCCGAGCAGCGGCCCGGCGGGCATATGATCTACCGGCATATTGAAGAAGCCCTGTGTGGTCTGCGAGTGCAGGTCGACGAGTAAAATACGCGTGGCACCGGCGACGGATATCATATCCGCCATCAGGCGCGCAGCAATCGGCTCGCGGGGTTTGGTCTTCTTCTCCTGCCGTGAATAACCATAATATGGAATGATGGCGGTGATGCGCCGTGCCGAAGCGCGCTTGAGTGCATCCATGATAATGAGCAACTCAATGATATTCTCGCTGGTGGGTGGGCAGGTGGGCTGTACCACGAAAACATCCATACAGCGCACGCTGTCGCGTATCTGAACCCGGATCTCGCCGTCGCTGAAACGCGTTATCAGCGTCCCGGTGAGTTTGATACTCAGGTTATCTGCAATATCTGCCGCGAGCTTAGGATTTGCTGTGCCCGAAAGCACACGTAATTGTTGCATGTATTTAAACCTCAAAGTTCAGCACTATTATTAGTTTTCTGCTAACGGAGAGTGATTCCCTTTTTTAGGAGTGCTGGGATTGAAATCCCGGCTGCAGGGCACAACGCACCGGTCATCCGCCTGCGCGGACTTTTGGAATCGAATGTCCAGCGCCCTTCAGGGTGCTTGCAGTTGTTAGCCACCTCCTTCAGGGGGTGGTGTAAGAACTCCTACTCCCGATCCCGCACCACCTTGGCAGGAACCCCGAAAGCCACTTTGCCCTCTGGGATGTCGCGGGTGATGACGCTGCCGGCACCGGTGAGGGCGCGGTCGCCGATGTTCACCGGGGCGACGATGAGGCTGCCGCTGCCGATGAAGACGTTGTCGCCAAGCACAGTTTTGTGCTTCTTCGCGCCGTCATAGTTGCAGGTGATGGTGCCCGCGCCGATGTTCACCTTCTCGCCCAGCGTGGTATCGCCCAGGTAGCCCAGGTGGTGCACCTTGCTGCCGGCACCCACGCGGGTGTTTTTCATCTCGCTGAAGTTGCCCACTTCGGCACCGGTGGCGATCTCGCACCCCGGACGCAGCCGCGAGAACGGCCCGACCTTGCCCCCCGTGCGGATGATGCTCTGTTCCACGCGGGAGGAGATCACCTGCGCGTTATCCTCCACCGTAGTGGCGAAAAGCTGGCTGCCGGGACCGATGATACAATCGTTGCCGATGACGGTTCCCGCATAGATGAAGGTGAAGGGGTGGATGATGGTATCCTGCCCGATAACCACGCCCTCGTCGATGAAGGTACTCTTCGGGTCCACGATGGTCACACCGTTGCGCATATGCTCGATATTGATCTTCTGCCGCAGCGTGGCTTCGGCCTCGGAGAGCTGCACACGGTCATTGATACCGTCGACCAGATGCTCGTCAGGTGACACCACCGCGCCCACCTTTTCACCACGAGCAATGAGCAGTTCCAGTACATCGGTGAGGTAATACTCACCTTGCGCATTATTGGGAGTCAACTGGTGCAGCATCTCGAAGATCAGCGGGGCCTGGAAGCAGTAGGTGGCGACATTGATCTCGCAGAGCGCTTTTTCCTCTTCGCTGGCGTCCTTTTCCTCTACGATACGCATCACGTTGTCCGCGGTGTCGCGTACGATACGCCCATAACCCTTCGGCTTCGCCTTGATGGTGGTCATCACGGTGGCGGCGTTGCCCGCCTCGGTGTGTACCTGCAGCAGTGCGGCCAGATCAGCAGCGGGCAGCAGCGGTACATCCACGCAATGAACCAATATGGTGCCGGTGAAGCCACGCAGCGTCTCTTCCGCGCACATCAGCGCGTGCCCGGTGCCGTTCTGCGGCTGCTGCAGTGCATACTCCACACCGTCACCCACGGCATCCCGCACCGTCTCCGCCTGGTGCCCGACGATAAGCACCACGCGCTCAATCCCCGCCTCCCGCGCGGCCTTGATAGGGTAATTAACGAGTGGCAGCCCACAGAGTGGAGCAAGGGCTTTAGCACGAGCGGACTTCATCCGCGTACCCTTACCTGCAGCCAGGATAACGGCCACGGTGGCGGAGGAATCGGTTTTCAAGGGTGGACTCCTTAGTAAAACATAAAAAACGGATCACCAGCATGATGCCCGCAACCCTCATTAAATGTTACCTGACTGGGGGGATGGTGTCAATTGTAGAAGTGACTTCGGAGCGGGATGATTCGTTTGCCACGAAGATGTGGTTAATAGATAGGGTACATCGCCGGGTCATCCACCCCCACTAACTTGAACGCCGCGCTGCGCAGCTGGCAACTGTCGCAGCTGCCGCAGGGCTGGTCGCCGCCGGTGTAGCAGCTCCAGGTGCGGGCGTAGTCTACCCCCAGCGCCAGGCCGGTGCGGATTATCTGCTCTTTGCTCATGTCGAGCAAGGGTGCCCAGATGCGGAAGTTCGCGGTGCCCTCCACCCCGGCTTTGGTGGCCAGGTTGGCCAGATGCTCGAAGGCGGTCAGGTATTCGGCGCGGCAGTCGGGGTAGCCGCTGTAGTCCAGCTGGTTCATGCCCGCGACTATCGTCTCGGCGCCGATGACCTCGGCCAGCCCCAGCGCGATGCTGAGGAAGATGGTGTTGCGCGCGGGGACATAGGTGACCGGGATACCGATGCCGATCTCGGCGTCATTGCGCCCCTGCGGCACGGGGATGTCCGCGGTGAGCGCCGACCCGCCGATCTCGCGCAGGTTGATGTCGATGAATTTATGCGAGGCCACGCCCAGCGCGTCGGCCACGTCGCGTGCGGCCTGCACCTCGCGCAGGTGTCGTTGCCCGTAGGAGATGGTCAGTGCGTGCAATTCAAAACCAGCGGCCACCGCCATAGCCCCGGCGGTGGCGCTGTCCAGCCCGCCCGATAATAATATAACTGCTCGTTTCATCTGTTCCCCGTGGTGGGTTTCTTGGGCCCGGCGGTATTATCGGGGGTAGTGGTTTTCGGCGGCGTTGGTTTGGCGGTATCCGGTTTCTTCACGGTGCTGGGTTTGCTCTCGGTTTTCTTTTTGGTATCGTCGGAGACGCCAGAGGTGGATTTATTGGTGGCGCTACCTACTGGTTTGCTGATGGTAGCTGATCCGGCGGCATATTTAGTTAGTGCCCCGTCCTCATCGCGGTAACCCCAATCCTTCAGCTGTTTCGCCCAGGAGGGTAACTTCTCACGCGTCACGCTGATCAGCTGCAATTCATTTTTCACGGGCACTTCCTGCTTGTAGGCTAGCTTATCTACCACCTTTTCCACCGCGGTTTTGCCCCAGCTATAGGTCGGCTGGCCGAGGAGTTCGGTGACGGCGCTCTTTTCCAGATAGGGCAGGCTGGCGGGCAATGCGTCAATAGCCACCGTCTTCAGCCGGGTGAATTTTCGCTCTCCGAGTAACGTTTTGTTATTGAGCGCCCAACCGCCGAGCATCACCCAACCATTCAGGTCACCGTTATTGGTCGTCGTTTTGAGTACCACCGCCGCGGCGTCAGACGTGTTTTCGGTACAATTCACCGTGGCTAGGATTTTAATGTCGGGGTATTTCTCTGCTGCTTTCTTCGCCCCCTCCAGCCGTACCTGCTGCGCCGGAGTGCCGGCGAGGATAGCGATTTTGCCCTTTTTGCCCAGCGCTTTGGCCAGGTCGTCCATCGCCTGTGCGCCTGCTTTGGCATCATCCACGCCTACCGTGGCCAGACGGGTGGAAGCGGGGGCATCATATGCGTAGGTGATGACGGTTACGCCCGCCTTTACCGCATCATTTATTGCCGGAGTAACTTTGGTGGCGTCGGCTACCGAGATGATGATGGCATCCACGCCCTCCTGCACCACCTGCGTCACGCGCTTCGCCTGCTCCATGCCGTTGGGCGGCGTAGGGGTGATAGATACAGTCAGCCCATCTCTTGAGAGGGCGCGCGCCGCCTCTTCCGCCCCCGCCTGCGTGGCGGCGAAAGCTGGGTCTGCGCTATCCCGAGCAATGAGGGCTATTTTGATGTTGTTTTTGCCGGTCAGCTTCCGGCCCGCCACCGCGCCCGTTTTCGTGTTGTCGTCATTTGCCACCCCTTTGCTGCTGCGACACCCGCTCAACGCCGAAAGCAACATAAGACCGACCACTACAGTGATACCTATCTGAAAAATCCGCATATCTTCACTCCCAAAAGAGATGATGTTAGCCACTTTCACTATAACATAGGGGAGTGAGTGGGGGCAAATATTTGAGGAACAGCTATCTTGTCGTTACTGATCAGGATCGGATAATCGCGCGACGCTAGAGTTCTTCGTTCTTCACCATCTCGCGCAGACGGGCAAGTGCTTTGGTCTGCAGGCGGCTGACGTGCATCTGGGAGATATTGAGCATCTGCGCGACATCCGTCTGCGATTTGCCTTCAAAGAAGCGTAGCACGATGATGAGACGCTCGCGAGGGGTGAGGCGGCGGAGCGCGCTAGTGATGCGGGAGCGGGTGTCCAGATTCTCATAGCCCGCGTCCAGGCGGCCTATGTAGTCGGCCAGATGCGAGCGTCCGTCATCGTCGTCGCCACCCAGTTCACTATCCAATGAGGCTAATTCGTAGAGATGCCCTAACTCCATCCCCTCCATAGTCTCGTCGACGGGGACGCCGATCTCCGCGGCAATCTCCTGTACTGTAGGCGGACGATTTAACTTCGCTGTCAGCCTGTCCTGAGCACGGTTGGCCGCCAGATTCACCTCTTGCAAGCGGCGCGGCACCTTGATGGCCCAGCCGCGGTCGCGGAAGTTGCGCTTGATCTCCCCGATGATTGTCGGGGTGGCAAAAGTGGCGAAACGGATGCCACGATCAGGGTCGAAGCGATCGATGGCGTGCAGAAGCCCGATAGTGCCCACGCTCACGAGGTCATCCAGCGATTCGCCGCGATTGATGAATTTTTTCGCCAAGAAGCGCACCAGATTCATATGCTGTACTACTAACGCGTCACGCACTGCCTGGGAATGCGTGCGGGCGTAGTCGTGAAAGAGCTTGTCGCTGCGCGATACCGCAATATCCGGTACGACTTCAGCATCTTCCCGCGGCTCGATCTCCGGTGCAATGATTGCGTCATTTTCCGGGTCAACCTGCATCAAGTTCCCTCCGCTTCCGTGCGTCGATGCTTCACCATGCGAACCCTGGTGCCATCGGGGACGCGATCATATTGCAGGTCATCCATCGAGGCGGCAATGAGATCCAGGCCACGCCCACACTCGGCCAGATCAAATTCACAATCCCGTGCATCTTCCTCTTGCCGACATTTGATAGCTTCGGGATCGAAGCCATTGCCAGAGTCATGTACGGTGATCTCAATGCTATCCTGCAACGGGTAAATGCAGACGGTTATCACCTCTTGCCCATCAACAGTGGGCACACCATGTTGTAAGGCATTGGTGAAGGCTTCATCTACCGCCCATTCTATGTCCTCAATTGCCTTTATGTCGAACTGTTCCAGCATCGCCACCCAGGAGACAAACTTACGTAACAGCACTCCATATTGCGGGTCATTGGGCAGACTAAGCATGAGGCATTTGGTTTGGTCTTCTATTTTCATGCTCCCGTCCTCTCTGCGCTCAGGTGCGCCACTGCTTCTTCATCGGTCGCATCGATAGGGAACACCTTGCTCAATCGGGTTATATCCAGCAGGCGCATGATACGGGCCGTGGGGGCTACCAGACGCAGGTCACCGCCTTTTTCGCGGGCGCGTTTGAGCGCCCCCACCAGCGCACCCAGCGCAGTGCTATCTAGGTATTCCGCCCGCGCCAGATTAACGATGAGGTATTTGTGCCCATCATCAAGCATCTGCTGCATGGCTACTTTCACCTGCGGCGTGGTATATGCGTCCATTTCGCCAACGATGGCGACAACGGCCCCTTCCGCGCAGGCAACTTTCGTTTCCACCGCGAAATTTGTCACGTTCCCCATTGGAGATACTCCCTTGTCTTGCCCAAGTTTGCTCTACTCGATATGAGCTTCTTTTTTCAAGCTTGCCATGCGCTCGGAGGCGGCTTGCCGGCCAGCTTCGATTGCCTGGGTCAGGTCTTCGCGTGTTTCAGACAAGCGTGTCTTCGCCTGCTCGGATACTTCACTGGCAATTTCATCCATGCGTGCTTTCAGCTCTTCCAGCCTTGCATTGATATCAGCGCGCAATTCCACACCCGGCTTTGGCGCATAGAGTAACCCTACGGCGGTACCGATAGCCGCGCCCACTACCATACCAGCCAGCAAACTGCCCCAGGACGTGGAATCATGATTATTGTTACACATAAGCTATTTCTCCTTCTTTCTTCTGGATCATGCCGCTCCGACATCATCGATATCATACTACTAATTTCGATGTTGTGGATTTCTCTTTGTGCTATTTCTTCACCACAATTGCGTCTTCCAATGCTAGTACAGCGGCGTTTTCTGCTTCACGGGCTTCCATCAACAGATCAGCGAAGCTGGCGCGTTCCTCCATCGTGGGGGTAGGGGCATTGAGCGGCCAGCTGTGTACGATATCCTCCAACCGGGTGGCGACGATGTCATAATGGGCAGCAGCGGTAGCGAACTGTTCTCCCTGGCTTTTGAGGAAATTTACCGCATGGCGACGACTTTCTGCGTATACGTGGTGATTTAGCGCCGCGGCATTAGCCTCTACCGCCAGCTCTTCCTCACGCATAGCATCAATCCACACATCCCACGCTTCACCACCAAAGACCCACTGCGCATCACGCTCATTCTCCCAGCGATGCCAGCTCACTGCACCACGCAAGGCCAAATCGCGGGCGGCCTCGCGGTCAGCATCAGTGCGAGGGCCAGGGAAAAGCGCCCACACCTGCCCGGTGTGCCGCCCCAATTGCAGATAACTTACTTGCCCGGCCACACGCTCGGCTGCAGGCCCGACAATAGTATAGGAATCATTTTCATCTTCATAGCCATAGGCCAGGTAGAACTCCGGCAACAAAGCATCCCAAAGTACTACCGGGCGTCCGTTATCAATACTAGTCTGGGCGCGTTGCCATATCAATTCGCGCGCCTCATCTACATCGCGCATATCGCAATTGGCACACAAGCGCTTCAAGCTGTAAAGCTGACGCAGGGGGAAGAGGATGGCTCCCCAATCCCAGGCTGTCGGCCCGCTCGCGCACATAGCACGCTCGATGTTGAGGATAAAGGCATGCCCGGAGTAACCGAACAAGTCAGTGACCGTGATGGTCTCATCCCAGGTATGAACCGCGCCATAAATACTCGACATCATCGAACTGGCGAGCACAGGTGCATGCACCTGGGGAATTACTGTAGCCATAAGCGTATTACCTCCAAATCTGCAGGATACGAACCCGCACCGTTGCGGATATTAAATATTTCGGCCTCGGCAGGAGAACTCCTGCAAAATATTTACGATTATCGCCACCAGCGGCAATTTTTATTTTTTCTGCCG
>JBBRXO010000045.1:0-22113 GCA_038248345.1 Armatimonadota bacterium | reverse complement strand
TCGGCCCCGCGCATCTGTGCGGCGCGGCTCTCGGCGGGGATTTTGCCATCCAGGTATTTATCGCTGAGCATCCCCTGCGCCAGCGGCGAGAAGCAGATAACGCCCGCGCCATAGGTTTCGGTCTGCGGTAGTAGATCGGTCTCGATAGTGCGACGCAGCATATTATAATAAGGCTGGTGGATGGTGATGCGCGTCAGCCCTTCGCGCTCACAAACGCGCGTGGCCGCGGCGAACTGCGCGCCAGAGTAGCTGCTCACACCGGCATAGAGCACCTTGCCCTGCTGCACCAGCGTGTTCAGCGCGCCCAGCGTCTCCTCCAGCGGGGTATCGTTGTCCGGGCGGTGGTGGTAGAAAATGTCGAAGTACTCTACCCCCATGCGCTGCAGTGATTGATCACAACTGGCGATGAGATATTTGCGCGAGCCGTGATCGCCATAGGGGCCGGGCCACATATGATAGCCCGCCTTGCTGCTGATGATCATCTCATCGCGCGGCATATCCTTGAGCACGCGCCCGCATACCAACTCGGCATTGCCCGCCGGCACCCCGTAGTTATTGGCGAAGTCGAAGTGGGTGATACCCAGGTCGAAAGCGCGGTAGAGGCACTCCCGCGCGATCTCCTCGCCGCGATAGCCACCGAATGTCTCCCACGCTCCCAGCGAAATCGCCGGTAACATCAGTCCACTGTGCCCACAACGCCGGTAATTCATCTTGTCATAGCGATCTTCAGCAAATGTAGTCATTGGTTTCCTCCTCACGTTACAGGATTGTTCGACGTGCGGAGTGGAAATACCTACTGAGGGTAGGAAATAGGTGATGGGGATGATTGGAAAACTTATTTCTCGCTGGGATTGGAATCCCGGCTGCTGGGCACCTCTATGCCGTTCGTCCGCCTACGCGGACTTTTCCGCCCGAAGAGATTACGCGTAGGCGGACGATTGGCATTTTAATGCCATGCATACGGAACTTCAGTCCCCGCAAAAAGAGGGTCTGAAAACATTTCCTATTTCCTATTTCCTAACACTCACCACATCGCTCACTCTGATTGACAAATTCGGCTTTTGTTTGTACAATATTTCACAATCTCTAGCCAGCACTCGTGCGGCAGAGGAATAGCGCTTTTCGCGCGGACCGCGTTTGATCGCATCCGAAGATGAAGGAGTCCGCTTTGAATAATAATAGATCAGCACCGGAACCGACTATAGCACGCATCGCCTTATATTTGCGTTGTCTGCGTAGTGCGATGAAAGATGGCGATACTACGCTCTCATCGGCGGATATCGAAAAGCGCACGGGGATCAGTTCGGGGCAGGTACGCAAAGATTTATCTTTTTTTGGTGAATTTGGCAAGCCGGGGCTGGGGTATTCGGTGGATGAGTTGTCGCAGCGCCTGGCGCAAATCATGCGGCTGGATCGTCCGCAGGATATCATGATTGTCGGCGCGGGCAACCTCGGTTCGGCGCTTGCCGGATACACCGGTTTCACCGAGTCGGACTTTCACTTGGTGGCAATATACGATAATAACTTCAGCAAGATTGGCCGCCGCGTGTGGGATCTGGATATCCTTGACATCGAGCTGATGGAAGAGTTGAACGGGGAGATGGGCGTGCAAATAGGCATGATTGCCACCCCGGCACCGGTGGCGCAAGGGGTAGCCGATCGTATGGTGCGCAGTGGCGTGCGCGTCATCCTGAATTTCTCTCCGACACGCGTATCCGTGCCCAAGGGTGTGATCGTGCGTAATGTCGATCTCACACAAGAGCTGCAGATTCTTTGCTATTACCTCCCCGCGGGCGGTTTCGCCGAGGATTCATTCACCACAATTTCCTCCGATGCGGCGAAGAATATCGAGGATGAGGTGTTGGGTTTCTAGTTACCAGGGTTTCAGATTAGTCCCTTTCCAGTTAGCTTATAAGATCCTTGACCACCCCCTGAAGGAGGTGGCTAACAACGGCAAGCACGCTCTGTGCGACAACCTCACAGCCTTCGGAAAGCGCGCTGTCATTCGGTACACAAATGTCCGCGAGGACGGAAGGTGACGCTAGCGATTGTCTCTCTTGCAAACATTTTCCTTGACGCCATCTATTTGTCTTCTCTGTGCCCTCTGTGTTGAAGATTAAAAAATTGCTTACGCCAGCGCCTTCAGCGCGGCCAACACTTCCTCGCCGTGGGAGCCGGTATTCACTTTGGCGAAGACTTTGCGCACTATACCTTCCGGATCGATGAGGAAGGTGGTGCGTTTGATACCCAGCGATATTTTGCCATAGAGTATCTTCTCGCCATAGACGCCGTATTCGGTAGAGATCACCTTTTCCGGATCAGCGATGAGGGTGAAGGGCAAGCCATACTTTTTGCTGAACTTATCGTGGGATGCCGCGGTGTCCGGGCTGATCCCCACCACTGCCGCGTTGATATTCTTCAGCGCCGGGTGAAAATCGCGCAGGCTGCAGGCTTCGGCGGTGCAGCCGGGGGTGTCATCCTTGGGGTAAAAATAGAGTACCACCCATTTGCCGCGGAGATCCGCCAATGATACCTGTTGTCCTTCGCCAGTAGTGCCGGTAAATAGCGGAGCCGGGCTACCTTCTGTGGGCATTTCAAGCATAGTCTTATTCCTTTCATACGAGCGTTTCCATTATTATACCTACCGTCGCCGGAAAAGGCAGCCGAATATTGGTAGAAAAACCGGACAACGGGAAAACTTTTCGGCAAGATAAAAGGTATTCGCAGTATTTGCTGGTAAATACATTAGAGAGATGCCGGGGGCATCAAATTTTTTTTGAGACGTGAGGTTTATCACGATGGCTAAAATCAGTTTTATCGGCGCGGGGAGTACGGTGTTCGCTCGCAACATCCTTTCTGATTGCCTCTCCTACCCGGAGTTGTCCGATGGCACCTATGTGCTTTTCGATATCAATGAGGAACGTCTGCGTGCCTCGGAGACGATGGCGCACCACATGGCCAAAGCCTGGAATGTCAACCCGACGATTATCGCCACTACCGATCCGGAGAAGGCGCTGGAGGGAGCGGACTACGCAGTCAATATGATCCAAGTGGGTGGCTATGATCCGTGTACTATCACCGACTTCGAGATCCCGAAGAAGTATGGGCTGCGTCAGACTATCGCCGACACCCTCGGCATCGGCGGCATCTTCCGCGCGCTGCGTACTATCCCGGTGATGCTCGACTACGCGGCAATTATGGAAGATGTATGCCCGGATGTCACCTTCCTCAACTACGTCAACCCGATGGCGATGAACACCTGGGCGATGCAGGCGGGCACTAATATTAATACGGTGGGCCTCTGTCACAGCGTGCAGGCCAGCTATCGTCCGTTGGCCGAAGCCATCGGAGTGAATCCGGAAGAGGTGAATTTCACCTGTGCGGGTATCAATCATATGGCTTTCTATCTGACGTTAGAGCACAACGGTGTTGACCTTTACCCGGCCATTAAAGAGAAGGTAGCCAGCGGCGAGTTCTTCCCGGATTGGGATCGTACTCGTCTGGACATGTTTTTGCGCATCGGGTATTACATCACCGAATCGAGTGAGCATTTCAGCGAATACGGCCCTTGGCATATCAAAAATTCCAAGCCGGATCTTATTGAGAGGTACAATATTCCGCTGGATGAATATCCACGCCGCTGTATTGACCAAATCGCTGGTTGGGAAAAAATGTCGAAAGATTTCACTGAGGGTATCGGTTTTGATAACCCCAAGCGCACCACTGAATACGGTGCGCGCATCATCCACGCCATGGAGAGCAACGAGCCGACGGTCATCAATGGCAGTGTGCTAAATGATGGTATCATTGACAATCTGCCGCCGTTCTGCTGCGTTGAGGTACCTTGCCTCATCGACAAAAATGGCATTCAGCCGATAAAGATTGGCTACCTGCCTCCGGTGCTGGCGGCGATGAATCGCACCAACATCAACGTGCAGGAGCTGGTAGTTAACGCCTGCCTCACGGGTAATAAGGAGAGCGTCTACCACGCCGCCATGCTTGATCCGCATACAGCAGCCGAGCTAAGCCTGGATGAGATATGGTCATTAGTAGATGATCTTTTTAAGGCCCACGGCGATTGGATTCCGCAGTTCAACGACCATAATCACGGCTGTGGGTGTGGTTGTCACTAGTTCCTATAAGCCACAAATATTTCACCACGGAAGGGCGTAAGCCCTGGGAATGACATCGAAATCTTGCATTTCACCGCGAAGCGGTGACGGAAACATATTTCCACCACCCTTTTAGGGTGGGAATATCGAAGGCGACTCATACCAGGGCTTACTCCATGGGCTATATTCCGTCACCGCTTCGTGGTGGTTACCAGATAGCCAACATGGAATTGTATCACATTTTATTTTTCAGGGCGTTTTTCTACCAACTTATGGTATAATTCCCCTTATTATGCACAACGATCTCATTGATAACCTGGAAGTAGTACGGGCCGAGATAACGGCGGCGGCGGGACGGAGCGGACGCAAGCCGTCGGATATCACGCTCATCGCGGTTACGAAGACGCAACCAGAGGCGGTGCTGCTGACGGCGGTGGCGGCGGGTATTTCCGATATCGGCGAGAATTATTTACAGGAAGCGGCGGATAAATTTGCCGCCCTGGGCTGGCCAGAATATCCGGCGACGGGCGCCCCTGTGCGGCGTCATGCTATCGGGCATATCCAGGGAAATAAAGTACGGCTGGCCTTGCGCCTCTTTGATCTCATCCAATCGGTGGACTCGCTGGCGTTGGCGGAGCGAATTAACCGGGTTGCCAGTGAGCAAGGGCGGGTGGCGCCGGTGCTGTTGCAAATAAATATCAGCGCCGAAACGACAAAATCTGGATTTATTCCTGATTTAATTGCAGGATTTTTGCCGTCATTGGCGAAATTTACCAATATATCGATTCATGGATTGATGACAATCGGGCAATTCAGCCCGGATTTGGCGGTGGCGCGCGCTGATTTCGTCGCCATGCGCGAGTTACGTGACCGTTTACGGGGGGAATGCCCGCCGGAGATTTCGTTGGACGAATTATCCATGGGGATGAGCCACGATTTCGCCGCTGCAATTGAAGAAGGGGCCACTATAGTACGGGTAGGAACCCTACTTTTCGGAGCACGTGGGTAAGTTATTTGCTCCGTGAGGACGGAATCACCGAACGCTAATAGAATATTTCCTATTACAGCCAGCTCATCCGCGCTGCGGGAGAGCTAATTATCGTAATTTATTTGTCAATGTCACCGTAAGGAGGATAAAAAATGCCCGCTCAAGGTATGATGAAGAAGTTCACTGACTTCTTCCAGGGAAATGAGCCGACTCCGGGGAGCGAAACCGCTGCCGGATCCGCCATCGCCACACCAGTAAGTAGTAGCCGTACTCGCCAACGCGAACGCGGCGGAAACGAGCCGCACGAATACGGACGTTCGCCGCTGAAGCTGAATGAGACCCGCGAGGGTGGGGTGGAAATTCGCCATCCGCGCACGCTGGATGACCGCATGACGGTGGGCAATGACTTGAAGAATCGCCGTCTGGTAACCCTCGATCTGAACCGAATGTCAGAAGCAGACGCCTCACGTTTCCTCGAGTTCACCTACGGCTTGGTCTTCGCGCTGGATGCGCGGGTAGAAAAGGTGAGCGAAGGGATATTCTTCCTGGCTCCCCATGGTGTGGACGTACGCAATGACAATGTCGCCAACAGCGCAGCCGAGACGACGTGTGTATTCACCGCCCCGCGCTATTCCGCCCCTAATGCAGGCGCGGCCAATGGCACCACCGGCATGGCGGAAGAGTTTTGGCCTAAGCGCTAGTCTGGGAGCAATAATATGAAACTTACCTTCATCGGCGCCGGGAAGATGGGTGAGGCGCTGGCGCGTGGAATTATCGCCAGTGGCCAACTAACTGCGGGCGATATTACGCTCGCTGACCTCAATGGCGAGCAACTACGAAAATTAGCGACCGAGCTGGGCGTAGCTACCACTACGGATAATACCATCGCGGTCAAGTCAGCCGATGTCGTTATCCTGGCGGTTAAGCCGAACCTGGTACCGCTGATATGCACCGAGTTATCCCCCATTTTGCCCAACGGCATTGCGGTGCTAAGCATTGCCGCCGGTGTTAAACTCCAGGCCATTGCCACCGCGTTGGCTCGCCCTGATTTGCTGCTGGCGCGCGCCATGCCCAACACCCCGTGCCTGGTGGGGGCCGGGGCGGTAGGTCTTAGTTTTGCCGATAAAGTACCGACTGCAACCCGCACATTATTGCACAAATTGCTCACTTCCAGTGCTATCGTCGAGGAGGTGCCGGAGAGCTTGCTGGATGCCGTTACTGGCTTGAGCGGGAGCGGCCCCGCCTATGTAGCGATAATTATCGAGGCGTTGGCCGATGGGGGCGTACAGATGGGGCTTCCGCGGGCCACCGCGCAACGGTTGGCGGCGCAGACGGTGTATGGCACGGCTAAATTACAATTGGAAACGGGGATGCACCCGGCAGAGTTGAAGGATGCTGTCAGTAGCCCGGGCGGTACTACCATTGCCGCCCTGGCCACCCTAGAAGAGAATGGTCTGCGCCATGCCCTTATCCAGGCGGTGAAAGCCGCCACACTTAAGTCGAAGGAATTAGGGGGATAGGAGCTAGTAGACGATTCTTCGGGGGGCGATGACGAGTGAGAAGTACGCCCGTGGCAAGCCCCGGTGAATAAATTTTCAAAAAAGTGTGGATAACCTGTTTACAGATGAGAGAACAGGTGGTAGAATTTACTTAGTGAAAGGAGGTGGTGTGTATATGATTTATAACCAACACAGCGGAGGTGGTGAGCTCTAAGCTCCCATACTCCAGATAACCCGCGGGGGCACGTTAAAAGGACGTGCCCCCGTTTTTTTATTAGTCCTTGGGCGTGCCCACCCGCAATAACACCACCCCGTGGCCAGGTATTATGGTGCTATATCCATCGGGATAATTGCCCAATTCCGTTCGTTGCCACAGGTTGCGAACCTGCTGCAGCCCCGTCAATTTCAAATCCGTCCAGCGAACCAATACCTGGGTATTCGAGACACCACGGTTGAAAAGCGCCACTGCTAGCGTACCATCTACTAATTGACGTGACCACACTTCTCCGTCGCCCTCGATATTCAATCGAGTTGGTGGCGTTCCAGCAGTATCCTGATTCACCGCCAGCACTTCCGTGTTGCTGATGAGGTTAAGGGTGTAGGTATCGAGGCTATTCAGATTGCATCCCAGCAGCAGGGGGGCGCTGATCATGCTCATCAATGTAAGGTGCGATAGTTGTTCGTTGGGGGTGAGCTTGCTTTTAATCGCCGCGCCGCCTCTGCTAATATTGCCCACCTTCAGGCTGTCATAGTCATTCCAGTGGCCGGGACCAGCGTAACCGATGGCTTCCAGGTTGATGCTATCTGTGGAAACGTGCGCCCAGGTATCGCTGACAGTTTGGCCTACCTGCCAGCTATTTCCGCCGACTTTTGCTCCCCATTCCCAAACATTGCCCATACCGAATTGGCTGATCGAATAGAAGATATCACGATCACTACCCTGTAACGCGTCACTCATTACCTGATATGGCGCTTTGATGTCCGGGTTTTTACAGGTGCCCCAGTCATAGCGCAGGTAATCTACCCCCCAGGCAGCGAAGGTTTTGGCATCCTGCACCTCATACCCAGCACTGCCGGGAGCGCCCCGAACCGTCTTTTCACTAGGGGTGGAGAATATCCCCAGTTTAAGGCCGCGTGCATGCAGGTAATCTGCCAGCTCTTTCATATCACCGAAGTTCGGGTTGGCCTGCAACTCACCAGTTACACTTCGTTGTCCTTGCCAGCCATCTCCGAGGAGGATATATTGGTAACCACGGCTCACCAGCCCGGCTTTTACCAGTGTATCCGCTGCTTCTTTAACTTTTGTGACGTTAATACGTCGGTTCAGTATTCTGCCCGTATTCCAACCCATAGGAGGTGTCTGCCCTAGTTTATGCGCCCCTGCGCTGATGGTGATGGTACGTGAAACGCTAGCATTTGCGCTGCTCGCTGTTGCTAGCACCTTATAATCTCCAGCGATGGCAATTTTTCCAGTGATCAGCCCGGTTGTGGCGTCCAGCGCCAAACCCTCCGGTAAATTCTCTGTGGAATAGACAATTGGCGCGGGGCCGACAGCTGCGATAAGGTATTGGAAGGGACGGGTGGGAGTTGCTCCAACAATCATCGGGCTGTTCATTGTCATTGCGATATCGTCTTTGGAAGCGATAATCGGCTCCACCGTTGAGAGCACCGGCGGTGGCGGAGGGGTTATCGACACTGGCTGTTCTTTAGCATCAGGTATTAACCAGAGCAAAGCGCCAGCCCAGTCGCCATGATCGCAGCTGATATTTCCGTTGGCATTGCCGATACGCAGGCGCAAAGTTCGGACATTAGTGAGGTCAATATTGATGAAATACGGATCATCGCCCCCTTTGAGAATGGGAGTTTCCAGTAACTGGCGATCATCGGCAAAGACCGAGAAGGTAAGAGAACCCTGGTCATTTACTTCATCATCTACCCCCACCATCGCCTGAAAACGCTGCACGACACCCTTCAAATCAATGGTAATTTCGCTCTCGGCATGGGTGCCGACACCGTGCGGATAAATTATCCCGTGCAGCTTGATAGGATTGCCATCTACTGACATATCTACATGCGGCGTGCCCCAACCGGTAGTCATTTTGCTCAGATCAAGAGTACTCAACCAGAGAGCGTTTGCTGGCTGAGTAACCGACCGTAAATCTGCAAAATTATCTTGCCCCCAACTATTCGCCGTCAACCAGAGCAGGAACACTAATACCAGTAGCAGCCGTTTCATCTATTCCTCCACCATGTCGCAAAACTACCTTTGCTTGGAACCTTATTAATATAGACACCTACAAGCGAAGAAGGTTGTGAAGCGGGTGCAGGAAGCCTGGGGTAGGGGCTGGTTAGCTATGCAGGTTTGGGTAAATGCCATTTTTACTATGAGAAAATTCCCGAAATGAACATTGTTCAGGATATCAGGCAAATAATCCCCACTGAAAGGTAATCGCACGGTATAATAAGGTGATGAGGTGATTATGATGGTTGCTAAACCCCCGGTTAAACGTACGTATGGGAAACTGATTATTGTGCTGGCGCTGGTATTGCTGCTAATAGTAGCTCCAGCGCTGGCGTGGTTACTCACTGATTGGCTCTGGTATCGTGACTTAGGGCGTGAGAGTATCTATTGGACTTTTACCTGGGGGCAATGGTTACCGGGTATTATCGTCGGTTTGGTTGCTTTTCTCATCATCTTTATAAATATATACCTCGCAATTCGTGGAGCGGGGGAGACTGTGTGGGCGGATTTCGGGCGACGCCTGCGTGAGCGGATGATGGCGGTGGTAGACCGTTCCGTGCGGCGATTCGTCATGATTGCTGGGATAATTGTTTCCGCGCTCTTCGCCTTTGGTGTGGGAAGCAGCGCTACGGCGAATTGGCAACAGATTTTGCTCTTCTTTCACGCGCAGAAGGTGGGTGAGATAGATCCGATCTTTGGACGCGACCTAGGCTTCTATATGTTCCGCCTGCCGGTGTGGGAGTTGCTCGTCCGTTGGACTACCAGTGCGTTAATGATCACCCTCATTTTAGTGGCGATTATCTATCTGCTCACGCGCACAGTGCGTTCGCTACGTGGCTTCCCGGTCTTCGCCGCCCCGGTGGCTATGCACCTCAGCTGGTTACTCGGATTGATCTTCCTCACTCGTATCGCCGCCTATTACCTGTATCGCTATGATATGCTTTTTCGGGAAGGTAATAATTTCGTCGGAGTTGGCTATACCGAAGCTTATGCGCGCATTCCCGCATTGAATGTTATGCTCTGGGTGTCAGTCATCTGTGCTTTGCTGATGCTTATCAATATGTGGCGGCGTACCGTCTTTATTCCGGTGACTGCTATAGCGCTGTTAATTCTGGCGGGTGTTTTGGTGCAGGGTGTCTACCCGGCATTTGTGCAACGTTTCCAGGTTGAGCCGAACGAGCTGGCGTTGGAGACGCCTTTCATTGCCAACCATATCAGTTTTACCCGTAAGGCTTTCGGGTTGGATAATGTGGAAGAGGTGCAATTCCCGCCACGTGGCAAAGTCACTGCCGATGATGTAGCCGGTGCACCGGTGACGATGAAGAATCTGCGCTTATGGGACTATCGCCCGTTGCAACAGGTGTACAACCAGCGGCAGGTGATCCGCACTTATTACCAGATACACGATGTGGATGTTGATCGCTACGTGCTCGATGGTGAACTGCGTCAGGTAATGATTGCGGCCCGAGAAATGAATGTGGACAGCCTTAGCGGCGACCAGGGATGGGTGAATCGCCATCTTATCTATACACATGGCTACGGTGCGGTGATGTCACCAGTTAATGAAGTACAGGGCAATGGTGAGCCGAACTTCTTCATCAGCAATATCCCGCCGCAATCGACCTATGAATCGCTGAAGATTAACCGTCCTGAGTTATACTTCAGCGAGATGGACAGCGATTACGCCCTTACCAATACCACACAGCAGGAGTTTGATTATCCTACCAGCGGCGATAACAGTTACTGTACCTACAGAGGCAATGGCGGTGTTTCAATGGTGAATCCATTGGTTCGTTACGCTATGGCGTTACGTTTCAGTGATGTGAATCTGCTCATCTCCAAATACATCACGCCACAAAGCCGGATTCTGTTCCGTCGTAGCGTCAGTGAGCGCGTAGCGGCGGCTGCCCCTTTCCTTTCCTTCGACAAAGACCCATATATCGTTATCGGCACCGATGGCAAACTATACTGGATCATTGATGGCTATACACGCTCCTCGCGTTACCCTTATGCACGCAGTGCTGCGCTCAAAGTTGCCGGGGGTGAGGCGGAAAATGTTAATTATGTGCGTAACTCGGTGAAGGCAGTAGTTGACGCCTACAATGGTGAGACGAAGTTCTTCCTCACCGATACCAACGAACCGGTCATCAACGCCTGGGCGCAGGTGTTCCCGGGTATGTTCCACCCATTGACGGAGATGCCTGCCGGGCTACGCGCTCATGTGCGCTTGCCAGAGGGGTTGTTCAACGCTCAGTACGACGTCTATCGTCGCTACCACATGAAAGACCCCCGTCTCTTTTATAGTCAGGAAGACCTGTGGGACGTGCCATACGAAAATGCTTCGGGTGACAATGGCGCTTTAAGCGCACAACCGATGGAAGCCTACTACGTTATTATGAGCCTGCCGGGAAAATCGGAGCCGGAGTACCTGCTTACCCACCCCTATGTACCTGCCAGTAGCCAGCAGCGCAAGACCAATATGATCGCCTGGTTGAGCGCGCGCAATGAGCCTGACCAACTGGGGAAATTGGTGGTGTATAATTTCCCCAAACAAAGCCAGATTGACGGCCCGGAGCAGATATACGCCCGTATCCAGCAGGACCCGGTGATCAGCCCGGAGCTGACACTATGGAATCAGCAAGGGTCGCGGGTGGTGTTGGGCAACATGCTCGTAATCCCGGTGGCGGACTCGCTACTCTACGTTCAGCCGCTCTATTTGCAGGCCAATAAATCGCAGATACCGGAATTACAGCGCGTGATTGTGGCAGATAAAGAAGGCATCGCCATGCGCCCCACACTGGGCGAAGCGCTGGCGGCGCTCACCGGCATCAAAGTGACAGCGAAACCCGCGCCCAATGCCCTGCCCACCACTACCACCCCGGTGACTCCCGCGCAACTAACGCTAGCACGCACCGCCATGGATCACTATATTAAAGCCCAAACAGCCCTCAAAGCCGGAGACTGGGCCACCTATGGGGCAGAGCAGGAGGCATTGCGCAAGGATTTGGAAGAGATGAATCGATAAGCGTGGCATAGGCGTTCGGCTCATGAGAACGGTAGACCAATATTAAAAGGGAGTCAGTAATGAAGTGCGCTTCATTATGTGGGGATGAAAATTCGATGTAGCAGAATCCCCACCTCCCGTCCTTTATGCCGGGGTGTCGGCTTGGAATTTGGAACTATTTTTCGAAAAGGAGGTAGTAATTGTTCAGAATAACATATTTGCCTATTATGGCGCTCACCGCTGGATTGTCTCTGGCGTTAGTGGGATGCAAAAATACGCCGGTTGTTGACGCGCCGGCTTCCTCCGGTACCGTCACTCGACCGGTGGATAGCGCCACCGCTCCTGCATCGGTGGCGGATCGGCTGACGATGTTCCGCGGGAATCCGGAGCGCAACCTCTCCGGGGTGGGCACGGTGCCGCGGGTGCCGAAGTTGCTCTGGCGTTTCCGTACCAAAGACAAAGCGGAGGGGCCATATGAGCAGCGCGGTGATGTGAAGCTGACTGCTGCATCTACCTGGAAGGGCTGCGGTTGGACCGGGCAACCGATCATGCAGGAGGGCAAGGTCTACTTCGGCAGCGCCGACTCCTATGTCTACTGCCTGCAGGCGATGACAGGCGCGCCGGTGTGGTATTACCCTAATCACCATGTCATCAAGGGGAGCATCTCTATCTTTGGCGACAGTATCTACCACGGTGGGCGCGATAATAAAATCCACTGTTATTCGTTGGACGGCAAAATGCGCTGGGAGACGCGCACCGGCAACGACATGGACTCCAACCCGGTGGTAGTGGACGGCAAAGGCTACATCGGCGCGGAGGATTTCCACATTTATAGCTTCGCTGCCGACACCGGCAAAATCCTGTGGAAGTCGGAGAAGACCATCGGTTCGATAGAATCCTCCCCAACTATCGTGGGTAACAAAGTGATAGCGGGTGGCAACGGCACTCTGTATTGTCTGAATATCGCCGATGGCAAAACGATCTGGAAGGCGAGTACGCTGGGCGACACCGACTCTACCACCGTGCACTGGCAAGGCAAGCTCTATGTGGGCAGCAAGACAGCCAAGGTAGGCGAGACCGGGCACCTGTGGTGCCTGGACGCCGAAACCGGCAAAACCATCTGGCATGAGACCAGCCCGCGCGGATACTGGGCTACCCCAGCGCTGGACCCGGCGAAGGGAATGCTCTACATCGGTACTAACGACGGCAACTTCGCCGCGCGCAATATGTCTGACGGCAAGGTCGTCTGGCAGCGCAAGCTGGGCAACCGTATCTGGAGCAGCGCCGCCGTCGTCGATGGCTGCGTGGTGGTGGGTGTGCGCAATGGCCAGCTCTGGTGCCTGCGGCAGGACACCGGTGAGCCAATGTGGGTCTTCGACGAGGGCTACGACATCGACGCCACCCCGCTGGTCTGTGGAGGCATGATAGTCATCGGCTCGCAGGACGGCTGGGTATATGGCATCGGCGAGTCGGCAAAAGATGAGCAGCTCAACCCCGCCTGGTTCACCACCAAATTCCCCAGCACCGGCAAATTTACCCACAACCCGCAGGGCATCACCAGTAGCAACAGTCCCGCCCCGCCCCCCGTCACCTACCAGGACACCAGCGCAAAAAGTGATGACCATCTGCTGCAGCCAGTATACGGTGCGGCATATTTGAAGAAATGATGGGAGGAAATGGGTGCGGTTGGGGCGAATAGAGAGATTAGGAATTGAAAAGGACCTAGGGCGCTGCCCTAGGCTATCGAATTATTGCCCTTCAGGCAATGCTGTTTGCAATGGGGATTAGCCTGAAGGGCTAACATTCGGTAGCCTGGGGCAACGCCCCAGGTCCAGATCCAGGTCCAGGTTGAGGGGTGGCACCCGGATTGATTAAAATCTTTACAAACGCACGTTTGTTCTGGTATATTCATGGTGAATTGGCGAGGGTAACACGAAAATGGCACGCGCGAAAGCGACATCTACAGATATTAATGCGAAACTGGCGCGCGGCGAATGTGCCAATTACCAGAAAAATTGCTGCCTGGGACGCACCCCCTGTCTGATAATTCAGGGTGAGCCGTGCGGGTATTTTGCCACCTATGTGAAGCCACTGCTGGAGACCCCCGATATCGCCGCCCGCTATCACCGCGAGGCGAAGATCTCGGTGGCGCTCAACCCGAAGAGCAAAGTTATCCGCAAACGCCGCAAGGATGATGAGCCTAAGCTGATGGAGATCAGCGTCAAAATTACGGCTAAGCCAATGGCAATCTCGATTGTTCCGGTCGCGCTGGCGCCAGTGGGCGCGGCTCCTGTCACTATAGCGGCCCCGCGCCCGCTCCCCCCAGCACCCGTGCGCGAGGAACCGCTATTGCTGATGGAAATTACCCCGGATACCCCCAAAGTGCGCGGTAGAGCGCGTCGCTAACTTCATCCCGGAGGCCACCCCATTACCCGGCCACCCAGAAGGTGGAAGTGCAGGTGGGGTACGGTCTGGCCGGCTTCAGTGCCGGTGTTGGCCAGCAGGCGGAAGCCTGTTTCAGCTATCCCTTCACGCTGTGCCAGCTCGGTAGCCACCTTCATGATACGTGCCAGCAGCGGGCCAGACGCTTCACCCAGTCCCATCACGTCGGCGATATGTGTTTTCGGCACGATCAATATATGCGTAGGGGCCTGCGGATTGATATCACGGAAGGCCACCGCCAGCTCATCATCATAGACTAACTCCACCGGCAGTGCCCCATTGGCGATACGACAGAACAGACAATCATCCATATAGTTACCTCCTCATTCGTAGTTGAAAATAGCACATATTACGGTGAAGAGCAAGCGAAATTTGACAAATCCACCCTTGAATTGGTAAACTTCTCCAGTTACATTAGAGGACACCCATGTCGCTGTATCGTTTTTCGTTGCTATTGTCTGGGTTGTTGGGTATGCTGCTTATCGTTGGTTGCGTGAAGAACGAGCCGACACCAGGTAGACCCGGGGCCGTGCCGCGTCCGGCGGCATCAGTGACGATAGTAAAGCCGACGAGTGAGCAACAGAATGCTGAAGCTCTCGCCGTCGTTAAAAACTATCTGCAGGCGCTGCAGGAAGAGAAATTCGATATCGCATACGATATGTTGTCGCAACAGTCGCAGAGTAAACACCCAGCGGCTGAGTTTGCGGAACAAGGCAAGCGGGAGATGCCCTCGTGGGATTTGAAGTCGGTGAAGACGATGGAGATAACTGCTAAAACGGCGGTTATCAGCGTACAGCAGACGGAAGACCCCGCGACCCACGGTTTCAATCTCACCCGAGAAGGGGAGAAGTGGAAAATCGTGTACTGGGGCGGCGCACCCGGCATGCCATACCCGGAGAAGTCCTCCGAGGGTGTGACAAAGGGAGATGCCAGATGAAAGTAATATTGACCGAGGAAGTCCTCGGGCTCGGCGAGCCGGGCAAAATTGTCGAAGTTGCGCCCGGTTATGCGCGTAACTTCCTCGTTCCCCGCAAGTTGGCCGTCTATGTGAATAGCGGCAATGCCAAGGAACTCGAACACAACAAAAAACGCCTGGAGCGCAAGTCCTTGCGCCTCAACGCAGCTGCCTTAGGGGTAGCTGATCGCCTGAACGGCCAGACGCTCACCTTCGATGTGCGCACCGGCAAAGACGGCAAACTCTACGGTTCCATTACCTCTGCCGACGTAGCCGAGAAGATGAAGGAACAGTTCGACATGGTGGTTGACCGCCGCAAAATCACGCTCTCGGATTCTATCCGCAACCTGGGTACATTCGAAGTTAGCGTACATTTGATGGGCGAAACCAAAGCGACGCTGAATGTGGTAGTCACCGACTCCAACATCACCGTTGTGCCCACCCCGGTGGCTGCAGTTGTAGTTGCAGAAGTGCCGGAAGTGCCGGAAGTGGCTGTAGAAGACGCCGAGTAACACAGAAAAAATCCTCCGATACGTAAAGTATTTTCAGGGGATTTCTGGTATGATAGCCGGGTGGGGGATGATCTCTCTCACCCGGCTATTTTCCATATATTTTCGAGGTAACTTACCATGTCGATGCCCAATATGATAGAGAAGGTACCACCGCATAATCTCGAAGCGGAGCAGGCCGCGTTGGGCGCGATGCTGTTGGAGCGCTCGGCGATAGAGCGGGCGGTGGATCTGTTGACGGAAAAGGATTTTTATCGGGAGGCGCATCGTATCATCTTTCAGGGGATTATTGATCTATACGGTAAGAACGAACCGGTAGACTTGATTACCTTGGGCGATTTACTGAAGTCAAAACCAGCCAACCTGCGCGATCCAGAAAGCGGAAGCAAGCTGGAAGCCGTGGGCGGCACACTCTACCTCACCACCGTGATGAACCAGGTGCCCACTGCTGCCGGTATCGCTCACTATGCGAATATTATTCGTACCAAATCGGTGCAACGGCAACTGATTAAATCCGCTGATGAGATTATGAACGCCGCCTACCTGGGCGAGCAGGAGCTGGACGACCTGGTCGATATGAGCGAGCAGAAGATCTTTGCCGTGGCGGAGAAAACCGTCACCAATGCCTTCGTTCCTTTGCAACAGGTCATCAAAAAAGAGTTTTACTCCATTGAAGATATGCGTGACTCTGGTGGCCCTGCCGGAGGGGTTTCCACAGGCTACACCGAGTTAGATGGCATCACGGCGGGATTACACGAAACTGACCTGATCATCATCGCCGCTCGCCCAAGTATGGGCAAAACCGCATTGGCGTTGAATATTGCGCGCAATGTCGCTATGGATGAACGTAAATCAGTAGCGCTCTTCAGCTTGGAAATGTCCAAAGAACAGTTGGCGCAGCGCCTGCTCTGTACTGAGTCGCGTGTCTCCATGGATGTAGTGCGTCACGGACAGGTGACCGACGAAGAGATGTCCGCATTGGCCGCCGGGGTAGAGCGACTGTGGGACGTGCCCATCTTCATTGATGACGGCCCCATGACACATGTGCTGGAGATGCGCGGCAAATGCCGACGCCTGAAGGCGGAGACTGACCTGGGGTTGATAATAGTCGACTACCTGCAATTGATGAGCAGCCCCGGCAAAGTAGAAAACCGCGTGCAGGAGATATCCCAGATCGCCCGCGGTCTGAAGCAATTAGCGCGGGAGATGAAGGTGCCCGTGGTGGCGCTCTCGCAGCTATCACGCTCGGTAGAGTCACGCTCCCCCCGCCGTCCGCAGTTATCTGACCTGCGCGAATCTGGCGCTATCGAGCAGGATGCTGATCTGGTGATGTTCCTTTATCGCCCGGCCTACTATGGCGATGAGGAGATCAGCAAAGTCGGCCTGGCTCCAGATGAGCATAACCTGACAGAAGTACTGGTGGCCAAGCAACGTAACGGCCCCACCGGCACCATACACCTCGCCTGGCTCGGTGATCACGGCCTCTTTGCCGATGCAAAACAGCGACGCTATAATGGTGGGGGAGACTAGTCCCTTTACAGTTGTAATCTGAAAAAGTTGCGCGTTGTGGCTTTATCGTGGCATTGCGTGGGAGGAGTGAAGGATACTCCCCTCTTTCGCTACTAGTAAAACACTGGCAATGATGTTAATATCTTCTAGATAAAATGTATCCTGAGCAGAAGCTGATTGTTAAGGGAAATGGGCACTGTTCGGTGGGAAAAACAGAGGAGATGGCAGATGACCAAAGCGAGCATTGGCCTCACGGGGCTGGCGGTGATGGGGCAGAATCTGGTGTTGAACATGGAAAGTCACGGCTACCGGGTAGCGGTGCATAACCGTACCGTGCAGACAATGGCGGATTTTGCGGCGGCTCATCCCGGCAAAAACCTTATCCCCTGCGCCACGATGGCAGATTTTGTGGATTCGCTGGAGAGTCCGCGCAAAATAATGATCATGGTGAAGGCGGGGGGGCCGGTAGATGCCGTCATCGCCCAACTGGTACCGCTGCTGGCGCAGGGTGACCTGATTATGGATTGCGGCAACTCTTTCTTTCTGGACACTGAGCGGCGCGCGCAGGAGCTGGCCGCTCGGGGGTTACTCTTCCTCGGTGTGGGGGTTTCCGGTGGTGAAGAAGGGGCCTTGAAAGGCCCGTCCATCATGCCTGGCGGCACTCCGGAAGGTTATGCGCTGGTGGAGAAGCTTTTTCAAGCTATCAGCGCCAAGGTGGACGGCGTCCCCTGTGTCAGCTACATCGGCCCGCGCGGCACCGGGCACTATGTGAAGATTGCACACAACGGCATCGAATATGGCGATATGCAGCTGATCGCCGAAACTTATGATGTCCTCCATCGTTGCCTGGGTCTCTCGCCGCAAAAATTATATGAGATTTTCGATGAGTGGAATAATACCGAGTTATCCTCCTATTTGATCGAGATAACCCGTGACATCTTTGCCGTCACCGATAGCGAAACTGGGCTGCCGTTGCTGGAGATGATCCTTGACGAAGCGATGCAGAAAGGCACCGGCAAATGGACGACTCAGAACGCCCTCGATCTCGGGGCGGCCACTCCTACCATTAACGCCGCCGTGGAATCGCGCATCATCAGCGGCAATAAAGTGGAGCGCGTGCGCGCCAGTAAAATCCTCCCCGGCCCGCTGGTCAACTATACCGGCGATAAACAACAGCTGGTAGACGCGGCCCGTGCCGCGTTATACGCCAGCAAAATCACCTCCTACGCGCAGGGGATGGCATTATTAGCGGTGGCGAGTAGCGAGTATCATTATCAGTTGAATTTCCGAGAGATCGTCTCCCTATGGCGAGGCGGTTGCATCATCCGCGCCGAACTCCTCAGCGACATTATGGGCGCATATCAGCGTAACCCACACCTGATAAATCTATTGCTTGATGATGTCTTCCGGCAGGCAGTGGCTAGTCGGCAGGCCGCCTGGCGTTTCTTCGTAGCTACCGCCATTAAAAATGGCATCCCCGTGCTGGCGCTGTCGGCCTCGTTGGCCTATTACGATGCCTACCGCAGTGCGCGCCTACCTGCTAATCTCACCCAGGCCCAGCGCGATTACTTCGGCGCCCATAGCTATCGCCGCACTGATAGAGCAGGTGACTTCCACACAGATTGGGGTGCCGCTGTGGGACGGGTAGAGGATTAGGGTTGGCAGATATCGTGGCATGGGCGTCTCGCCCATAAGAACGGGCAGATAGAGGAAGTTATTATTGAATCGAATAGCGCCCTTCAGCCGGGATTTCAATCTCAGCGAGGATGAGGTTATACAATCAGGAGTATCGTTTTTAGCGCCCGTCCTGTTCGCCCAGCCGTGAACGACTGGGCTAGCGGGCTTCGCCGATCACCCTTCGGGTGGGTACGCTTTCCCTGAACCGTCCCGCCCGAAGGGTGATTGGTCGAAGGCCCTCCAGCCTGGCCGTTCACGGCCAGGCCAGGTAGGACGGCTTGTTACAAAATACGATACTCGCATCCCAAACCCCTCCCATATTCCATTGATTTAATGATATAATGTGTGGCATGAGTGTACCTTATCAGGAATGGCAACGACTGGTGGATCTGCTGGCGGCGGTGAAGGTGGGCGGATTCGCCAAACTGGAATCAGCGGAGATTCTGGAGTTCGGGAGGCAGTACCGGCGGGCGGCGGCGGAGCTGTCGTTTCAACGCTCGCGTCAGGTGGATCCCGAGCGCGTGATCTTCCTCAACGACCTGGTGGGTGAGTGCTATCCGTTTATCTACGTCTCGCCGCGGCGGCCCTGGCCCAGCATCAGCAAGTTCTATCTGCAGGAGTTTCCGCGTGCCATCCGGCAGCATTTCATCTGGGTGCTCATCGCCTTTATGGTGTCGATGATCCCCGCGGTGGTGGGTGCTGTGCTCGTCTCGCGCGACCGCGCGGTGGCGCGGCAAGTATTGCCCGGGCAATTGCTGGATGGTACCGAGACGCAGAATGAACGGCACCGAAAATCGACCGACTGGATGCCCGCCGATACGCGTCCCAGCGTGGCGGCCTTCATTATAACCAATAATATCAAGGTGTGCATCCTCACCTTCGCCGGCGGCATCCTCGCTGGCGTGGTTACCATTCTGCTGCTCATCAGCAACGGCCTCATGCTCGGAATCGTCGGAGCGGGGGTGGCGTTGGATGGCGGAGTGACCAGCACTAACTTCTGGGCCTTCGTCGCCCCGCACGGGGTCTTCGAGCTTACCGCCATCTTCATCAGCGGCGGCGCCGGGCTGCTCCTCGGCTATGCGATACTCAACCCCGGCAACGTGCCGCGCCGTGTCGCCCTCATCGAGAGCGGCAAGGAAGCCCTCAAGCTAATGCTGGGCGTGGCCAGTATGTTGGTAATCGCCGGCTTCATCGAGAGCTTCTTCTCCCCCATCGAGCCAAAATACATGCCCAGCGAAATAAAATTCATCGTCGCCGGCATCGAAGCCGTCCTCCTCAGCAGCTACTTCATCTTCGTTGGCCGCAAAGCCCAGTCCAAAGAAGAGAAACCCTTCGGCGAACTGCTGACGCCGTTGCCACCGATGTAGTAAGTATGTGGTACAATAGTTACAACAGTTGTATCTGTAGGAGCAATAACGATGATGACGAAAAAGCTATCCCGGCATGGCAATAGCCGTGCTATCGTAATAGAGAAGCCGATCCTCGACCTGCTGGGTATCGATGAGAATACCATGCTGCAGCTTCACACCGACGGCGAAAGCCTCATCCTGTCCCCAGTCATCGACGAAGAGCGCGCCGCGAAAATCAGAAGCGTTGGGCAGAAATTCCATGATAAATATGAGACAGCGATGCGGGAGTTGGCGGGTGATGAAGACAGTAATCCCAATATCGAACAAGCATTGGAAGAAGGCAATGCGCGCTTTGGGGGAATGTTGAAGAATCTGGCTTGAGATGGTAGTTATCTCTAGTGGTTGTTCTTCTTTGATTCTGAAATTATTCTGTGCAAAGCGTTACTCGTTCATCTGTATTGTTTGCAATATATTGTTCTATCATGTTTTTGTCATAAATAATATCTACTGACATCGGGAATTCTGATGGAACAATGTATATGGGATCGTCACATGCAAATCTTATTAACACCCCATTTATACATCTAGTTTTTCGAGGGATACCATCCAAACGAAACCCAATATATGCGTCTATTGAGGATATCTTCATCGATTTTTGTGGTAAGTTATTAACTATTGATTTCCATAAACTAATTGGCCCATTTGGATATTCTTTAACCTCATAAGATACTGACGGCTCAATATAAAAATAGTCGATTCCGTCTACGGTGTAATCACATATTGTGAAGTATACACGCTTGCTGTTATTACTTGCTACGCAAATTGCAGAAAGGGTAAGGTACCCAATAGTAACTTTGGTCGATACATGAACTGCAGTAATATCTGTTATGCTAGTATTGAGTAAGTCAGATATTAGAGACAAATCTACGAATTTCATATCCTGATCAATATTCATGTTACATCCTTCATTATTGTCTGAGTTGTCCGAAATGTTCTCATGGGCGGGACGCCTGCGCTCTCAGGAGGTACAATTACGAATTACGGGGGCTTCGTAATTCATAATTATCAATTCGTAATTCTGTCGCCCTCTTATTCTCTCTTCGTGCCTTTGTGTCTTTGTGGTTCTAAAGCAAACCCATGCTACGTGTCCTCGGCGTTTCCATCGCCGCCGTGCCAGAGGCGCTGCATCTCTTCGTTAGTGTCGAGCAGGTGCTGCAGGGTGCCGGTGGCGTCGATTTGGCCGTCTTTGAGGACGATGATCTGGTCGGCGCGGCGGAGGGCGGCTTTGCGGTGACTGACTACCAGGCAGGTTTTGCCTTCGTGGGCGAAGACGCGCTCCCAGAGGTTTTGTTCGGTCTCCACGTCGAGGGCGCTGCTGAGGTCGTCGAAGACCAGTAGCTCGGGATCGCGCACGAACATGCGGGCGGCGCTGGTGCGTTGCATCTGGCCACCGCTTAACTTGATACCTTTGGGGCCGACCTTCGTCTCCAGGCCCGCATCCAGTTGCGCCAGGTCGTGTTCCAGCACGGCGGCGTACAGCGCCAGTTGAATCTCCTCATCGCTCTTATCCATGCCCATGAGAATGTTGTCGCGCAGCGTGTCGCTGAAGAGGCGCGGCACCTGTGCGGTGTAGGAGGAATGCGGCGGCACAAAGAACGCGCCGGGGTCGTCCACTACCGCGCCATTCCAGCGAATCTCGCCACTGTCGTGTGAGAGCAGGCCGAGGAGCACGCGTAGCAGCGTGGTTTTGCCGCTACCGTTGCGCCCGGTGATGACGGTGAAGGAGCCGCGCTTGACGGTGATATTGATGTCGCTGATGCCGTTCTG
>JBBRXO010000044.1:0-22233 GCA_038248345.1 Armatimonadota bacterium | reverse complement strand
GGGGTTAGTTACCCAACGTTGATGCGTGATCAACTCATCTGCATTGATAGCATAAATGCGGCCATCATTGCAACCAAAGTAAAGCGGCTGGTGGCGGGTAATAGTGAAATCAACCCCGGCGGCGGCGTTATGCACATTCAATGGCCCGGTGGAGAAGGTGACGATTTTCGCCGTGGTATCTACTGCAGTGATGGTACCCAACACCTCATCACCGACGACGGCATCCGTTAACGTAAGTGTATCTCCCACGGTGAAGGCGCTCACATCGGTGAGCGTGACGGCCGTTTGCCCGATGGCAATTGCCCCTTCCAGCGCGGCGGTGCCGGTGCCAGCTTTAGCTGTTCCGAGCGTGGGAGTTGATTCTATCGCCCCACCAGCCGTGAACCATTTAGTGATGGTGTGCGGCGCAGTTTTTTGTACGAGATATATATTGCCATCCGTGGAGGCCACGCAGATATAATCTACTCCGCCGGCAGTGAGTGGCAACGGGGATGCCACGAACGGGGCTTTCGGCGCATTGCCCGCGGAAGGAGCCATCCAACTGGCGTTGTACAAGCTGTTGACGATATCGACACAGTAAAGCCGTCCATCAGCATTAGTAGCGTAGACCGAGTAGCTCACTCCGGCGCCGATGACCAGCGGCGTACCGTTGAATGCCACCGTTGACGGGGCGGAATATTCCGGGATGGCGGCATCATCAGCGTGGGTGAAACCGTCGGCCATGCGTACCCACATCAGCTTACCATCATCAGTACCGACAATAGCGAAATCATTATCCGGCGACATCACCGGGGTACACTGTAAGGAGATGCCCAGCTTCGCCGCCCACTGCAACGTTGGCACCGCAGTGGGAACTGTTAAAACGGTGGCCCCGCTATGCTGTACATCGGCCCCCTGCATCGCCCAGTTTGACGCGCCCAGCGCGCCTCGCCCCAACAATAGCAGTAGCAATATTAAATATTTCACCATATATCGTTTCATTACGCCCTCCCGGGGGAGTTTTTAAGTTCCAAATTCCTAGTTCCAAGTTGTAGGGGCACAAGGCTTGTGCCCACGTCGTAACCATGCCTTCAATTGGTATGTCTCTTTCGCCCCGTATCGAGGGCACATGCCATGTGCCCCTACAAAAATTACCTAAAAAACCTAATCCCCCGCCAGCGCCAACGGTTGCGTCAATGGGTAGCTTCCTCCCGGCAACGATGGATAGTTTAGTGTCAGCGGGTCGGGGAAGATGAAGTAGTCCAGCGCGTCATCTATCAGACCCCAACTATTAATGGCGATGTCTTTGGAGTAGCGCGCCTCGAAGAGGTGTACGCGACGGGCGGTACTGTTCATCTGCGAGATCAGATAACGCACATGGTGATCAGTATCCACTGTTCCATTACCGCTGTCCTGCCGCACAACAGCTAGCGGCATGAACATGTTGTCTTTCGCCCAATCAAGCGCTGCCGCTTTGACAATCGCTTTATCTCCCACCGCTAATTGCGCGGCACGCAGGTTGATCAGCGCATCATTGTTCACCTGTGCTTTGAATTGACCGAGTGCATCCCGGTAGGATTGCTGATCCATCTCAAAGATCGGGTCTTCCACGGGAAGACGCGTCGGATCCATCACTATCTCGCGCACACCCTGGGCATCAACTACCAATGCGTGTACTTCATCACTCATGCCATTGCGCAACGTCACCAGATCAAGCTGCTGGATATGAGCGAAGTCGCTGGTGTTGGGGCGCGGCTCCAGCGCGTTGAGGCGGTGGTGCCATACTTTATCACCCGTCACAAATGCTCGTGGCAGGACAGCAGCCAACGTGATCTTGTTGGCGGTGGTATCGAGCCCGATAATCGTCGTTTTGAAGACCACGGTGCGTAAGTTGTCCGTGACGTCAATCTGCTCACCCACTTTATACTCTTGCGAGACATCAAGCTGCAGCACATCGGTTCCCAAAGCCGCCGGAGCGGTAATAGTGGAGAAGTTACGGATAACCGACGGGGCAGCCGGCACCGCCATCGGGCGCGGACGACTGATGCGTAGCGTGCGCGCCGTTTGGGCGGTATTGCCCGTCTCCGCCAGCGTGGCCGTATTACCTAGGGCCACTAGCAGCTCGCGCGAGTGGGATTGTGCCGCCGGGTCATTGTAACTGGCCTCGGTGGCCGTCGGCTGGTAGGTGTCCTCCAGGCGATTGTCGATGCCGCGATAGCGCATGGCCACAGTGTAGGCCAGCGGCGTGGTCACCGGGATGCGCACCAGATCCAACTCGGTGGCGCCACCTACGATCTCATCAACTCCCTGCACCAGCGGCTTTTCCGTCGACCAGGTGGTAGTGACCATATCGATGTATTTGTAGTAGCAATCCGGGCGATACTGGAAGCCGCGCGCGAAATTCATGTTATTGTCGCTGTTGAATTTATCGGTATCCTCCAGCTTGAGCAATGGTCGGTTTACCTCGAGTACACGATGGTTGCCGGTGTCGGCGATGAGGGTGCTCTCCCACCGCATCACCGCCTTATAAGGTGTGAGGTCGATATCGCCCGTCGCGGGCAAATTATTTATGGCCGCTGCCACAGCGATAGTCGGCAACAGTGGCGTCGCCGGGGTTGGCGCGATGGTTTTTACCCAGTTAACAGCAGCGGATGCCGGCAGGGCATTGAGTATATACCAGTCGGCAGTATCATTCCGGTAGACGTAGTCGCCCACCTGCGCGGTGGTATAGCTAAGCATGGCCGCACGTGAGCCGACGGCGAGCAGCGGGGTGCTCTGTACCCAGGCACCGCCCTGGCGCAGATACCACTTCTTTAAATCGGTACGATATGCCCGATCACCATCTACGGCGGCGGTGATGGCAGTTGCCGAGGCACTGTAATAATTCACTACCTGCCAATTGATGATATCGGTGTTGGGAAAGCCTATTAACTGGTACCACTTGCCACTATCCACGGCATAGGCCATATCGCCAATCCGATCCAGATAGCTCCCGGTGAGGCCTGCCGCATTGGCAACCCACCCGAGCATAGGCGCGGGGACGTTGTCCGACACTACTGCCACGGGAGGCAACTCGCCAGCCGGGATAGGAGCGCTGGTGAGCATAAGGAGCAGTTTTTCCGTATGCCAGTTGGCGATATTTGTCGCAGGCAAAGCAGTTAACGTGTAGAACCGGTGTTCATCAGTGCGATATACGCGTCCGCCCACCCGGCTTAATATTGGTTTGGTCATGGCCGTCGGTGTTCCGATAGCCGGGATAATCTGCTGCACTTCCCAATTATCCGCAGAAGTGGCGGGCAGGGCAACCAGAGTATAGGATAGATTTACATCGTTGCGCTTCACGATGGTGCCCACCGAGGGGGGTGGGGTGAGCGCGAGCATGGCGGCATTGGTATCAACCGTTTTAGTCGCTGAGGTAGTCCAATTGAGGATATCAGCGGGATTACCGCCGATGTAGATATACCATTGATTGGCGTCTGTGCGATAGACTCGGTCAGCAGATTGCAGACCGGTTTGGGCCAGCATTTCTGCCTGGCTGGCCAGGAAGGGGATGACGGGCTGAGCGCGCCAGTTATCCATCCGACTCGCTGGTTTTGCCAACAGTGTGTAGCGGGCACGGCGGGCGTTGCAGTAGAAGGTATCGCCCACCGTGATCATATTGTCCGGCAATGCCAGCAGTACGCCGATACTATCCACCGTGCGAATAACCTGCTGCTCTTGCCACTGCGCAGGTTGCGGCGTGGGCATGGACAGATAGGCGTACCATTTGTTCTCGTCCGTCTGGTAGGCGACTTTGCCGTCGGAGGTGCTTAACGCCATGCGCGCCGCCCGGTTATTCACCAGCATCGGCGAAGTAGCCGGGGTATCTACCGCTTGCACGTACGGCGAGATGCCACTGAGCGCAAGAGCAGAATCCACTGCGTAAGTACTCTTCGGCCCGGAAGTAGTGTACCATTTGCCATCCGCCAGACAAAACGCCGAGGCGCCGGAGGGGCGACGCCAGAAGACCTTCACCTTGGTGGGGTCAGCCACGAGCGAATTATAGGCGTACCGGCGCACATCACGCGGGGTTGTGAGGCGGTAATACGAAGTAGTGGGCTGGCGCACATCGAAGTAACTGAGTGCTCCGCCGCTGTTTACTGAACGTATCGGTTGATTCAAAGAATCCTTGTCCTGATCCTGGAAAGTCAGGTCAGTATCGGGGTATTGCCAGACGATGTTGCCGGCGCGATCCATCTCTACCACGCGGCTGTTGCCGGTATCGCAGAGGAGCAGGTTGCCGCTGGGCAGACGACGCACACGGGTGAGCAGGTTGAAGGACTCCACTGCCGTCCCCTTATCCTCATCTTCCGTTGGCGCCGCTGGCCCCATCAGTCCCGGATCGCGCCCCTGGGTTGCGAAGGCCGCCCAGGTAAGCATACCGGCGCCATTGTAGCGCAGCAGTCGCTGACCGTCGGAGACCAGCGTGCCGCGATCGGCGAAGCTGACCAGCTCGTTGTTTACCAGACCCGGTAAGGCAGTGCCGATGACTAACCCGGTGCTGGTAGGCACGGGTGTGGTGGCGCCACGGTAAGGCGGCAGGGCGGCGCCGGGGAGCGTGGGATTCAACGGGCGCACCCACAGCGGTTGCACATTGAACGGATCGCGCGGCGCGGTAGCGAAGGCGTATATCGCCGGACGCCATTTAACATCGGTTGTTGATTGCTGGACGGTGACGTAGATGGTATCACCCACCACCACCGGCCCGCTATCGGGGATGGCGTCGGTGAAGTTATATTGCCACTTTATCTGCGTGGGCACATACATCACCTCGGCATGGCGCACCTTGGTAGGCACTCCATTGATGCTATCATTGGTGAAATAATGTACCGTCACAAAACGGTCGGCGTCATATCCGGCGGCCTTCGGGCTTAATTCGATGCGGCCATTGCGATGATCTACCTGGTAGTTTGCCTCTGTTCTGGGGATACTGTTATAACTCGGCAAAAGCGTCATGGAATCCTGATCAAATATTTTCATGGTATTTGATATCGGGTCTTTGCTGTCCGGCTCATGGCAGGTATATGCCAATCCGCCTCTGACAACCATAATCTCCTGGTCGCGCGCGAGTGGATCAGCTGATTGTCCCGCTGGAGGAGTGACGCAGATCCCTTCGCTGATGCGCACGGCATCCCAGGTGTGCGTAATATGCGCGCCTGCCGGGTAGGCTTGATCAGCGCCGGTATCAATGGTGACGGTCTTCGCTACCAGGTCAATACCAGTGACCTTCACTGGGAGCGCCATCACATGGCGGGTGACCAGATCCGTCAGGGTGATCTCACCATTTATCGCGAAACTACTCGGGTTATCGACTGCCAGCATCGTGCCACCTAGCGCCAAAGGAGCGGTGAGCAGGTTATCGCTCTTGTAATTGCGCACTGGCTCCGCGCCCGTGACGGTATTCCACGCCTGAATATGACTCAGGTAAGGGGCGCTGGTGTTCACCAGTAGGGAAGTCTGTGTCAGATCCAACAGGTTCGGCGCTGGCCTAGTGAAGCTAACGGTGTAGGGGCCAGTGCCGGTGATGCTGATGATATTGCCCATATCCCAGGTGGTGGGCGGGGTCGTGCCATTTATCTTCAAGAGCGCCCGCGCCCCCACATGCAAGGCACCAGTGAGCTCGGTGGCCGAAATGGTGAGAACCGTAGGAGCTACCAACGGCGCGATGACCCAGCCAGCGGTGACCGTCTGGTGCAAATAGCGGTCAGGGGTCGGGGATAACCCGTAAAGTACGCTCCTGTTGACGGTGGGGAAATTTGTTTCGTCAAAATACGTGGAAGGACTTCCCCCCCCCCTATTTGAATAATAGGCGTAGGTTCCAATGGTAAATATGCTGTCGCCTTTGGCCGCGGATGGGTAAGGAAAATCGGTAGACCAGCGTGCCAGAGGTTTGTTTCCATCCCAGGAGAAAGCGGGCAGCGGGTTTTTCGGCCCCAGGGTATCGCCCGCGAAAGTGAAGACCCACGAGTCTCCCCAGGTGTCCAATATATCACCATGACTATACGATCCATATAGGATATTTCCTGCTGGGATATTGGCATCATTGAAACCGGGATGGCGCAAGCGCAAACCGGTAAGATAACCGTTATTGGTGGAATAGCCATTGGTAGTAGCAATGAGCATATCATGATAATAGAGCAACGGGCTATTAGCCAGGTAACCGTAGCTACTGCCGGCCATTAATTTCCCAGTGCCGTCCAGTTGCAGGTCGCCATCCAATTTCTGTACTGTGCTGCGTGAGCTGGCGCCGGTGGCATCAAACAACGCCATGTTACGGGTGGTGCCATCAATGATAATCTGATAGCCAGGCATCAGTTGGCTGATGTTCAGCACTTTTTTGTTGCCGCTACCCAGCGAATAACTCAAGGTGCAGGGCATCACCAGCACCGGCTTTTCCCCTGCATCGGTATTACTGAAGATGCTCCAATGCTTGAAGGTGATCTTGATCGAGTTGCCCGAAGCCATCACGGATAGAACGTGATTTTTGCGAAATAAGGCGCTGGCATTTTTGGTGGTAACGTTGGGAGCTTTAGAGACGTCGCCCAGGTAGTAATTGGTGCCCGCCGCATCAATGAGACGCAGATCATCGGGCACAAAATTCAAGCTGTCCGTCGTTGTCACCACCACCGTCGGCGGAATAAGCGCGACCGATGTTGCGAGGATATTCGTTCCATATCGATCGATGCTCTCGGCAGTAACTGCTATCATGTCCACCATGTCCTGACGTCGGCGTTTCACATCGGGGTCACCACCGCCATATATCCCTACTTCGCGGTCAGTGGCGTCGAACTCGATATTGCCGGCTACGATACTCGCCGGGCAGGTGTAATTGAATAGTTTATTGGGGACGGTGCCCAATGATGTACGCAGGGCACCGGTCTGGGCATCATAGATAAGGATACGCTGATCGGCTGGTGTCCTGGCGGTGCCGAAGAGCGTTACCACCAACACATTGCCGTTGCGCGTGAGTGACGCACGGCAGAGGCCATTGCTGAGCGGGACATCTTTAGTGAAGATATCGGTGGCCACTTGCGCGGTGCCGACGGTGTCGCGAATATAGGGGTCAAGGGCGATGCAGTGGAGCGTCGCCGTATTAATATCTTTGTTCTCCAGCGCATAGATGACGGTGCGCGTGATGCTGGTACTGCCGATGGCCGACTTCACTTCACCGAAGACGGGGGAGCCGATCCAGCCGGTGGTGGAGGCGAGGGAGAAACACAGATCCTGCTCGGAGCCGTTCACCGCGTCCTCGGGGAAGCCGGGAGGGCGCGGAGTGAGATTAGTCTTATTGACCACCTGGCCGTTCTCATCGCTGAGTCCGTAAGGGTAATCCAGCGCATCGCCAGCGTCATCCAGTAGCCGTTTGACGCGATAGACGCGTAACTCGGCGGGCAATTCCATGCCGGTGGTGTTGCCAGTGAGCGCCAGATAAGCGCCCGCGGCCACGGGATCACAGGTGGCGGTGAAAGAGTCCGTCCACGCCCGCGCCAGTGCCGGCGGGTAGGCGGCATTAACTGCACGCACGGCGCCCGCCGGGCCGCCTACTGCCGCCCAGTTCACCGGGCGTCCCAACATATTATAGGCGAACTTCACTCCGGCGAGGTAAGAGCGGTTGCTATTCGGCGGTTGTGCGAGAGTATCGGAATCGCCTTGCGGGTATTTGGTGGGGTCCGTACCCGACCAATCTGCGATAGCGCCAATGACATTTTCTGACGTGACGATGGCCGTCCCCCGGCTGATCTGCCCCACTGCCACCACGGAAAGCTGGGTCTTTTTAGTCGGATCCAAGGCCGGGCCCTGCGTGGTGACTACGGCGCGCAGCGCGACCGTTGGCACCAGTGCCGTGCGATAGGAACCGTGTGAGCGCAACGAATTCAACTCATCATCGGAGATGGTAAATTGCCCGCGCAACAGCCAATGTGCGGCATCAGCGGCGAGGAGATTGCGTCCGTCAGGATCGACCAGGGTATTATTGAACACTATGGGGGGATCAATGAAATCATTCGTCGTCTGCACCAGTTGCGTATCGAGGGTATCGCCGCCGTTGAACCAGATGGTCGCGCCGAGGTCGAGGAGTTTGCGTAGATTGGCTTTGTCGTTGTTGTTCAGCCGCGCCTTGCCCAGATCATTAACCACCAGCAGATCGAAGGCTGCCAGGGCGGTGACTTTGTTATCCGCGAGCGGCACTACCCAGTAGGCGCTGTTATTCTTGTCGGTGATACCGCCCGGGGCCAGCGGGTTATCGAATTGCCAGCCATCTGGCTTCAGCGGACTATTACAGAGCAGTGAGAAGAGCGGGGTGGTACCCACGCCGTAACTGCTGAGCTCCAGTTGGGCGACGTGGAAAGCTCGGGTAGTACGCTGATAATTCACCGTGATATCCGTAGCGCTGACGCTCAACCCCACTAGCAGTAGCATTCCGACATATATACCGATAAACCATCTTTGCATGGCATGATTCATACCCACCCCCAGCAATCTACCCCGGGCGTTGCCCGAGGCTATGATATTATTTCTCTCTATTTGCCTCTGCCCGTATTCGCCCGTTATTTATTCACGAGCTAATATGATTCATAACCAATTAACCCAGATAAATATCATAGCCTCGGGCAACGCCCGGGGTTGCGCTTTGCATGGGCGGGACGCCCATGCCATCACACATTTTACCACCTCAACAACGCTACATTCCGCTCTGTTGTCCGATGGAATACACATTCGGGCTGACCGGCAATTTCGGCAGGCGTGCATGATATAGTTTGTTCCCCAGGCTGTCGATGTCAAAACAGACGGCTTGTGCTAGCCGCGTATCATAATGATACTCAATCCCCATGCGGCGGGCATCAGCATTGATGGCAGGATCGAGCATATCGGAGACGGAGCCTGTCGTCGTATAGTAGGCTAAATTAGCGCCGCGCCAATGCCGCGTCCACTCGTTGACCATCTCCAGCGGTGCCGGGCGGTTCTCTATAATCGCGCCGTAGATGGTAATCCGCACGTCCTGAGGTTCACGATACTTGGGGAAAGGCCACGGCTGGTTTTTGATCACCGGGTCGGCGCTCTCATTACTGTATTTGCCGGGGATGATGAACCAACTGCCGCGCTGGGCATAGCAGAGGGCATCCACCTGCAGATCCAGCCCATTAACCAGCAGACCGGGGCCCAGGGTGCCGTCGACAGAACCGGCGCCCAGCAGGTAATCGCCGCCGCCTACGACCTCGAAATTGATGGTGTTCTTTTGCCCAAAGCCGAGAATTCCCGGCGGCGCGGTGATCAGCTGACGTGCTAGCGGGTTATCCGGGAATAAATTCGGCGACCACTGCGTAATAGACGGGAAAAGTGTCGATTGCGTGAGTGCCGAGCCGAAGAGCAGATTATTCTCCATCCCTCCCCACATATAAGGGTTGTTATTGATCGACATGCGCATCTGTGTATAGGGGGTGATGAGATTGCTGCTGTCGCCCGCGTGGCGCAGCAACATGCGCGAGATAGAGATACCTGCCCCGGCGGTGGTGAAGGAGACAGTCAACGCGCTACCCGCGCCCTGGCTAAGTCGCCATACCTTTTCTCCATTTATCTCCTGCGGTTGCTGATTAGCAGTAAAGTTGAAAAGACGCGTGGGGTTGAGGCAGACGTTATCCGCCGCCAGCAACGCCAGCTTGCTGTCATATGGAGAGCCGGAAGGCACTACCCCGCGTGAACTCGGCCCCAACAGATTGCCTTCAATATATATGGTACCGCCGGAGACGATAGTGAGATCGAAGCGACGGTTGTAGTCGTCGAAATAATATTTGATCGAACCATCAGAAGAATCAAAGCCACCCGCTTGCCCCGTGGGAGGATGAGTTATGAACACGCCATCATAGCCGACTGAAGCCGGCAGATTACCCTTCACCACCAGGTTGCCCTCGGCGAAGATGACGCCGTTACGTGGGTAATCGACATATTTGTAGAAACAACCATCCGCATCCTGTTGCGTGATAAGCGCATTGCCATCCACATCGACAAAGGGGGCATCATAGCGGCGTAATTGAATTTGCGGTAGCGCGACGACGTTGCCGGAGGCGTTCAATGTCCAGTCACCCAGCACCACCTCTACCGCCTGGCCATTCAGCGTCGGATTGTAGACACCGTTGTCCCACCGGGCGGTGTCGCCCGGGTTCAGCCACTCAGTGCGCAGCTTATCAATATCATGATTATATTGGATCTGCTGCTGATTATTCAGGTAGATGCCTTCGCCCCAGCCGAGTACCTCAACTGTCTTGCCCGGTGTGGGTACCGAGTCGCGCGTGAGAGTGCGGTAGCGATCCTGCCCGGTGGCGGGGTCACGCAGGTCGATGGTGGGGGCGCGCAGACCGCGCACCAGTTGATTATTCTGCGACGATTGCACACTGGCGTCATTACTGTTGCGCAACGTTGTGAGGCGGTCTACCATCGTCGCAGCATCGATCTGGGTCGCCTTGTTCTTCATCAGGTGGACGCCGCCATAACCGGGATTGGTATCCAATTCGCGCACAGAGCCCGCCACTTCCAGCGCAGCACCGCTACCCACCTGCTCCAGGCGCATGTTGCCCAGTTCTAATGACGCTTCGCTGCGGATGGGGCCATCAAACCAGGTCATCACCGGTGTCCCCACCGGAATAGTGGTGCGATTTGCGATCTTTTCAAAGTCATTATCAGTATCAATATTAGTCACCAATAACGAATTTGGTTCTTTATTAACAGTCGGCAGACCATCCAGCATCACCATGCTACCCAGCGTCGCCGGCTCTGTTCTGCCGTCACTGTTAGTCACCCAGCGCAGATAATCCGGCAGCCCCAGCGGCATATAGGCATCGAGCTTACGGGTGATGAACGGCTTAGGCAACTGGTCGGCAAGCGGTCGATTCGGCTCCGCCAATCGGGCCTCAATGTAGATGTGCAGGAAGCGGGCCAGTGGGCCAGCGCCATTACCATAGTCAATAGTGATGCGGTAGAACCCGTCGCCGAATTTGTTAAAACCAAGCAGTTCACCCGTAAGGTTACTGTCGCCGGTGGCGCGCCAGTCAGCGCCTTCCGGGCTGTAGATGAGCATTTTTTTGGCATATTCCAGCCCTGCCTGCGTGACCTCTTCCAGCTTGTCGCGCTCGCCTGACTTCACTGTCTGCACCAGCGCATGGTTCACCAATGCGATAAATACGCCGCTCAACCCCACCAGCATGAACATGATTAACACGGCGATAATCAGCGCCTGGCCGCGGTGTGTGCGTCTGTTTATTTTTTTATGTTCTATCCCTGCTATCATATTATTCACTCATTACCGCGTGCGCGGCGGGCGGCGTTGCCCGCCTCAACCTGCACGCTTAGGTTAAAGGTCTCCCCGCTTTTGCTTGCGCCGGAGGCACGATTCAAGCGGCTCACCGCCAGTGCCACATTCAGCACCGCACGAGTTGAATAGGTGGCAATAACCCGGTCACCCGGTTGCAGATCACTGATGTAGCACGGCGCGGAGGTAATCGCCGCCCCGCCGGGAGGCGCTGCCGATGTGCAGATAATCAACGCATGGTTGCCGTCATCCAGTTGCCAGGTGATGCCATTATCTACCACCCATCCTCCGATGGTGACAGGCCAGGTCGGCTCTAACGCGCTGGTGATACTCGGCAACACCACGGAGATGCAACGATAACTGTGCCCGTTTGCGGTGGTGGGGACAACGCGGTCACCCAATTTATAACCCGTACTCGCCTTCCATGCAGGTGGGGAAAAGGTACTATCCGAAAGGCAGAATTCAGCGGGTAATAATTTCAGCGGATCTGTCTGCAGCGATAGTTTGAAGGGTGTCCCCCCCACATCTATGACGTGCGGCAAGGTGGTAATATTGGGCGATTGCCAGGCGCCGCTCACCGGCATGGCGACCTCGGCGTAGAGGAGGGGAGTGGTGCCGTCCGCGCCCGTCTTTCCGGTAGGATGCGCTGCTATCCAGGTGAATTTCCACGGTTGCACGAAGACCAGCTTACCCGCCAGCCGTTGTTGCTCGATGTCTGCTTTTGTCCACGCCTGGGTTATGGCCACATCAGGGCGGTCATATGCCGGCCAGTCCATGAAGTGCCGGTTGTGGACAAAGGTGTTATTGCTGGTATTGTAGCCGTATACCATAACTCCAGTAGTATCATACACCCGCACGGCATACCCATAAGGGTTAGAATCCTGTGGGTAGAGCGCCAGGTAATCATCTATACCGAGGAACGGATTTGCCTCACCGCCCGCGGTGAAGATATTGGCGGCGGCTTCAAAATCCGCATTACGTGCCGCCCATAACGGGTAGCGCGAGGTGAATGTGTACGTGGGCTTGCCGTCACTGGTGAGTTGCTCCTGTAACGCCTCAGAGTTAAGGCGAAGCGGGGTGACCTGAAATACGGGCACATCCCACTCACTGCCATATGGGGTGACAGAGATCATCTCATTGCGGAAGTGCCGCCAGAGGTTATCACGCGTGGTATCGGTATATTTATTCATCGGGAAGGAGCCATCAGTGCCGTAACCAGTCACCCCCCAGATGGCGTTCCACGGCTGTAATTGCTCATAACGACCCAGTATATACGGATTGTATGGGATACTGCTCGTACCTTGAAATGCACTGTAGAAATCCGCATAGTGGGTGCCGTATGCCCCGGTCAGATAATTCGGTTGTAGTAACGAGGTGGCGCCATTTTCCCCTGACCAGGGGAAATCCAGCACCTGCGCGTAGCGGATGATGGTGGCGTTACCGGCGCTATCCATTGGCTGGCCATTGGTACCAGGGGCCTCGGGTACCATCGATACCCAGGAGCCGTCCGGCGGGAGGTCGAAAACGTACATGGCGGTCTCAATATCGCGCTTAAGCTTGCGCGAAGAATCTTCCCCCGCGCGTTGCGCCTCGCGCAACGCAGTGGCCTTCTGCACGTAGCTGGAACCCATCATCAGCGGTATGGCGAGCAGAGCCATCACCACCGCTAATACGGCGATGGTAACCATTAGCTCTATCAATGTTACACCTTGTTTCATAGTTCCAAATTCCATGTTTCAAGTTCCAAGTAGGGGCACAAGGCTTGTGCCCACTTCATAACCATAGCTTCAATCGGTCATATTTCCCATACCCCGTTTCGATGGCACATGCCATGTGCCCCTACTCCTTCGTCGCTGGCAGCACTACCGTGATGCTCTTCGATTGCCAGCGTTCGTTGATGGTTCTGTCCACGCCAAGCAGTTCAGTAGCGCTGTAGCGTCTGGCGGTGGTGTTTCGCGGTTGGGCCCACAGCGCCCGAACGGTCACCGACACTCCCCGAACACTGATGGCGCCATTGGGAGTATTATTCAGCGTCACATGACTCACCCCGTTAACCTCGCGATGGGGGATTAAATGCTGCTCGCCGCTAACGCGCGCCTTGGCGACCCCCTGGTCGTACAGGTAATCCACGGCTATCGTTTGCCCTTCGTATACTCCCGGCACTGCTACAATATTACCCGTCAGGTTGTACCTGTCCCAACCTAAATTGCCGGCGTCGCTGGTGTACCAGAACTGCGCCGGGGCGCGGAATGTCTGCAGCGTCCAGTCCTGCCGGGTGCGGTAGAAGACACGGTAGGTATCACCCATGAAAGGCGATACTTCCGGGGAGCCCTCGATATACTTATCACCATCTGCCATCAGTTGCCCGATGCGGATACGCCCATCCGCCGCCTGCGCCATGTCAACCGTCCCCGGCAAGGGAGAATTAACAGGCGCGGGAGGCTGCAGGAAATACTTGGGATACGTCGGCGACGAATAGGCATCGGTAGTAACGCTATAGCTGATACCGGTGCGTAAATTCACCAGCCGTACCACTTCGTCCTGCTGCTTGAATTTCAAAGGATCACCCAACAGCGGCTGGGTCAGCCCCCACGGTTGCGGCTCCCGCGGGAAGTTGAAGATGTAGCCCACCTTCAGATTGCGCGCCATCAGGTTCAGATACCCCTGCGGGTCCACCGCGACATCCTCATGCAGGATGTTCCAATCAGCAGCTGTATAATCAAGTTTCACCGTGCGCCCGACATCCGCCTGCGCGAAGTGCAACACGTCCAGCGTCAAGCCCGACGGATCTGTCTCCACAGTATATTGCCCGGCGCCCAGCGCCGAGGGATCGACATTCTGCACGTAATTGTAAGCGCGGTTGAACTGCTCGCTACCGGGGATTAACTTGTACCCCGTGGGGAATTGCAGGGCATAAAGCTGCCCGGTAGAATCGCTCCCGGTGCGCAGCGGATCACTCATGCCGGTGAAGATGAGCTGAGCATCAATAGTGATATCCGGCAGCGTCTGCGTCTCCCCCGCCACCTGCACCTGTTTGTTAAGCGGATCCAACATACTGAAGATGAAGCGTACACTGGTGGTGGCCACCTTCGGCTTGAGGAAGTAGACTGTACCGTCGGTGTAATTCACCGCGTAGTAAAAGTCATCATTCCCGGTAGCGCCGTTGCCGGCCAGCCCCTGCAGTTGCTCCAGCGTGACATTGCGATAGCGCAGGTCGTAGATGGCCAACGGAGTTAGGTCGGCGATGAAGGTCGATGACGGGGTATCCCAGTGCATATTCGGGGTAATCGGCCCGAAGCGCGGCATATAACATGGCGAGCCGCCCTCGGTTGTTGATAAATAAGCGGGCAACATCACCGTGACCGTCTCGGCGATGGTTATCTGCGTAGCCGAGTCGACACTCACCACCTTGACGAAGAATGATGTTGTGCCATCGGATAGATAGAGCCGCATCCCGGCGCTGATATCAGCAGTATTATCAACTGTGAGTACGGCACTATTCAAGGGCGCGACGATCACCGTAGCCACGTGTTTTTTATTAGTGAGGTCAGAGGGGATCACCACGCGCTCGCCGATGATGCGGCGCATGGCGCGTACACTTATAGGCTCCCATAGCGGCCAACTGGAGCTGCTGCCGGACATCGGCATCTTCAGGCTGGAGAGCCATTTATCCGGGTTACCCTGGTAGTCGATGGGGCTTAAATCGTTGAAGTCAAAGTTCTTCATCCAGTTCAAAGACTCGGTTGAGGAATAATCAACGGGCAGAATCGCATCGGGCAGGCTTTCCGGGTGGTTCTGGAATTCGGCAATCTGCGCTTGCATGGTAGCCATCGCACGGTTGGTTTCCTGGCTCTCCGTCAATGCGCGGAAGCCCGGCGGGAAGATGCGCAACGCAGCCACCACGCCGATGAGTAGAATGATGACAGCGACCAGCACCTCTACCAGGGTGAAACCCCGGCGGCGCTGTGTTTTTACGCTTATTTTCATCAAGTCTACATCCATCATCATTTGATTCCTGCGCCACGTGAATACAGGCAGGTTGGCACCTGCACCTCGCCACTCGCGCCCACTACATTGTACGGCTTCATCACTTCCACCGACCCATCGAGCCAAAGCACCAAGTCCATCTCGCCAAATTTGGGTAGTATATCCGGCAACGTCCCGAAGGTACGATGGGCAAAACAGAAACATACCACGGTATCCGCGGGTGGGTGCAGATTGCTCAATTGCCGTTTAATATACAGCCCCGCCGCCGCTGGCCCCAGCGCCGTCTCGAAATCGAGGATCTTCTGATTGTACTGGTTATAATTGTACGTAACATCATAGGTGTTATACCCACCCAGCAACGGGTCATAACGGAACCCTTTTGCCTCAATGGGTGTCAGCTTATTCCAGAGTGTCATCTGGTCGAGTCTCTCGGTATCCCGTGCGGACGGGCAGTGAAGCTTGTTTGCACTACGCAGAAAATCTTTCTTATCATTCAAGTATAGTCGGTACATAGTTTCAAGGCCATAGTTGTCCATACCTACGGTATCAACACCAGTGACAAAATTCCACCGGTCATAATTGAGGTTAGCGCCGCTATTTTCACCGACATAATTAGGGGGGGGGGGCGCAAAGGTAGCATTCACCTTGCCCTGGGAGTCAATCGGCACCGTCAGCATATCCGCCGCGGTGATAGTGGCTGTTGTGTAATTGTACATCGGCATCTCGCCCGACCAGGTAGACCCATTATCCGGGGAGGTCATCACATTGGTCACTGATGAAGTAACCGAATCGGTTGAGACTTTGACTATATAATGCCCCGGCTGGGTTGCTGTGCTTGTTACCCGCATTCTACCCACGTCTGTCGTCCCCGGTCTGACGTCACCGACTCCAGCGGGGAGAATATCAAAGGGCATCTGTGTCTGATCAAATTTGGACATCGCCGTGGGATTCAGGTATTTTCCGGTAGGTTGCGCCGGGTATTTGCCATAATCATCGTGATACTGCCCCAGCGCCACGCCGATCTCGCGCAGGTTATTGATACAGGAGGAGCGCTCTGTCTGAAAATGCATCTTGCTGAATACTGGAATGAGAATCGCCGACAGCAATGCAATGATTGCAATGAAGACGAGTAACTCTATCACCGTAAATCCAGCAGATTTTTTAAGTAGCATTGTTAAGCCTACCCGCTCATTCAATAATTCAGGAAGTGGACTCTCAATATTCTCATTTGAGCATGACTTCTCTATTGTATCCACTTTCACCCTCTACTAATCGTCTAATTGTCGGTAATTCACAATAAAGCCACCCTCGCATCCGTATAGTGACAAGGATAACTGATTATTTTTCGCCATAATATCCCTAAACACCTTCTCATTGTGGGAAATAATTAACAAACGGGGAATAATCGGGTAAAATGGCCGCATGATAACAGCAGAAACGTTGGCGGAGCGCGCGATTATCCTGCGCGAGATGTTGCGCGCCTGCACGCTCTGCCCCCACCGCTGCCGGGTAAATCGGCTGGCGGGCGAGCTGGGGCGGTGCCGTAGCGGGGCGCAGGCACGGGTGGCCAGCAGCTGTGCCCACCACGGCGAGGAACCCTGCCTGAGCGGCACCGGCGGGGCGGGCACCGTCTTCCTGTCGGGGTGCAATCTGCAATGCGTCTACTGCCAGAACCACCAGATCAGCCAGGGGGATATCTCCGCTTATCCAGCGTGCGACAAAGAACAACTGGCGGATCTCTTCCTGGCACTGCAGGCGCAGGAGTGTCATAATCTCGACTGGGTCTCGCCCACCCATCTGGTGTCGCAACTGGTAGAGGCGCTGGTCATAGCCCGGGATAACGGCCTGCGGTTGCCAGTGGTGTACAACAGTAACGGCTACGAGGAGCTGGCCACGCTGCAGCTATTGGAGGGCATTGTGGATATCTACCTGCCTGACCTGAAATATGCCGATGCTGGCACCGCCGCGCGCTACTCCGCCGTCCCAGACTACCCGGATATAGCGATCAGCGCCATCAAAGAGATGTTCCGCCAGGTGGGTACGCTGCAGATAAATGACGACGGCATCGCCACCCGCGGTGTTATCGTGCGTCACCTGGTGCTCCCGCACCACCTGGCAGGCTCCCGTGTGGCACTGCGCCGCCTGGCGGAGGAGGTATCGCCCGATATCACTGTGAGCCTGATGGCCCAGTACTACCCCACCCACCGCGCCGGGGAATTCCCCGAACTGGCGCGCCCACTCACCGTCGCCGAATACGAAGACGCCCTGGACGACTTTGCCGAAGCCGGCCTGAAAAATGGCTGGTCGCAGGAACTCGACGGTGCAGCGGAATATTATCAACCGGATTTTACGCGGGATATCCCCTTTGAGCAGGTGAATGAATCGGGGTAACGGGGGCGTCTTACTCTTGACGCAATATCACGCCTATGTTACCCTAAACAATGTGGGCGAGTGGCGAAATTGGCAGACGCGCCAGACTTAGGATCTGGTTCCGCAAGGATTGGGGGTTCGAGTCCCCCCTTGCCCACCATTCTTCTGCATATTGAGCTTGCTTCACCACGCGCTAAAGCACGTGGCTAACAACTGCAAGCACCCTGAAGGGCGCTATTATTCGATTCGATAAGAGCTTCCTCTATCTGCCCTTTCTCATGGACTAAGCTCACATTAGGGATTTTTTTAGACTTTTTTACGTTTTATCGATGATTTTATGACATTTCCTACAATCAAACCCACTTTTTTTGCTAAAATGGTAAGTGATGAACAGAATATCTCTACTGATCATAATATTGTTGCTGGGTGTCGCGAGTATCTGGGCGACTGATTATGCCTGGGAGGATGCGCGCAACTTGCCGGTGGCCGCTACCGTGGACGTGGTGGTGGTGGGTGGCAGCACCGGCGCGGTGGCCGCGGCGCAGGCGGCGACGCGCGCGGGCGCTAGCGTATTCCTCGCCGCCCCACGACCGTACCTGGGCGAAGATATGGCGGGTACGTTGCGGCTATGGCTGGAGCCAGGCGAGGTGCCCGCCTCTGACCTGGGCCGCGCGCTCTTCCCTGGTGGTAACCTCACCACTCCGCTGACGGTAAAGAAAGCGCTGGATGACGCGCTGCTGACCGCCGGGGTGCAGTACCGCTTCAGCTGCACAGCGGTGGACATCCTGCGCGACGCGGGCGGCGACCCGACGGGCATTGTGATGACGAACCGCAGCGGACGACAGGCGGTAGTGGCCAAGGTAATCATTGATGCGACTGATAATGCCTGGGTTGCGCGGCAAGCGGGGATTCGCTTCTACGAACCCCAATACCCGTCTACCCGTACCTTCACCCGTATAGTTGTCGGGGGTGAAATTAAAAAAGGGAAGGATATCAGCGCGCGCGTGCTGCCTCAACAACTAACAGAAGGGGCGGAGAAATACCAGCTCATCGAGTATACCCTGAGATTATCGCTGCCCGACAGCTCTTATCTCGCGCTGAATGACGCCGAGCAGAGGGCGCGCGACCTCACCTACAATGATAAACAAGCCCGAGCGGCGGATACCCTCTTCAGCGTCCCCCCTGATCATTTCATAAACAGACTCATCACGAGTAATTCTCAAGGTAACAAGTGGCCCGGCGTTGCTAGTATCCCACTGACTGCCAGCTCCGAGACACCTTACTTGTATATCCTCGGCGGTTGTCTTGATGTGCCGCGTGACTGGGCGGCACAGGTGCTGCGCCCGCTAAACCTAATTGCTTTCGGCGCCCGCATCGGCACGGCCGCGGCGGAGACCGCGAAGAAACGCTCGGGGTTGCAGGAAGTCGGTTTAACGAGCGTCAACCATGTCACCACCGTCAAAGGCGACACCCGCGAGCCGGAAAATTTCCGCTCGGTGGAGAAAGTCCAGTCTGGCATCGACATTCAGGGGCACTCGGTAGCGGTGTTGGCCGATTATGACGTGGTAGTCATCGGCGGCGGCGTCAGTGGGTGCCCGGCGGGGATCGGCGCCGCGCGCCAGGGGGCGCGTACCCTGGTAGTTGAGGCGCTCTACGGGCTGGGCGGCGTTGGCACCCAGGGGGGGATCGCCAGCTATTACTACGGCAACGTCACTGGTTTTACCGCTGAAGTCCCACCGCCCGGGCGACGCTGGGATATCTCGCAGAAGATGGAATGGTGGCGCACTGCCCTGCACAAGAGCGGGGCGGACATCTGGTTTGGCGTGCAGGGATGTGGCGCGCTGGTGGAAAATGGCCGGGTGACGGGCGTGATTGTCTCCACTCCGCAGGGGCGCTACATTGTACGCGCCAGGGTGGTGATTGATTCCACGGGGAGCGCCGACATCGCCACGGCGGCGGGGGCCGCGAGCATCTTTTTCGACAGTAGTGATATCGCCGTCCAGGGGGCGGGGTTGCCCGGGTTCGGCGTCCACCCAGTGGAGATGAACACCGACTATGCCCTGGTGGATGATACCGATCTGCTGGATAGCTGGCAAATGCTGGTGACAGCGAAGAAAAACTACCCGAATAGCTTCGATATCGGGCAACTAATCGACACGCGCGAGCGGCGGCGCATTGTCGGTGATTTCACTATTTCCGTGCTGGATCAAGTGACCGGACGTAAATATCCTGATGTAATCTCACAAGCTAACGCCCCGTTTGATACCCATGGGTACACGGTTGACCCATATTTCCTGTTAGAAAACCCGAAGGGCCATACCAACTTACTCCGCTCGTATATCCCCTATCGTTGCCTGCTCCCGCGTGGCCTGGAGGGGATATTAGTGACCGGTCTGGGCATCAGCGCTAAACGCGATGCAATGCCGGTTATTCGTATGCAACCGGATATGCAGAACCAGGGCTATGCCGCCGGGGTGGCCGCAGCCTTGAGCGCACAAGCGGCGTGCACCCCGCGTAACCTGGATATACGCCTGCTGCAACGGCATCTGGTGGCCATCGGTTGCCTGCCCGCCGCGATCCTGTTCTGGCAGGATAACTCGTCCGTCAGTGATGCGCGGCTGCTGGCGGCCGTTGCGCAGGCGGGCAATGAGAACAGTGACGTGGCCATCTTACTCGCCAACACCACCCGAGCCCTGCCCCTGCTTCGCGATGGCTATGCAAACGCAACATCCGCAGGTGAAAGATTGGGCTATGCCAAAACGCTGGCGGTGATGGGCGACGGCACCGGGGTTATTACCCTCATAGAAGAGCTGGAGTCGCGCAACTGGGACAAGGGGTGGAATTACACCGCCATGGGGCAATTCGGTTCCTCCGTCAGCCCGGTAGATGGACTGATCCAGGCGCTGGGGCGCACCAAAGACGGACGCGCCTTGCCCGCGATATTTAAAAAAATGAAACAACTGGGGCCGGATGACGCCTTTTCGCACTATCGGGCGGTGGCACTGGCCCTGGAGAGTATCCGGGACGAGAGCGCGATGAAACCACTGGCGACCTTGCTCAGTCAACCGGGGGTAATGGGGCATGAAATCAAAGATATCGGCACTGCCTGGCAACGCGAATTCACCAGTACAACCGATAACAATGCCCGCGCATTGGCGCTACGTGAAGTGATGCTCGCTCGCGCACTATTCCGTTGTGGAGATTACAACAACCTGGGGCGCGAAACGTTGGATAATTACCGCAACGACCTGCGTTCGCTCTTTAGCCGTCATGCCCGGGCGGTGTTGGCCGAGAACAGGTAATGTTACGCACCTGGCCGTTGAAACTCTAACGGGTGCCGGTACAGCAGTGTAACACAGCAACGCCACTATCAGTACATGATTATTTGAACACTACCACCCCATCCACTTTTGTTATTTCCACTCCCGGTTGCACTATTGCCACCAACGCGCTGCGGGCGGGGTCTTTGCTGACCGATATCACACGGCCCAGCGGGTATCCTTTGGGGAAATGCCTGCCCAGGCCGGAGGTGACCAGCTCGTCGCCCTCTTTCACGTCGGCATCAACGGACAGGTATTCCAATTGGCACAAGCCGCCACGATAACCTTTCAGCACGCCGGTAACCCGGGTGCGCGTGGTGATGGCGCCGATGCCGCTGGCGGAGTCGTTGAGCGGCAATACCTCTGCCGTAGAGGGGGTGACGCTGACCACCTGCCCAACCACACCATCGGTAGTGACAGCGGCCATGCCGGCCTCCAGCCCATCTTTGCCCCCCTTACCCAGGATAATAAAACCCTGGCCGGGGATAAAACCGGCACCGATAACCTCCACTGCCTGCGCCCCCGCGGGCAACGTGCTCTGCAGCGCCAGCAGTTGCGTCAGGCGTCGGTTCTCCTCCTCCAGCTCCGCTAGCCGGGTATTCACCGTGGGGGGCAATTTGTCGGCCCCGCTGGTGTCATTCGGGTTGACGATCTGCGTGGCGTCACGCACTACCTTCCCGGCGCGCAGTGAGGGGGTGAGGAACTCCATCAGCACGCGCTCCACGGGGGTGCGCTGGCCCGCCGCACGGCTCCGCGCCTGCCACCAGCCCAGCGCCAGCGCCAGCCCAATCAACAGTATCCCCAACGATAGCGGTAAAAAAATTCGATTCCCACGTTTTTTGCTCTTCATATGGAGGTTATTCTACTTGATTTGATGAAATGCCTGCAACTGCCGTTTTTACGCAGTAGCATACTCCCCGGGAACGCCAATCACCCGCCTGGCGCTTGACCCCGACGCCAATGCGGAGATTGGCGTTCCCAGGAGGATTGCCCTGAAAGGGCAAAGGAATTTAGCCACGGGTGAAGCGCCCATATGAGTGTAACGAATACGGGCGCGTAACCCGTGGATTGGGGCATTATAAATGATACTCCGCCCCGAAGGTGGCGCTGGAAAGACCGAACACCACCCCCTGAAGGAGGTGGCTAACAGCGGCAAGCACGCTAAAGCGCGCTGAGGTAAATGGTGGGATATTTCCACGGGTTGCGCCACTTCGTGCCGGGTACCCGGTTGGGACT
>JBBRXO010000043.1:0-22615 GCA_038248345.1 Armatimonadota bacterium | reverse complement strand
TCCGGCACCGGTAAACCAATGTTGGACATCTCCGCCAGGTTGGCGCCTTTGCCACCCAGCAGGTCGCGCCATTCTTTTTTGCCTTCAGCAAAAAGGTAAACATGTTTAGCCACTTTGTTCCTCCACAAATTCGTAAATTCGCCAAATCCTCTGCAGATTCAGCCAGTCACACACAGAAAAATGCCTACCGGCAATTGCATTTGACGCAATACCAGCAGGTCTCTACATTATAACATTCTACGTCAATGACTACTATCCCTGCTGACAATGGAATATTTTTAAAAATATGAGATAAATGCAAAACCTCTCTTTAGTTTGTCCTAGGCACCGTCCAGGGGAAATGATGGCAATAAATTTAGCCCGGAGGGCTAGCATGTTGTAGCCCTTCGGGCTGATAGGACCTGCAGCCATGGCTTCACCTAACCCCCGGCACCCTTCCCGGCCATTCGACAAGCTCATGATCTACGACGTGCGCTCCCAGCAATTTATCTCCGGCCCCCCACTGCATCAATACGCAATGCTGATTCCAGCACCCCACGCAATTGATCAAGTGGCCACATGGTGGTGGCGTCGCTCAACCCTTTTTCCGGCTCCGGGTGGACTTCCATAAAGAGCGCATCCACTCCTACCGCCACTGCACCGCGTACTAATGCCGGAATGAATTCACGCATCCCCGCCGTGGCCGAACCGGTGCCGCCCGGCAGTTGTGCGCTGTGGGTAGCATCAAAGACCAGCGGGTAACCGAAGCCGCGCATAACCGCCAACGAGCGCATATCCACGACCAGATTATTATAGCCGAAGGAGGCCCCGCGCTCCGCCAGCATCAGCTGATGGCTGCCATTGGCGGTGTACTTGCCCACCACGTTGCTCATATCCCACGGGGAGAGGAACTGCCCCTTCTTCACCGTGGTCGGCTTGCCAGTGGCGGCGGCAGCGACGAGCATATCCGTCTGCCGGCAGAGAAAGGCGGGCATCTGCAACAGATCCACCACCTCGGCGATCAATGGCGCCTGGTGCGCTTCGTGGAAGTCGGTACAGACCGGCACACCGAACTCCGCCCGCACGGCGGCCAGAATCTCCAGCCCACCCTCCAGTCCCGGCCCGCGAAAGGCTGTGACGGAAGTACGGTTAGCTTTGTCAAACGACCCCTTGAAGATATAGGGGATGCCCAACTCGGCGGTCAGTTTACACACGTACTCGGCGATGCGGAAAGCCATGTCCCGACTCTCCAGCACACACGGGCCGGCGATGAGCGCCAGGGGTTGCCCCTGGCCGATTTTAATATCTTTTACTGTTACGGTATGCATTTATGCCTTTCACCTAACCCACGCCCCCTTCCCAGCGAGGGAAGGGGGAGAAAGGTCGTTCTTTAATTTATTTTATTGGATCAGCACCCCTTCCCTTGCAGGGTAGGGGATGGGGCTTAGGTTTTCCTTATTCTCCCAGTTTGCCTTCCAGAATCGCGCGTACTTTGTCCAGATCTTCTTGGGTATCCACGCCGATGGAGGTGTCCTCTGGACGCAGGACCATTTTGATACGATAGCCATGCTCGAGCGCACGTAGCTGCTCCAATTTTTCAATCAATTCACATGGTGTTGGGGCTAATTTGGTGAATGCGAGCAGGAAGTCGCGCTGATAAGCGTATAGCCCGATGTGCTTGAACCACGGGCCGTCTCCTGTCAGTGCTTCACGTGGACTGGGGATGGGCGCACGGGAAAAGTACATGGCGAAGCCATTCCGGTCAGCCACTACCTTCACGATGTTGCTGTCCCAGGCACCGACAAAATCCGGCAACGGAGCCATCACGCTACTCATGGATATCTCTTTATTCTCCAGCAATGGAGCTACTACCGCGTCGATTGCCGTCGGATTGATGAGCGGCTCATCACCCTGGATATTGACAATTATGTGCGCCGCGGATAATTTTGCCGCGACTTCCGCTAGTCGATCGGTGCCCGTTTCATGACTGCTATCCGTCATAATAACCTCACCGCCGAAGGCATGTACCGCCTCAAATATCCGCTGATCATCCGTCGCCACCAGTACCTCTTCCAAGGAAGTCGCACGGCAGGCACGTTCATAGACGTGCTGAATCATTGTCCGCCCGGCCAACATCGCCAGTGGCTTCCCGGGGAACCTGGTTGACGCATAACGTGCGGGGATAATTCCTACAACACTCATACGTTTCTCCTTCTCGCTGGTCGCAATCAATCTCTGTCGCAGCCAATCTGATGTATATTATTTCGCTAACGCTTTAGCTATTCCTGCAATTTATTCGCAAATATTTCTGCGCAGGTATTGACGCAATGCCATTTGCCCGTTAAAGTTCGCATATGAGCGCATCATATGCATGTGGAACACTTTTTTTTCATATTCCCGCTGCGTCGCTAAAATCTCGGTATGAATTTTTAGCGGAGCCCGGAAACGGCTACCTGGTACGGATGGGATATGACTACCTGCTGACCGACGCCCAGGCGACCGAAACGGCTGACTGGGTACGCCAACTGGACTTGGCAGTGGACATCTCTGCCGATGGTGGAGTAGCTTTTTCGTTCTTCTTCGTCGGCAAAGACTGGGCGATGGGGATAGCGGTGGATGGTAAACCCGGGGCTATCGCCGCCTACACCCCCGACGATGCCAAGGCACTCGACCAACTGCCCTTCAAATTACTCGCACTGGAGCGCGAACTGGTGGCTAACTTCCCGGATATCCTCATACCCGAACAACTGGATAAACTCTTTGGAGCGCTGGTGCTGGATGCTATAACGGCTGAAGATGCCGTCACCGAGATCCTCGATGAACTTGGCTGCGCTCCCGACTGGCCGCGCTGGTGCTGGTATGAAACGATATCCGAGCAGCTATTCCTCGATCCCGACCTCGCCCATCGTGTCATCCCGTTGGGTGAAGCAGTGGCGCTGTGGGAAGAGTAAGAGGTTAGGTCTTTAGGTCTGTAGGTTCCTTACCAGTTAAATTCTGAACAATTCACGTTATGCATTTATCGTGGCATGGGCATCTCGCCCATGAGAGCGAGCAAATAGTGGATGTTATTCTCGGATAATAAAATAGCGCCCTTCAGGGTGCTTGATCTTATAGCCACGTGCTTTAGCGCGTGGTACAGGATCGCAATCCTGTTCTCATGGGCGGGACGCCCATGCCACGATTGCTGGCAGGGCAGCTAAGATATTAGGTTGCGAGCGAAGTCCGCGTTAGCTAGATTCCCGGTTAAACGCCGGGAATCTACCTTGTTCTCATCCGCCCACGTTAATCAGATCAGTTATCGGGCTACTGGCACTAGCGTAGAGTTTCTTGGGGATGCGGCCTGCTTCGAAAGCCAGTCTACCTGCATCGGTAGCCATGCGCATGGCGTTGGCCATTTTCACTGCGTCACCTGCCTGGGCGATGGCGGTCTGCATCAGCAAGGCATGCACGCCCAGTTCCATCGCGAAGGCCGCGTCGCTGGCGGTGCCGACGCCGGCATCCAGCAACACGGGGACGTGCGCATTCTCGACGATGATGCGAATATTGTACGGGTTGCGCACGCCCAGCCCGCTGCCGATGGGGGCGGCCAGCGGCATTACCGCGGCACAGCCCATATCTTCCAATTTGCGGCAGACGATGGGGTCATCAATGCAATATGGCATGACGATGAAGCCGTCATTCACCAGCTCTTTCGCGGCGATCAATAAGCCTTCGTTGTCGGGGAACAAGGTCTTCTCATCTCCGATGACCTCCAACTTCACCAGGTTGGTCTCCAGTGCCTCACGCGCCAGTTGCGCGGTGAGAACAGCATCCTTCACGGTGTAGCAACCAGCGGTATTCGGCATAATGGTCAGCTTCTTCTCACGCAGAAATGCCAGCAGATTGATCCCACTAGGTTCATCCAGCTTCACGCGGCGAATTGCCACTGTAACAATCTCCGCCCCACTGGCGGTAATCGCCTGTTCCATTATCTCCGGCGTCGGATATTTGGCCGACCCCACCAGCAAACGAGAGGTAAAGACCTGCTCGCCAATTTTCCATGTTCCACTCATTGCTTTTCTCCTGCCAGCCTCACCCGTAGCGAAGCTTATTTTATATCCGTTTCCACGACTACCGCCGTGCCATATGCCAGCACTTCCGTCAATCCCTGCATCAGTTCGTTGGCATCGTAGCGCATGCCGATAATGGCATTGGCGCCGAGAGCATCGGCATGTTGCACCATGATCTCGAACGCCTCGATACGCGCATGTTCGCATAGCTCGGTGTAGATGGTGATGTTGCCGCCGAGAATCGACTGCAAACCGCCGGCAATATTACCGAGTATGCTACGCGAACGAACGGTAATACCGCGTACAATGCCCAGCGATCGCTTCACCTTCACGCCCGGCAATTCAAATGCCGTAGTGATATTCTCATGTTTAATCATACTAACCTCCCGCCACCGCGCGGATTAGTTCAACGCGGTTATGGCAATTTGCCCGATTTTTTCTCTAATTGCTTCTCATCAGCTTTCACGCGACGCTCAAGTTTGGAGATGTCCACTTCTGGTGGTAAATTCTCTGGCTTGATTCCGCGTTGCCCCAGCATATCACGTACACTCGTATTATTCTGCACATGTTCGCTGGTAATTGCCGGTTCACCGTGTAGATCATCCTGTTCAACATTGTAATTCGTCATCTCGGTAGCCAGTTCTTTGCCGCAATTGTTAATGTCGGAAGAAAATCCGCCAGTGGCCGCGACTGGGTTATCCCAAATATCTCTTTCATCGCCTTTGTGGTATTACCGCCAAATAACGCCGCATCACCTTTTGATCTAATCCTACCAAATCCTGCGTCATCCACTCCTCTTTCAAAGATATTTTGCGATAACGTCTTCTCCGAAATACGAAGTTTCTCTCGTGCATCAAGCCGAGCATGCAAGAGCATACGTTCTTCAATCAACTCCTGCTTCCGCGTTTGGAGTGCAAAGTAACTCTGCGCAAAGGCAATAGGCTCTTTACGCGGGTCACCATTTTGAGCGATGAGATAACATGCATATCGCGTTAGCATGAAATCGTCTACTTCTCGTTGTCCACCCTTACCAATGGGTATCATTTTCGTGACGCCACGAAAATGATCCGAGATAACATTACCCGTCGTTTCACATGATGATATGGCACGTTGAATTGCTGTGGTGAAGTTCTCCCATCGTGCATAGCCGAGCGGCTCCTGCAAATCACGCGCAAACCAGAACTCGATCCCATCTTCAGGAAGTATCTGCGCAATTTCATCAAACTGATCTTGCATTTTCTGGATTACTTCAATATTCATGCTACCCTCCCGCCACCGCGCGGATTATCTCAACGCGGTCGCCAGCTTGCAATATCGTCTCCACATACAACGCTTTGCGTATCACCGTATCATTGCAGGCCACTGCGGTACCGGAGTTAGGGATATTCAACTCTCGCAGTAAATCTGCAATTGTTTCCGCTGCGGTTATTGTATGAGGTGCGCCATTCAATATTATTTCTATAGTCGTAATTTGCATTTGATACCCAATAACATCATCATTCTCTCAAACTTCTGTGCTTTCCGTTTCTTCCTCCCTGCGCTCCATCCGCTCAGGTGCGCTGATGCCGAGGAGGGTCAGTACATTGTGCAGCGTTGTTTTAGTCACACTCACCAGCGCCAGACGAGCGTCACGCACCGCTGGGAGGGTGGCGTCTTTAAGCACCGGACAGCGGTCATAGAAGATATGAAAATCGCGTGCCAGGTCCTGCGCATACCGTGTCAGGCGGTGCGGCTCATAAAGGCGCGCGGCGACTTCGATCTCCTCGGGGAATTCTGCCAACCGACGGATGAGCAACACTTCGGCTTCATCCTCACCAATGGGAGTGAGATCAACCGTAGCGGCATCAACCACCGGCAAGCCCTTTTCCACCGCCGAGCGCAAGATGCTGGCGATACGGGCATGGGCATACTGGACATAATAGACCGGGTTATCTGCCGTCTGTTTCACCGCCAAATCGAGGTCGAAGTTCAGATCGCTATCAGCGCTGCGCAGCAGGAAGAAGAAGCGTGCCGCATCACGGCCTACCTGCTCTATCAGCTCCGAAAGCAGGATAATATCACCTTTGCGCTTACCCCCCATGACGAACTCGCCATTACGCAGCAACCGTACCACCTGATATATCAGTACGTGTACGGATTCTGGATTATGGCCCATCGCCTGCATAGAGGCTTTGGTGCGGGCGATATAGCCGTGATGATCAGGGCCCCAGATATCAATGAGAATATCAAAACCGCGCTCAAATTTGTTCTGATGGTAGGCGACATCTGAGGCCAGGTAGGTCGGTTTGCCATTGGTGCGCACCAGCGGGCGGTCTTTATCATCGCCGTACTCGGTAGAATTCAGCCATACTGCGCCGTCTTCCACGTGCGTGCCGCCGCGTTTCGTCAGCTCCGCCAGCGCGCGCTCAACTGCGCCGGAATCAATCAGCGAGCTCTCGCGGAACCAGGTGGTGAACTCCACGCCAAAGGAGGCGAGGACTTCGCGCTGCCAGGTAAGCATCTCCTCCTTGCCCATCTGCGTGAAAAGCTCCAGCCGTGCTACCGCTTCCATACTGACGTATTTGTCGCCATCGCGTTCGACAATATGCCGGGCAAAATCCGTCACATATTCGCCGTGATATCCTTCTTCCGGGAATTCCAGCTTCTGCCCCATAATCTGCAGGTAGCGGATCACCAGACTCTCGCCGAAGCGCACCATCTGCGTACTGGTGGCGGCATCATTCACATAGAACTCGCGCTCCACATAGTAGCCGGCAGCGGTGAGGACATTGCAGAGTACATCGCCGATGATGGCTCCGCGCCCGTGGGGGATGCTGAGTGGGCCGTTAGGGTTAGCGCTCACATACTCCGCCAGCATCTTCTTCCCCTGCCCGATAGCGCCGGTTCCCCAGGCAGCACCTTGCTGAGCGATCTCGCGCACCAGCTGGTGTAACCAATCATCCTTCAGATACAGGTTGATGAATCCCGGACCGGCTATCTCCACCCGCTCAATCAACGAATCGGCCAGCTCCAGGTGATCAATGATAATCTGCGCCGCTTTGCGCGGATTCATCTTCGCCTGTGCCGCCAGTACCATTGCCAGGTTTGCCGAGAAGTCACCGAATTTCGCCAGGGTAGGACGTTCAATAGTGAACTCCGGCAATTTATCGTAGCTCAACGCGCCCGCGGCCAGTGCCCGAGCGGCTGCTGCTTCAAATATCACAAATAGACGCTTTTTAATCATATCAAAACTCTTTCCTGATTGCTTTTTCCCGAAGTTATTACTTTACCAAAGAAAGCCATATTCGGTCTAGTGATACGCCTACCCAGGCATCACTTAGCCATTGAATTGCCATGATAGCGCCAATCATCCCCGCTGCCACGGGCGCTAGCCCCATATTCCACAGGCGCTGCGGCAACGTGGCTACCGGACTATCACACTGCTGATGTCGCTCAATTACTTGTCGTGCGGCCAGGATACCACTCTCCAGCTGGCGTTGTGTCGCCGGGCGTGTGGTGAAATGCTGCTGCAGCCATCCGCCGAAGCTTTGCCACCGATTGAAGGTAAAAGCGGCCCAGGTTAATCCCAACACGGAAACCGCCAGCTGATATATTTGCCCCTGTCCGATATTCCACAGCAATACCAGCGCAGAATATCCGAAGGAGACCATGATAATAACCGCCCATAGATTGGTACCACACCGCGGGTGTACACGTGGCATGTTCCGCACATTTTCAACCGTCAGCGACTCGCCCGCCTCCACCGCATTGACCGTCTGGTGCTCTGCTGCATGATATCCCGCCAGCCAAGGGCCGAAACGAAGCGCCAGCAAAAAAACGGCTATCTGCAACACTGGTGCAATGATGAGCAGGGTCAATAACGGCGGCGAGTTCTCCGGCAAATTAACACTGCCATACCAGAGCATATGCGCCAGATTCCGGATAAATAACGAGTGGGTAAAATGCGCACCTGCTCCTACCCCGACAGCTAACACGAATTGCACCAGGGTGAACATCAACGCCATTAAGACTCCGGTGAGCATTAGCCCACGCCAATCTGCCCCACCACTCACCTTGCCGGTGGTCAAATAAACTCCCAAAGGGGTAGCCATCCCTCCCATGCGAGGAGGATATAAACGGCCAGAACGTGCCGCCAGCAGATCCACCAGATACAGGCAACCCAAATAGTAGCCGTTTTGCGAAATGACGGGGAGCCACGAACCACCGGTGGACTGCAGCACCTCTTCTGCTTGTGCCAATGTCGCCTGTGTGGGAATTGCGACCTCTAACGGCTGCATCGCGTCCAGTACCCGAATATCATCCAGCACCGCCGGATCATCTCCCAGATGCCCCGCCAGCGCCGCCTCTGACAACATACCGATGAGCTTGCCATTTTCTACAACCGGCACCTGCGCGATATTGTAGGCGCGCATACGATGTAACGCTTTATGAAGTGAGTCTCCCGTCGCCAGCGGCAGAATAACCCGTGCCAGCCGCGCGGGGGTATACGGCCCCATCGGGGCCCGTTTTTTCTGCGACCACCATCTTTTAAAATGTCGAATAGGCATATAGGGTATTATACCAGCATGGGGATTTGAGTGCTAAAAATTGCTACCACAAAGAATTTATGCAGCAGCAGATGCCAAATAAAAGGGATAGCCTCCTCCGTGCAGAAGATAATAGCATATGCATACAGACCCTACAGATGCCAGCCAAATTATGGCTGGCGACAAACTAACTTTGACCATTGATAAAATGGCGGCGGGAGGCGACGGTGTCGCCCGGGTAGACGGCCTGGCGGTCTTCGTCACCAACGCTGCTCCGGGTGATAACGCCGAGGTAGAGGTAACCCATCGGGCAAAGAATTTCGCCCGGGCAAAAATATCCTCCTTGCTTACTCCGGGGACTTCTCGAGTTACTCCGCCTTGCCCACTGGCCGGCAGATGCGACGGGTGCCAATTACAACAACTGGATTATGCAGCGCAGCTGGATGCCAAACGCGAGTTTGTGAGCGACGGGCTTGCCCGCATTGGCCGCCTAAGTGGCATTGAAGTAAAGCCCACCCTGGGTATGGAGAATCCCTGGCAATATCGCAACAAAGCAGAATTCATTGCCGGCAAAGTCGACGGCAAGATTCGCCTCGGTTACCATATTGACGCTGAAGATGGCTTCCTCCCGCTGGATGCTTGTCCGATTCAACATCCACTGTCGCTAAAACTACTCCACGCGGTAGAGGAAGTCGCCAACACGATGTCACTATCATTGGCGCAACTAATCACCCGGGTCAACCCGAAAGATAACACGGCACTCATCATCCTAGTCTGCCGGGAAGATCATACGGAAATATCCACCATTGCCGCTACTTTGCGTAGCATGGTTCCGGAATTGAGCGGTGTACTCTTCTCGTTGGTACGCGGCAACTCGGTGGTACGCCGCACACAGGCACGCATTATCTCCGGGCTCCACCAGCTAAAGCAATATCTGGGCGAGTGGGAATATACTGTGTCAGCAGAATCCTTCTTCCAGGTGAATAACACCCAGGCCGAACTGCTGCAACGGCTGGCAGTAGATGCGAGCGGTGATCTGCGCAACGCTAACTTTATCGATGGTTATTGCGGAGTGGGGACTTTCCTGCTACCGTTGGGCAAATTAGCCGCTCATGCCATGGGCATAGAGGATAGTGACTCTTCCATCCGTGATGCGGTAGAGAACCTGGCCCGCTACACTATGCGTGAAGTTCATCTCTCCGAGAATCGTGTGGAAGCCATCTTCCCACGCATGGTACGGAAAGGGCGCAAAGCTGATGTAATATTACTGGATCCGCCCCGCAAAGGCGCTGGCCCGCAGGTACTGGAGAGCGTAGCCGCCTTGAAGGCCAAACGCGTCATTCTCATCTCCTGCGACCCCGCGACCCTAGGACGAGATGCCGGAGATCTGGTAAAACTTGGCTATTCGCTACAATCTGTACAACCGGTGGACATGTTCCCACAAACCTGGCACGTGGAGACGATCGCCCTGGCGGTGAAAGAATAACGTCTGACGTAGGAGACGTCTATAATGCTAATTGATGCTTTTACACTATTTGGGAGTTGGCCCGGGTTACCTTATGATCATCCGGTTGAGCATCTGCTCGCCGGTATGAAACAACATAAGATAGACCGCGCCTGCACGTTATCCTCACAGGGGGTATTCTTTGACGCCGCTGTGGGGAATGCCACTACCTACGCTGCTTGCCAGGCAGATGCGCGCTTGATTCCCATTGGGGTAGTCGACCCGCGTCTGAACGGAACCGAACAGGTGGAGTATTGCCAACAGCACGGTTTTAGTATGCTGGCGATGTTCCCGGAAGCCCAGCATTGGTCATTGAATAGTATCTGCACCGCGCAACTGGTGACTGCTATCGCCGCCGCCAAACTGCCGGTAATGGTGGAAGCATACAACGATGGTGATGCCTCCAAAATTGCCCGGACGATAGGTGACTTGGAGATACCGTTGATCCTACTGGATGTCAACCCGAACACACTTTCCGAGACTATCACGCTACTGGAGACACGCCCAAATACATATCTATCTACGCGCCTGCTCTGTGGTGGGGACACTATTGAATTGCTGGTTGATAAATTGGGAGCGGGAAAACTTATCTTCACTTCTCGCTTTCCGATAAGTTGTTTCTCCGCCGCTTTCCTCACCGCTAAATTTGCGGCGATCAGCGATACAGATCGGGCGTCCATACTAGGCGGTAATATCGCCCGGTTGTTAGGTCTCAGCTAAATCCATACTCTCTGGCTTCCCTGCGTACTTGACGCGCTCAAGCCATGAACCCTATAATCGCATATCCCGTGAGGCGGGTTCTAATGCATCCATTATTGCTGTCAGCTCTAGCTTTTTTACTCATCACCATCAGCGGCCTGATCGCCTACATCGGCGACTGGGTCGGACGCAAGATGGGAAGGAAGCGGCTCACCCTCTTTGGATTGCGGCCCCGCTACACAGCAATCTTCATCTCCGTAGGCGCGGGGATGCTTATCGCGTCACTCACCATTCTGCTAACTTTCCTTATCAGCAAGCCCGTTCGTGATGCATTCCTCACCCCACTGGATATGTTGAAAACACAGCTATCAACGGGGGAAAAAGAGAAAACCCGGCTGGAAGGCGAGCTGGATCAAACGCGGACAAAAACGGCGGATGCGTTGCGCCAATTAAATGACAAAAATTACGAACTGGAAGTGACCAATGCCCGGTTACACGATTCATCGATCCAACAGCAGGAGATTAAAGGACAACTAGTCCAGGCCAAAGAAACACTTGCCAATGTAGAAGGTCAGTTGAATGACGTCAATAAGAAATTACAGGGGGCGGCAGCGGAATATCGACAGGTGCAGGAAGACCTCGCAGTCTCCAATAATCGTCTGGTAGAAGGTACCCGCAACCTGGGCGCACTGAATACGCGCCTGAAAGCGCTGGAGGGACAACTCAGTGACCTGCAAGCTGAACAAGCGCGGCTGGAAGCACAACGGGACGATATGCTGGCACGTATCCAGGAGTTAAACAAACAACTGGAAGAGTTGACGCAAATACTCAACGCCTTTGCGCGGGTCAGCTTTTCCGAATTAGCCTATAACTCTGGCCAGGAGATCCTCGCTGGTCTGGCTATAGTGAAACAGCCAGACTCCGAACGGAGCAAATTCCTGAATGAATTCCTCGATTCCGCTGAATCAGTGGTACGCAAACAATGCCTCGATTTACCTGCTGACGCCGCCCCGATACTCTATTTGCACCGCGACGCCGATGGCAGATTGCTGAAGTTGACACGTGATGAAGCGGTAAAAGCATTATCCAAACGCATTACTGCTACCAGCGAATATACCGATGTAGTAATTCATCTCACCACCGCGAATAACGTGCCTACCAGCGGGCAAGTGCTGATTGTCGTAGAAGGAGTGGATCTCTATCCAAATTTCGCTTTCTACTCCACCGGCAACGAAGTAGCCAGCGTGGATATCCCCTTACTATTTCAACATGATGAGGGGAAAGTACTGGAACTGCTGGTCGATAAGCTGCTGCGCCAGCAAGTACCGATGGCGGTGCGTGAGAAGAAATTGACCTCCATCAACCGACGCTTTGATCCGAATCATCCAGACGTCTTCCCCGAAGCTACCTACCCGGTCGTCCCCTGGTCGGAAATACTGGCCACCGCTCACCAGGTGACGGAGACCAGCGGCCCGGTACGCGTGGTGGCGATAACCCGCCAACTCATTAATGCTTTCGATCCCCTCGATCTGGCGCTGGACGTCAGATCGCCCCAGGCACCCTGATGCCAGCTAACGCCGACAAAGCTCCGCTGCTGGCTATTGATCCAGGACGCGAGAAATGCGGGCTGGCGGTTGTGGGCTATGATCACACGATCTACCACCGCGAGATCGTCGAGACCCCAAAATTACACCTGCGCGTCGCCCACTTCGTCGGACGCTTCGGCATTGACCTCATCGTGCTGGGCGACCGCACCACCGCGCAGGAGACCCGCGAGACCCTACGTCGTGCCGGCTTCCGACTGGAGATCACCTACGTCGATGAAGACCGCTCCTCAGAGCTGGGCCGTCGACGCTACCTACTTGATCACCCCGGAAAAGGCTGGCAACAGTTCCTCCCCATCGGGCTACGCTCTCCCGATCAACCCTACGACGACTACGTAGCCGTAATCCTGGCCGAACGCTACCTGGATGGTCAACGCAGCACCCGAAAACCCCGCCCCCGAAAAAAGAAATGATGACTATTTCCAATATTTAACCTTGGAACTATCATCAAAAAAAGGAATACGCGAAATGGTGTAGAACATATGTACCTATGTTTACTCGCCTATTGAATGAGATGGTGAAGATCCGCACATTCCCGGCGGTGGTGCATCCGCGTCATGCGCGGGAGTTGCTGTCGGGGGGCGATGCGGAGGCTATCGCGGGGTGGACGGGCGGCTATGCGATTACGATGCCCGAGCATCGCTTCCTGCTGGAGAAGATCATTGCTGATCTGGCCTATGAAAAACAGGGAGCGGCCTACCTGATCAACGGGCAATATGGTACCGGTAAATCGCATCTGCTCCTACTGTTGCACCTGCTGGCGGCGTTACCGTCTGCCTGGGGCCCGTATCTGGAAGCGCATCGATCATTTAGCCGTTTTGCTGAACCCTTCGGCAAGCATCACTGGATGGTAGTACATTTTTCGTTGGATGAATACCCTCCTGCCTGCCCACTGGAGGAAGCGGTACGTGCCGAAGTGGAACGCACATTAGGCGAGGCCGAGTTGATGGTGCCGGAGGATTGGCTGCTGGAGGCGCGCGTGGATGCCTGGATGTCGCTACAGGAGTTATGTGCTGCCAACGGATATACTGGCCCGCTTATATTACTTGATGAACTCAGCCTATTTCTCGCCGGGAAGTCACCCACGGCCCGCGAGGCGGACGCCGCCTTCCTGCAGTTCCTCGCTGGCTGGTGCACTCGCTCCCCTTGCCGCCTCATCGGTGCGGCACAACGGCACCTGGGTGACACGGGAGCCTTGCCTACACATTCCTGGCGGCAGGTGGAGGATCGCTTCCGCCGCTTCACCCTCTCGCCACAGCAACTGGTGGACGTGGCACATAACAAACTCATTGAGCAAACTGATGCTGCTGGCACGCGAGCAATAGTGGTGGAGTCGCTACTACCCACTGCCCGGGCATTGGGACTAAATATGGCCGTTGAGGAGGTCATGCGCCACTGGCCCTTCCACCCGGCAGCGCTATCATTGCTGGTAAAGGTGGTCAATGCGCATCTCTCCCCGCATCGCGGGGTGATTGAAGGATTACAACGCCTGCCGGAAACAGCGTTATTGGAGCGCCCCGTCACCCGATTCATCACGGCACTCGATCTGCACCAACTTATTGACGACGATTTGCGCACCTTTCACGGGGAGTATCGCCTCTGGCCCGCCCTAACGCACTTGCTCGGTTGTGCGACCGATGCCCCCGATCCGACATTAGCACGTGAATTATTGTCACTTCTGACCATCATGCAGCTGGCCGACAGCAGCGTCACGGTGACAGAGCTACGCGCGTTGCTCTTCAACGGAGAAGCGGCACCTGATATCGCTGATATATCAGCCAACCTGCACTACCTGCGCCGCCATGCGCCGTATCTGGCGGTGACACGCGATGCCGAGCTGGCGAACGAGCGCTTCAGCATCGCCGCAGACGATGACATCGGCGCGCAAGCGCGCGCACACATGGAGGAGCGGCGGCAGACCTTTACCCCCGATGATCCGCGTCCGCTGGAGACGGCCATCGCCGCCTGCACAGATCCCGCCTGGCCCTTCGCGACACTAGCAGAAAATCGCCTGACCGTACTCTGGAATGGCGTACCGCGCACGGTGAATATTGAACTCTCCCCCACCCTCACCGCGGCAAATTCCGCCCGCGCCATCGAGGGGCTTCTGGCCGGTAACAGCGATGCCCAGCTATTCATGGGGTGGCCGGGGGCAACGGAGGCGGATATCTGCACAAAAAATTGCCCGCCGAACTACGCCGGGGTGCTATGCTGGTGGATACCACGCCCCCCGCACCGTGCGGAACGGGAGCTGTGGAGTGAATACACCGCCTGGCGACTGACGGCTGATGACCCGCTACCCGCCGCCGCCACGCGCGAACGCCGCATCCGTGCCCGAGCGCAGGAAGCAGCGGGGGAGTTGCAGGCGGCAGTGACGGCCAGTATCCGGGCGATATACCTGGAAGGGCAGTGGCAGACGGCGTGCGGCGTAGTGACGGCATTACGCCCGGCAGAGAAACTGCAGGAGTTGCTGGCGCAACTGCTTGCGCCGGGGTTCGATACCCTTTTTTGCGATTATCCAGGGAGCGCAGTGACACCGCCGCCGCGCACGGTGCTGGCGCCGATGATCGCCCAATTCCTCACCCCCGGTGCGGTAGAGTTACCCCCACAATCGCTGCTGGGCGATTATCTCGAGCGCTACGCCGCCCCGTTGGGGATCGTCAGCTTCACGGGCAACCGCGCCCAGCTCACGCCGCCTGCCGACAATATTCAACTGATGTTAAATGTCGCCGTGCTACATGCCCCGCAGCGGCTGGAGGACGCCGCCCGTGCGCTTGGTCGTCCGCCGTTGGGGCTATCCTCCGAGCAGGGGAGGCTGGCCGTCCTCGCCGCCATACGCTGCGGGACACTACGCGGATTGGATGCGCTGATGCAACTAGCGCCCATGGAGGCGCGCCTGGAAGATATCATCTATTGCACGCAAGCAGAGGAGATCGACCCTCGTTTCACTCCGGTACTGGCGCGTCTGGCAGGACAGTGGAATACCCCGGATGGCACCCCCAGCATTACCGTAGAAAATGCTATACGTGAGTGGGTAAAATCTGTTAATGAGCGACTGCCCGCCTTCCGCCAGCAGCAAAATTACTGGTCTGCCATGCTCAGTGTGATGCCGTGGGGATGGACGAATACGGAACGCAAGCTCACCACCTTCACCGAACTACGTCAATCCACCACTTTCACGGCACAGCTCGAAATATTGAGGGATGATCCTACGCTCATCGCCAAGCTGGATGCGGCACTTCACGCCGGTGACTGGTGGGGTACGCATTCGGCGCAGTTGCGCGTGTTGCTGGCATTACCAGCATCACTGGCTTGCGCCGCTGATCTCATAGAACTACGTACCACATTGGCCACCGGTGAGGCATGCTTCGGTAATATCGAAAAAATTGATGCTCACTCAGCTAAGCTGTGGGCGCACTATGCCGACGCCTATCACTGCTGGCATGAGGCCACCTTCGGCGTACCGGTGGTAAATGAACTGCGTGCAGTATTCCAGTCAGCAGGTTTTCAGGCGGTGAAACGCCTGGCAGTTCTCCCTTGGGCTACTAACGCGTGCGCACCCAGCGCCGTGTTGGATACGGCACGGGCTGGCTATTGTCCGGGGGTCTTCACCGACTTCGCCACCACCGGGGTCTGCAGCCGCTGCCGTTTGCCGATAAACAGCCCCACCCCCATGCCGGTTGCTGCGCAGGTGAGTGCGGAGGTGGCGACGGCATTGCAGCATTGTGCAGCGCAATTATCAGCTAGCGAATGGGTGGATGAGGTCAAATCACGCATCCCCCATATCCCGCAATATATCGCCCCACAGGTCAACGCGCTCCTCGCCTGGCGGCTGGAAGATGGCGCAGCACAACTGCTTGCTACCCTCGACGATGCAACCATCCATTGGCTCCGGCAACCAACTCGACCGACCAGCAGCCGCCCGTTGCCTGAGCTGGAAACCCGCCTGCGTGGACGCCAGCTAACCCTCGGTGAAGCCAAGACCACTCTCCTCACCTGGCTCGATCCTACCGGCGAGATGAAAGATGATGAGGTGATTCTATTTGAATAGAATTATTCTCCCCATCCGCCCCAGGTGACCTGTGCCACCACCAACGCGGCGAGCGAGGCTGTCTCAGCACGGAAGACTTGCCGCGAGATGTGCAATGGCGTGGCTCCGGCGGCCAATATCTTCTCCGTCTCGCCGGGCGTCCAACCGCCTTCGGGGCCGATGAGGAGCGCTAATTCGGTAATTTCTGCATGAGCGGCCGCAACCTGGGTGAGGGTCTGGCCTTCACGCTCGTGGAGCAGAAAGATATTGCGCACACCAGGAGCGTCAAGAAAATCAGCCAATGCGCGCGGCGGAGTGACGGTGGGCGGCAGCGCCCGCTCGCTCTGTTCGGCAGCGGAGGCAGCAATGCGGCTCCAGCGCTCGGCGCGCTCCTTCCCCTGTTTGGCGTCCCAGTGCGGGATGCAGCGCTCCGCCCACAGTGGCGCTATCGCATAGGCTCCCAATTCAGTAGCCTTTTGCACTACTAGTTCCATCTTTTCACCCTTGAGCACAGCTGGGCACAGCGTTATCCGGCACCGTTGCTCAGGCAGCCGCTCTCCTTCGCCGATGACATTGGCGATTATCGCCTCGGTGGTAATCTCACTCACGGCAGTAAGTAATACGCGGCCATCCGGCAGGGCGGCACGCAGCTCCTCGCCCACCCGCACCCGGCATACGCGCGCCAGGTGGTGATAGCGTACGCCGCGCAACTCAATGGTGTTTCCGACGCAATCTGCGGGTATTATTGATACAAAAACGCTCATTTTTCAAATATCTCATCTAAATTGGCTGATTTATTTCTCAACACCGTCAATTAGCGGTATTATAATAAGCATAACACATGAGGTAGGAAAGGAACACTGTGGAGATCGAAGAGGCAATCGAAAAGCGGCGCTCAATACGCAGATATTTACCGGATTCAGTTAGAGTTACTGAAATCCGTGCGATACTCTCCATGGCTGCCAAGGCACCCAGCGTGAGCAATCGGCAATTGTGGCGCTTTATCGTAGTAACCGATAAAAATCTGCTAAAGATGCTCGGGCGACTGGTAGAACGACGCATCAACGAAATGGAAAAGTGGCCGGAGTTTGCGGGACAACCACAGAAGATACAGGTCTGGCGTGATTATGGGTTGCATTTCACCAACGCCCCGGCCGCCATCTTTATCATCAGCCAGGGGTATCGCACGGCATTGGACAAAGTACTGGTGGAACGCGGCATGAAATTCTACGAGACGGCACACCAGTTCTCATACCCTGATTACCAGTCCATCGGCGGCATGATCGGTTATTTAACACTGGCTGCCACCAGCAAAGGCCTGGGTACCTGCTGGATGACCGACCCACTCCTCGCGCGGAAAGACCTGGAGGCCTCGCTGGAATTGAAGGTCGGAGAAGAACTGGCCGCCATCGTAACAGTAGGCAAACCCGACGAAACCCCACCACCACGCCCGCGCAAAGGAATTGATGAGCTGATCGAGTGGCGCTGAGACTTCACATCTCCGTGCGCCCCTCCATGGAGCGCATGATGGTGCGTTGGTCAGCGTAGTCGAGGTCGCCGCCGACGGGGAGGCCGAGGGCAATGCGGGAGACGCGGATGCCAAGCGGTTTGATGAGCCGGGCCAGATAGAGCGCGGTAGCGTCGCCTTCCACCGTGGGGTTGGTGGCGAGAATCACCTCATGGACAGTATCGTCTGCCAGCCGGCTTAGTAGCTCGCGCACATGCAGGTGTTCGGGGCCGACACCTTCCATCGGGCTGAGCAATCCATCCAATACGTGGTAGCCGCCGTGATAATCGCCGGTGTTCTCCAGCGCCATCAGGTCGCGCACATCGGATACTACCGTGATCATGGAGCTGTCACGCCGCTGGTCAGCGCAAATGGGGCAATGCTCGGTATCCGAAAAATTAAAACAGATAGCGCACTGGCGAACTTGCGCCCGGGCATTGAGGATGGCATTGGCCAGCAAATTTGCTTTTTCCGGGGAGGTACGTAAAAGATACAGCGCGAGCCGCTGTGCCGATTTGGCACCGACTCCCGGCAACCCCTCCAGGGCTTCCATGAGGTTCTGCAACGGGCGCACATAGCTTTGCATTTCGGCGTCTTATCCTTTACCAGCGCATGACGAGGGCGCCCCAGGTGAGGCCGCCACCGAAACCGGCGAGCACCACGACATCACCCTCATGCAGACGTCCATCCTCGAAGGCCTCATTCAAGGCCAGGGGGATGGAACCAGCGCTGGTGTTGCCATATTTCTGCAGGTTGATCACCCAGCGATCTGCCGGGATATGCAGCCGTTTCGCCGCCGAGTCAATTATGCGAATATTTGCCTGGTGGGGTACTATTATTGCTACGTCATCGGTGGTGAGACCGGCATTCTCCAGCGCGCTCCGTACCGCTTCTTCCAGTACGCGTACGGCAAACTTGAAGACTTCACTACCGTTCATTTTGATAAAGTGCGCATTATTCTCCAGGCTCCCGGTGCTGGCGGGCATGCGTGAGCCGCCGCCGGGGATTATCAACGCATCAACGCCGCGGCCATCCGTACGCAGATAGCTGGTGAGCAACCCGCGTCCCGCGGGCACTTTTTTCAGTATAACAGCGCCTGCGCCATCACCCAGCAATACGCAGGTGCCGCGATCCGTATAGTCGATAAATTTGGAGAGACAATCAGCGCCAACCACCAGCGCATTGCGGTAAGGCCCGTCATTAATCATGGCGCTGGCTACCGACACCGAGTAGATGAAGCCAGAACAGGCGGCGGAAATATCGAAGGCAACCGCATTGAAGGCGCCTAATTCACGTTGCAATACACAGGCAGTTGAAGGGAGCGGGTAATCAGGAGTGACCGTGGCGAAGATGATCAGGTCGATCTCCTCTGCCATCATGCCAGCGCGTTCAAGCGCCATTTTCGCCGCCTGCAACCCCAGATCCGAGGTGGCGACCTCTGACTCGGCAATGTGGCGCGTGGAGATACCACTACGTGAGACGATCCACTCGTCTGAAGTGTCGACCATCTTCTCCAGATCACCATTAGTTAGAAGCTTCGGTGGCGCATAACCGCCAATTGCAACAATGCCGACATTATCGGGATTTTTCATCGACAATCACGCTTTTCTTCCTGACGATTCCATTACGTCAAGCAATTACTTTCGCTTTCCTGGCCTGAACCGCATACTTCACGGCCGCCTCCGCCCCAAGGCGAATAGCATTCTCTATGGCCAGACTGTTAGAACGTCCATGGCCGATTATTACTACACCATTTACGCCCAGCAGTAACGCCCCGCCGACCTCGGCATAATCTACCACTTTCATGGCACGCTTAAATGCAGGTTTCAAAATATACGCTGCTAGCTTAGTTAGCCAATTAGTAGTGAATTCCCTCTTTAGCAACGAAAGAAGATATTCTGCGATCCCTTCGCCGGTCTTCAATATCAGATTACCGACAAATCCATCACAGACCAGCACATCAACTTCACCGCGGAACATCTCTTTCGGCTCCACGTTACCGATGAAGTTCAAGGTATTGTCCGCCGCCAGCAACTGGTGCGTCTCTTTCGTCAGGTCGTCGCCCTTGGCGGCCTCTTCACCGATGCTGACCAAACCAATACGCGGGCTCGTCTCCTGCAGCACCGCACGAGCGTAATTATCGCCCAAATGCGCGAACTGTACCAAGTTGTACGGCTTGCAATCGGTAGTGGCCCCCGCATCCAACAGGATACAGCGGCCCTTTTTCGTCGGCATCAACGTAGCGATAGCCGGGCGATCAATCCCCTGCTGCGCTTTTAATATCAACATCCCGCCCGCCATCATCGCCCCGGAGTTACCCGCGGAGATAATCGCCTGCGCTTTACCATCGCGTACCAGACGCATACCGACAGCAATACTAGAGTCCCGCTTCTGCCGGATAGCATCTGCCGGGGCCTCGCACATATCCACTTGCTGGGAGGCATGGTGGACACTGATATTCGCCGGGATTGCCCCTTTGATCTGGAGCAACGGCGAAATCACTGTCTCATCACCGACCAGGATAATGGTGACCCCGGGCAATGCTTTCGCAGCCGCAATGGCTCCTTCGATAACTGCTAGTGGCGCTTTATCACCCCCCATCGCGTCGACAGCGACAGTGATAGGGGGAGCGTCGTTGATATCCTGCTCGTCCACCGTTTTAGGCTTCAGCTACTGCGTGGCGCGGTGCCAGCACCTGGCGTCCATTGTACGTACCACAGGATGGGCACGCGTAATGTGGCTTATGCACGCCGTTGCAGGCGGGGTTGTCGCACTTCACGATTGTTGGTAATTCCAATTTCCAATTAGCCCGGCGCTTGTCGCGACGCGCGGATGAATGTCGTCTTTTCGGATTCGGCACGATTTACTCCTCGTTCAATTATATCCACGTAAAATGTGGTTATTCGGCGTTACGCCGTTCATCAAGCAGGCGTTGTAATTCCGCCAACTTGCCTGTCGCAGCCTCGGGTGGACAATCACACGGCCCATCTATGAGCCGGTGTCCACACTGCAGACAAACTCCCTTACAGTCCTCACGACACAGCGTCTTCAACGGGAGGTTCACCAGGATCGTCTGGCGCAACAACTCCTCCAGATTCAGGTCAAGAGTACCTTCATTAAATAACCGGGCCTCCGGCGCGATATCGCTTTCATCAGCCAACGGCGATTGTAAATGCGATTTCGGCAGGTGAATCACGAAATCCTCGAAAAACTGTCCACGTATTGGCAAACTTATCGGCCTGCCACACCGTGAGCAAAGAATCTCCAGCTCCGCAATCACTTCCCCCTGCAACAGCAACACATCATCAACACAGGATACATCCATATGCCCCGTAATCGGCGACAGCAGCGGCATATCTTCAATTTCCGCCAGCGTCTCGTTAAAATTGTACCTGGCCGATGAGCCGGGCACTCGAGCGATATCTGACAAATTAAGTTTCATCACCTCGCTCCTTTCCCAACACGTAGCAGGCAAAAAATATGGCGGAGCGATCACTCTAAAACGCTCAGCCCACTAGTATGCTATACTTTATCGGAGCATTTTGTCAATATCTACGAGTAACAACACCCTGGTAGCCATACTGCACCGCCGCATCGATGAGCTGCCCGAAACTCCACACCGGGCTCCCCAACGTACTGAATGATAACTTCATGACTTGGCTCCTCGTCAGTAATTTTCTGCCATTTTGCCAATAATACCATAATTGTAGACTCGTTCCCACGCAGAAAATAGAACATCCCTCGCGCCAGCGAGTCTAAATAATTGTTGTTCCTTCGGGCGGAATGAGTCCGCGTAGGCGGACGACCGGCGCAACTTGTCCGCCGCAGCTGGGACTTTAGTCCCCAGCAGAATAATTGGTTTTTGCAATATCCAACAGTGCAAAATAAAACACCGCTATCCAACAACAGAGGCGTTATCCTCGAACTAATCCTCTACTCATGCGCATCATGGTTCAGACAAAAAAGCGGGTGATATCCGGCGTACCGAATATCACCGGGGGAATCAAAGGGATTGGATCGGCCCTAAGCGCGAACCCTTTCCGCCTCGCAAAGCTGCGGGCGGAAAGGGAACTGGGTGCTACATGACTTTAGCAGTTTCTGGCAGTTTCCAATCCTTCGGGTCACCCGTATACTCATTCCCGGTCAGTGCCTTAAGCGTATCAGCGGCATCCTTCTCCATCTTCTGCTCCTGTTCGTGGAGACGCTTTATTAGACTTATGATGGTATCTGGAGTGGTTTTGTCATTGAAGGTTTTGAAGACGGTAAGTATTGTTGCTAATACCTCCATGTCCTGTTCTCTGCCCGCCAATGATGCGATCGATTGGATTAATTTTTTGTCATTGAACTTCGCCAGTGCTTTGATGACTTCTATGCGCAAAAATGGCGAATCATTGTCCAACTCATTTACCAGTGGGCGCTTGGCACGACTGTCATTAATCTGCGTCAACGCAAATACCACCGCATTCGATACGTTGCTATTTGGGTCTTTCAATAGCGAGCACATGGGGTTGAAAGCTTTGGCATCATACATGGTAGGAATAACGCCAACGACCTCTTCGCGCACGCGGGCATCTGTATCCTTCAACGCGCCCACCAGCACGCTAATGGGGAATTTTTTCGGGTACTTCGACAGGTAACGGATACATGCCAGGCGCACCTTCGCGTCCTTGCTCTCTTTCAACCCCTTCACCATGGCCTCAATTACATCTTCGCCTTC
>JBBRXO010000042.1:0-22766 GCA_038248345.1 Armatimonadota bacterium | reverse complement strand
GTTTCGAGCAAGAGACGCTCTGGCTCACGCAGGCATTAATGGCCGAGTTGTTCCAAACGACGCCACAGAATATCACGATGCACCTGAAAGCGCTTTACGAAGAAAGTGAGATAAATGAAACGGCGAACTTGTAAGGATTACTTACAAGTTCGCCGCGAAGGCACGCGCGAAGTGCATCGCGATGTGAAACACTACAACCTCGACGCCATCCTCGCCGTGGGGTACCGCGTGCGCTCCACCCGCGCTATGCAATTCCGCCAATGGGTCGAAAGATCAAACTGTTTCAACCTACCGCTAGTAAAATAGCGCGCTTCAGCGTGCTTGCCATTGTTAGCCACCTCCTTCAGGGGGTGGTATAGGAGCGGCAAGGACTGTCCTTTTTTATGCGCCTCTACAATCGGGAATGATGTTAACCTACCTTCACCCCTGCAGCAACCCCAGCATCTCCGCTGGTCCCACCTCGGCTAGTGAGTCTACTACGCGGGCGGCGTGCTCCAGCGCGGGGCGGGGGTGGTTGGTGGTGACGGCCAGCGGTACCATGCCGCCGGCCAGCGCCGCGTCTACCCCGGCGATGGCGTCCTCTACCACCACGCAGCGCGCGGGGGCGATGCCTAGGCGCTGGGCCGCGATGAGGAAGACCTGCGGATTGGGCTTGCCGATAGTCACATCCTCCGCGCTGCTAATGGCGGTGAAATATTGGGCGAAATTCAGCTCACCGAGGATCAAATCGACATTGGCCAGCGGGGTAGAGGTACCGATAGCGAGCTTGAAACCCGCCGCCACCAGCGCCGGGAGCAACTCCGTCACTCCGGGCAGCGCGGTAATTTTACCGTGGATTACCGCACGAAAGAGCGCCTCTTTGCGATCCGCCAGCATCTCAATCTCGGCGGCCTGTAATTGGCACCCGTAGAGATAGGGGAAGATACTGTTATTGTGCATGCCGAAGATATGCTGGAACTGCTCGGAGCTGATGGAATAACCCACCTCCGCGCCCAGCTGGGAGAAAGAGGCGTGATGCGCTTCCTTGGTATCGACAATCACCCCATCCAGGTCAAATATAACACCGCATTGTGCGGGAGTAAGCATGGTCAATCACCCCTGTTCATTCATTATCTGCTGGCTAAATATAGCACGAATGGGGGGAGTAAGACCACCTGCATATGAGGCGATTAATGCGGTGAGACGTCTCTATCTCGCGTTGGAGATGCCGCTGATTTCGTGGCTCCCACCTCCGCATCGACGGTAGTATTCGACGACCATGACTGGAAAGCGCTATGCTCCACTGAATTTTTCGGCGGAGAGCTGGTGCTCGTCCAGAATGAAGACGTTGGTCTTCCTTCAGTGATGACATATTGGGGCGTCTGTACGAGAATGTTATCTATTGAATCGTCTGCGGCGTAGTCGAGGGTCATTGCACTCTCGGTCTCTTTCCCGTTATCACGCAGGTAATCACCCAATAAAACGTATCCGAGGATCAAAGGAGCCGTCATAACTGTATAAGCGATAGTTTTTGCTAGAAAAAACATTATTCACCTTCTTCGAAAATAGATTTTGCGGACGCTTTGCCCCATTGGTTTTATCTACCCCCCCAACCCCCTTCCCGCGCCGGGAAGGGGTTGGGGGGGTAGATATACCAAGGCTAACGCCATTGATACAACATCCGGGTTTTATTACTGACTCCTTCAAACTAAATAATCCTACAATTATTCTCACTGTCAATACTGGTAAAATTTAACATTCCATGTTTTTGCGAAAAATTACCAAGCGTTCGACGTTTGCCCCCCCGCCCGTATTCTGTAACATAATAATATGGGGTCAATGCCTTCGGTAATTTTGTTGTATCATCGCTTCGGTAGTCCATTTAACCGGTCTACCGTGAGTGGGCAGTACGTCACCGCGGGGTTATTGCGGGGGCAATTACGCTCAATGTTCGCGCGCGGGTATCAGGCGGCGACGTTGACGCAGATTGTCACCGACCCCGCCTATGCCACGGGATACTTCACGGTGACCATCGACGATGGTTATGCCTCAGTAGGGGAGATCGCCTGGCCGATTCTCCGCGAACTTAAAGTGCCGACGACACTCTTTGTGGTGGTGGACGGCATCGGTAGAACTAACGAATGGGATCAGCAGGAGGGCGATATCGAAGTGCCGATGCTGAGCGAAAACGAGCTGCGTTCGCTGGCACGCGACGGGATGGCAATGGGCGCACACACTCTCACCCACCCGCGCCTGACGCACCTTGATGACGCTAGCCTCTATAGCGAAGTGGCTTACAGCGGCGCGCGGCTTACAGAGCTGACCGGCAGGCGAGTTACTGCCTTCTCTTATCCCTACGGCAACTGGGATACCCGGGTGCGCCAGGCGGTCATCGACGCGGGCTACACCCTGGCCACCGCTACCAAGTTGAAGGATGCCACCCCCTGGCCGCAGCGCCCGACAGCGGACCGATTCTCCGTCTTGCGCGTGAATATGCGCTGGAACACGTTGCCGCTGGTCTTGCATAACAAGATCGCGCGCGCCTTTGCGAAAGAGGGGCGCTGATGCGAATTCTGGAGCTGATAACCCCCTCACATATCGGCGGAGCCGAGATGTACGTGGCACGGCTGGTGCGCGAATTACGCAAAGCCGGTGACGAGGTCACGGTCTTCTCCCCCACGGGCCGACCTTTTACCAAATATCTGCATGATCACGAATTAGACCCCGTGAGCTGGAAGACAAGCGGCAAAGTAGACCCGGTCTCGGTTTTTCGCCTGGTACGACTAATCCGCGAGCGTAATATCGAGTTAATCCACACCCATCTTACCTCCGCCACCTTCATCGGCGCACTTGCCGCCCGGGCTGCGGGCATCCCCTGCGTGGCCACCTTGCACGGCTTCACCAGCGCCTTCTGGTATCGCTTTCCGCCACGTTTGATCGCCGTCTCCAATGCGGTGAAGTCACATTTCGTGGCCCAGGATGTCCCCGAGACTCGTATCAGTGTACTCCACAACGGCATCACCCTGGCAGATTACGTCCCGCAGGTGCTGGCAGCGGCGAAAGTAGAAGTTGCCCACCTCCCCGGCGATCCGCTGGTGGGGATATTCGGGCGTCTGGTCCCGGAGAAAGGGCAGGATGTGGCCCTGGATGCACTTACGCAACTGCTGCCGATTATCCCCAACCTGAAGCTGATAATAGTGGGAGATGGACGGTGCCGGGAAGAACTGGGCATGCAGGTAGAGCGGCTGGGAATAGGCCGCAATGTGGAATTCTGTGGCTTTCAGTCCGACCCGCGCCCGCTGATGCGCGCCTGCGATATTGTGCTAATGCCTTCGCGCAAGGAAGGTTTCTGCTTATCCGCCATCGAGGCAATGGCGTTAGCGCGGCCGGTGGTGGCCACGAATGTCGGCGGACTCCCCGAGGTGGTGGGGGATGGCGTCACCGGTATTCTGCTGCCACCAGAGAACCCGGCAGCGCTAGCGGAAGCCATACAACAACTGCTGCGCCACCCGGAGCGCGCCGCCGCCATGGGCAAAGCCGGACGCGCCCGTGTCACCCAACTCTTCGACCAACGGCAACAACTCCGCCTGCTGCGCGAACTTTTCGCGACGGAAATTGCAAAATAACAGGGCTTTGTGCAAAATTAACACCAAAACATGGAACTTTGCCGGTGTTAATCTTGTCATAGTAGGAAGTAAGGTCAAAATATACAGGAGGAGTAATGGAGTGCGCTTCATTGTATGGGGATGAAAATTTGATGACGTATCTATGGCGTTAGCCTTGGTCGACCTAACCCCCCAGCCCCCTTCCCGGCGCGGGAAGGGGGCTGGGGGGTTAGGTAAAACCAATGGGACAAAGCGGCCGCCAAATCTATTTTCGAAGGGATCAGTAATAGGCTGACGGACTTAAACACGCTAAACCAGCCTTGGAACATGGAACTTGGAACTTGGAACAATTTTTCGTAGAAGGAGGAGTTTTTCAATGGCACGTTACATATTGGTATTAGTCGCGCTGCTCAGCGCGGCTGCGCTCTTTGCGCAAGACTTGCCCGTCACCGGAGTAACATTGTTCTCCAGCGGCGTCGGCTTCATGGAACGGAGCGGGAAGGTGAAAGACAACGCTACCTTTCAGCTCTCTTTCAAAACCGAGGATATCAATGACTTACTCAAGTCAATGATGGTACTCGATCTCGACGGCGGCAAAGTCGGCGCCGTCACCTACGGCGCGAAAGACCCTATCAGCAAAACGTTGCAGTCCTTCGCCGTCAATCTCAATGACAACCCATCGATGGGCACTCTGCTCAACCGCGTGCGTGGGGTAGAGATCACGGTACGCACTGACCGCGACATCAGCGGCAAAATCCTCGGCGTGGAGACCAAGCAGAAGGCCGCGGGCGATAAAGTGGTCACCTTCGAGGTGCTCAACCTGCTCACCGATGCCGGGCTGCGCTCGGTTCCCATGGATGACATCTCCACCTACAGCCTGAAGGATCAGAAGCTGAACAAAGAACTGCAGGACGCGCTGGTGGTGATGGCGAGCGGGCTGGATAACCAGCGCAAACCCGTTACCCTCAACTTCATCGGCACCGGCGAGCGCAACGTCATGGTCGGCTATATCACTAAAACCCCGGTGTGGAAGACCAGCTACCGCCTGGCTGCTGGAGAAAACAACTCCTTCCTGCAAGGGTGGGCGATTGTCGAGAACACCGGCGATTCCGACTGGGATAAAGTGCAATTGCAACTCATCGCCGGTCGCCCCATCAGCTTCGCCCAAGATTTGTACACCCCGCTCTACATCCAGCGCCCACTGGTGCAGTCCAAGCTCTACGCCTCGCTACGCCCGGTGGCGTATGAGTCAGCGCTGACAATTAATGAGGAAACAGGTATAACAGTTGATGGAGTGATGGGCCCACAAGGACCTAAAGGAGATACGGGGAATGGAGCGTATCAGAATATGTATAACTCAAACGCAGGCAAAGCGCCCGCTGGGGACTATGTCAACGGCAGCTTTCGGCATTCAATATCCGCTGGGATGACCGCCGGTGAGGCTCTAAACAGTAGCGTGAAATCCGCCGCCACTGCCAGCGACCTGGGGCAGGCGTTCTCCTATAAGATCAACGAACTGGTGACGCTGCCGCGTCAGCAGTCCGCCATGCTGCCTATCGTCACCAGCCCGGTGACCACCAGCAAGGTGTCTATCTTCAACCCCGTCGTCCATGCCACTATCCCGCTCTACGGCATGAAGGTGACCAACACCACCGGCGTCAACCTAATGGGCGGCCCGATCACCGTCTTTGATAATGGCGTATATGCGGGTGATGCCACAATTGAAGACCTGGCCCCCAAAGAAGACCGCCTGATCAGCTACGCCATGGACCTGGGCATCGAGAGTAAAATGGAGTACACTAAGTATTCCGATCAAGTGCTAGCGATCAAAATATCCGGCGGTGCCTTCACCGTGCAACATAAAAACCAACGCACTGCCACCTACACCTTCCGTGTAAAAGATGGTAAAGACCGCAAAGTCATGGTGGAACACACTATCAACAACGGATGGGACTTGGTGCAACCGAAAAAGGCCGACGAGACGACGGACAAACTCTATCGCTTCAATATCGCCGTCAAAGCCGACGAGACGAAGAAATTCGAAGTAGTCGAAGAGGATATTACCTGGCAGAGTATGGGGTTAACTTCCATCAACGCCGATACCCTGGCCTACTATGGCAGCACCAATAAAATGAGCGACAAAGTGCGCGCTGCGGTGCTTAAAGCCCAGGAAATGCAGGCCTCCATCAGTCAGATCACCATCCAGGTAGCTGATAATGACCGCCAGCGCAACGACATCGTCAACGAGCAGACACGCCTCCGCCAGAACATGGCGGCAGTGACCAATGGCTCTGATTTGTACAAACGCTATATGACCAAGCTGAACGACCAGGAGACCAAACTGGAAGACCTGCGCGACAAGCAAGAAGCGCTACGCATACAACTGCTAGCCAAACAGCAGGAGCTAAGCGCCTTCCTGAAGGACTTGTCGGTAGAGTAAGCAAAATCAACAACAAAATACTCCGCCCGCGCACATGGAAGTGTGGGGGCGGAGTATTTTGTGTGTTGTATATAGACTGTGGACTCGAATCCAGTCCTATTCCGAATTCTTCTCCAGCATTTTTGCGATATTAACTGGGGGTAAAATCAATGGTGTAACATTAGCATTTGCAGTATAAGTTGTAACTAGAGCTCGCAAATATGGGAACAGAATCGCCACTGCATTTACGTTTAGAAAATTATTAGCCTCTTCTGAATCATCGCCATCAATCTGAAAATGCCCGGTAGCGCTGATAGAAAAACTAAACGGATAGTTATTAGCCGCTGCATCCGGGAAAATATTCATACGCAACGTCACATAGGCATCTGGCATGTTTCTTACAACTTTATGGTGGATATTAAAGTCAATATCCACCGCCTCAGCATCGAATGCAGCGTTATTTTTGAATTCTACATAGTCAACCACATAGTCGAGAAAACGTAGTTTACTTGCGGTCTCCGTTTTATGCTCATTCATTATGCAGCTATCCCCAATGTGTAAGAATTATCATAAGAATAATTGTCAACTCCAACTAGAGACTTGACATTAATCTTTGTGCCCTGGCCTCTTTTCATATTGGGGACGACGAAATCCGCAACTTCTTCTTCAGGGCATACCATGTAATATCCATCGTCAGATGCAGGCCGGATAATTTCTATGCCCGCCCGTAGCAAATTACGCTCGAACTCTTCGATGGTAATATTTGCGAAATGCTCTCGCATTGACTGTAATCTTTCCGTTGCTCCCATTTTAAATCTCCTAAATAGGATACTACCTATCCATCAGTACGAATACCATATGCGCGTCGATCACCTCTGGTATCTCCTATTATTATAGCCACCATTTGGCTTCTTATATGTCTCATACTGATGACGTTGCGCTTCAAAGAATTTAATCTTTTTCTCAATTGAGTATTCAACTACATCCTGAATCGTCTTTTCCCCGGAAGACGCAATTAAATTCTTTACACATATTTGCATTTGCGGTATGCCCTTGGGCAATTTGAGATCAGTTAGATGCATCCCGTTAGAGTCGAATAAAAACTGCGCCTTTACTACATCAAACTTCTCACGATATTCCTTCACCCCGAAATAACTGAACATATAGTTCAAAACCACACCGTCTAGTACCGCGTTTTTAGCCCGATCTGTGCGGGGCATAATTTGTTCAATTTCTAATCGCCACTCCTGAAATTCAGCATAATACTCAAATTTTGTCATATCAAAGACTCGGTCGTTCGATGTTACGATTTGAGCTTGGACAATGCAACAATCCACCACAAATGGTATATCAGGCCTTCGCGTCTTTGCTTTGCATGCGTCATATCTCCACTTATAAGCATAAAAAAGCTCAGTGAAAAAATAGACGCCATCCCCAAGCCAATGTTTGTCTCCTATAGATGGACGGAATCCTTCTCTAAGAATAGCATCCAAACAATCTCTTCTCGTTCCGTGGTATCCGATCTCACAATATATCATTCCACGCAAATCCTTGTCATCTGAATGATATAATCATACAATATCATATTACAAACTTGAAGTGCAAGGTTCATGCCAGGAGTGTCGTTTTTAACGCCAGCCCACTAGCCCAGTCGTTCACGGCTGGGCGAACAGGACGGGCGCTAAAAACGATACTCCTGAAGTGCGCGGGCGGAGTATTTTTGCCAGGCTAATCAATACGAAATTTCTGTGGTAGAATGAATGATCAGGGAGTAAATAATGAGAAAAATTACTGTTTATCTGCTGTTTTTGCTGTTGACCATGGCCTCATGGGCTGGGGAGACGTGGCAGTTTACCATTTTGCATACTAATGATCTGCATGGCTGGATGATGCCGTTTGATTATCAGACCAGTAACAAAAAATTCATGCAGAGTGAATTTGTCGATAAAGGTTACGTGCTGGCGAATGCCGGGGGGTTGGCGCGCCGCGCTACGCTTATCGCCGAATTGCGCAACGCGGCGAAGAACCCACTGGCCCTCATCGAGGCGGGCGACATCTTCACGCGTGGGCCCTGGCACCAGCAATTCTTCGGAGTCCCGGAGGTCGCCGCCTACAACCAGATGGGCTACGATATGCTCTGCGTGGGCAATAACGAATTCAAAGCTAAGGCGGATACTGAATCGAAGCAGATCATGCTCGGCCTGATGCGGCAGAGTGTATTCCCCTGGTTGGCTGCTAACCTCACCGTCGGCAGCACCGATGTATCGGTGGAGGGCATCCACCCATTCATCGTGCGGCGGTATGGCGCCATGCGCGTGGGGTTCCTCGGCCTTACCGCTCCCCGGGTGAAGGACTACCCACAGGCGAAGGGCTGGACCATCAGTGACCCCATCGAAACCGCGAAGAAATGGGTGCCGCTGGCGCGCAAAGAGTGTGATATATTGATCGCCGTCACCCACATCGGTGTGGATTTGGATAAACAGCTAGCCGCGAAAGTGGAGGGGATCGACGTCATTGTCGGCGGAGATTCGCATACGTTTATCCCGCAACCGATCATGATCGCCAACCCCAAGGGTGTGATGGTGCCTATTGTGCAGGCTGGTGCCTATGGCGTATGCGTTGGGCGGCTGGAGTTGACCTTCGACAACACCGATGGCTGGCACCTGACCAAATCCGTCGGTGAGTTGCTACCGGTAGATGAGAAAGTGAAGGAAGACCTCACCGTCAAGCAACTGCTGGAGCAGTGGATCAAGCCCGCCGTGCCCGATAAAATCACCCTGATGCCACAATCAATATGGGCTGTAGTTGCATAGGCGGGACGCCCATGCAACAAAATCCCTACCTATGGTAAAATACCAGCCATGAAGCAATGGAGATTTATACCGCCGGAGGATGGGCGGGGGGCGTGGAATATGGCGGCGGATGTGGCGCTGCGCGAGGCGGTGCGGACGGGGACGTCGGGGCCTGTCCTGCGCTTCTACCGCTGGGCGCCGCCGTGCGTGACGCTGGGGCGTTTTCAGCCAGCGGTGGGGAATGTGAATCTGGAGAACTGTGCACGGCTGGGCATCGAGGTGGCGACGCGCCCCACCGGCGGGCGGGCGATACTACATGACCGCGAGGTGACCTTCAGCATCATCATCGCCGAGGCTGATTTGCCCGCTGCCGGCAGCTATGTGATGGACAGCTACCGCACGCTGGGCACCGCGCTGGCCGCTGGGTTGCAACTGCTGGGCGTGCCGGCAGAGCTGGTGGAGCATCGCGCCGGCGTGCGCACCGGCGACCCGGTGTCCGTCTCCGCTACGGGCAACCCCGCATGCTTCGCCGCCAAAGCGCGTTGCGACCTGATGGTGCATGGGCAGAAGATAATAGGCAGCGCGCAGCAACGCAAAGGCGGCGTCATCCTGCAGCAGAACTCGCTACCCCTCGCCATCGACTTCGCCGCCTGGGAGCAGGTCTTCTACCGCAGCGATGCCGAACGCGTAGCGCGTGACGGCGCCACCGACCTGCAGCGTATCCTCGGCCACCAGCTCGCCGAAGATACGGTGGTGGCCGCGATATGCGCCGGCTTCACCAGCGCCATGGGGGTAGAATTTGCGGAGCTATCACTGACTGAGGAGGAACGGGAGCGAGCCGATGAACTGGTAGGTGATTACGAGGTGAAATATACCTGTTAGGATGAGCGTAAAAAAACCACGAAGGCACGAAGACACAAAGAAGATAAGGAAATGTGGAGGTTAAATGCAAAAACCTTTTTTCGCTGGGATTGAAATCCCGGCATGACAATTGGGTTATACAAAACCTCTCAATACCCCTTATACCCACCGCTCATGCACCGGGATTTATTTCGGCATCGCTTCACAGTGGATTTCACCCATGATTTAGATATTTGTTGCCAATCTGCGCCCTCTGTTTCTCTCTCTTTGTGCCTTCGTGGTTCACTTCGTTTCTTGTTTTCATGGGCGGGATTCCCATGCCACGACTCCTTTTTGCATGTAAAGCCAATCAGGTATATACTTCGTATGTTGGATTATCAAGCAAATCCTTAAAATCAGGAAAATCCGGGTTCAGACAAGGGAACGATTATGAAAATTTTAGCTGGGCTTTTACTGTTCTGCGCAACCGTCACCTTCGCCTACCCCTCGTTGCTGGGGGCGTCGGGGGTGGTGGAATTACCGACGGCGAAGACGATTGCACCGGGGATGTACGTCCTGGGTGTAGATGGCACCGATATTGCCAATGGTGCAGAGGTGCCGGTACGCGTGCTCTATGGCCTGGCGGACAACCTGGAGGTAGGGGCCGCCTATCTGCATGGTGATGCCACGGATCGCATTGGCGCCAATGCCAAGCTCAACCTTCCCACGCTCATCCCGGGGGCCAGCACCGCGGTGGGGATGCTCTATCTGCACACCACCACCGGCAGTAATGCTGATCTCCTGCAGCCATATATCGCGATAACCCGCACCAGTTCCACCAAGGACAGCCTATTCCCGCTGGTGCAGGTAACTGTGGGGACAAACGTAACCCAACAACGCCCGAACAGCAGTTTTTACCTACGCGAATTCGGTTGCATCGAGGCCTACGCCAAAAACGGCCTGGTGGTGGGGCTGGAGTATCAGGGATCGAATAGCGGACTGGCAGGCGATGAGCAGCCATTGGCCTCGGCAGTGCTTCGCTACCCGATCTCGCAACAATTCGCCGCCCAGCTGGGAGTGACCAATGCGGATGGTGTAGTCGGCTCCAATCAAGCGCGCCTCTTCGTCGGGGTATCCTACACCGGCGGGAAGAATCGAATGAAGGATGAATCGAGGACGCGTTATCTACAATTGACCAGGAACTTGACCGCCGTGTGGTCGATGGGCGATAGCGTCATCGAAATTCCCGTCAGCAAGACACCATACGGCAGTGTCCCATATGATTGGGGAACCGGCACCCCGCGCGGCAACCGCTAATTCAATTCGGGAAGCGCCGCAACCTTCGCGGCCAGCTCCTCGCCGGTCAGACCATCTACCGCCACTTTCTTCAGCCGTGCTCCTGCGCCGCCGATTATTGCCAGGTGGCTCTTCGGCACCGCCAACGCGGCTGCCAACGCCTTGATAACGGCATCATTCGCGGCCCCTTCCACCGGGGCCGCCGTCACGCGCACCAGCACCCCCTCCGTTGTTCGCCACACCCCCGCCCGCGGTGATTTCGGTTTCACGATAATATGCAAACTCACTTCGCTCATGCAATTAGTATAGCAGAAGGGATCGACGAACGGGATGAGCGCTGGGTGTGTACTCAGGAGCAATCGGATATGCCTAACTTGAACTTCGCCTACACCCAATTCCACCTCCTGAATGATTTATGTTTACGACGTGGGTGTAGGGGGTTAGGTTACTCTAAGGGGTGATAAGTCTGAACAGTATCTGGAGTATGTACTATCCACAAAACATTCACACAGTCTTTTCATATTTTGCATTATTTGTAACACAACAGCTATTCAATACATGATACAATTATCAGAATATGAAAACTGTCGCAGCACTTTGTGCTAATATTGAAGCTACTATTATTGGCGACCCGCAAACGGAAGTCACCGGGATCAATTATGACACGCGAAAAGTGCAGCTGGGCGACCTCTTCGCCTGCTTGTCAGGCGATAAAGTAAACAGCCACACGTTGATACCGCTGGCCCTGGCGGCCGGGGCGACAGTATTGCTGGTGGAGCACGCGGAATCAGTACCTGACGGGGTTTCCGCCATCGTTGTTGCCGACACCCGCGCGGCGCTAGCTTTGATATCAGCAGCGTTTTATGATCACCCGGCAGATTCCCTTACGCTGGTGGGGGTCACCGGCACCAATGGCAAGACGACGGTCACCTCACTACTACGTCATATTTTACTCACCACCGGACACCCCGCCGGCCTCATCGGCACACTGGCGTACCATATCGGTGATGAGATGATACCCGCCCCACACACCACTCCGCAAGCTCCGGAGTTGCAGCAATTACTGGCGCGAATGCGCGATGCTGGCCTCACCCATGCGGTGATGGAGGTTTCCTCCCATGCCCTCTGTCTGCATCGTATCCTCGGTTGTAGCTTCCGCTATGCCGCGCTAACCAACCTGACGCAGGATCATCTGGATTTTCACCAGACCATTGAAGCTTACCGAGACGCCAAAGCAGCATTATTCACCAATCCTTCTTATCAACCGGAAGATAAGCAGATGATTGTGGTACTCAATGCCGACGATCCAACCTGTGAGTATTTCGCCGCGCAGGCGCAAGGGACGGTGGTGACTTTCGGGCAGAATAAAAGCGATTACCAGGCAGTGCAGGTGCAACACAATACCACCGGCAACAGCTTCCTTTTACTCCACCCCGGGGGGGAAACTCCGGTAATAACGCAACTACTCGGTACCTTCAACGTATCTAATTCATTAGCAGCGTTAGCATTAGCGGGCGAAATGGGTATACCTGTGGAAAAGGCGGCGGCGGCGCTATCATCCGCGCCCCCAATAGACGGACGATTTCAGCGAGTATATCATGAAGGTGGCCCAGTGGTGATTGTAGATTACGCGCATACGCCCGATGGGCTGGATAAGGTATTGGCCACCGCGCACGAGATATCGCAGGGGCGGGTGACGGTGGTATTTGGCTGCGGAGGCAACCGTGACTGCGGCAAACGGCCACTTATGGCAGCGGTAGCGGCGAAATGGGCTACCCGGATAATCGTCACCAGCGACAATCCGCGTTCCGAGATTCCGACCAGCATTATTGACGATATTATGGCCGGATTCCCGGCTGATAAATTGGCCCAGGTACTAGTGGAGCCAGATCGCAAAACCGCTATCCAGCGTGCTATCAACGAGGCGGCTGTGGATGATATGGTGGTTCTGGCGGGCAAAGGCCACGAGACCTATCAAATATTCGCCGAAGAGACTATCCATTTTGATGACCGGGAAGTCGCCTTAGATGCGCTCAACCGCCGCAAAGATGGAGGTGATGCCCATGCCAAAAAGTAATAATTTGAAGTTAAAAGGCTTGTCACTTCAGCGCCGTTTGCTGATATCTTCGCTCATCGGCGCAATACCGTTGCTCATCTTTGGCATCATCTTGCTCTTCACCTGGTTTAGCGAGCGCCGCACTGTGGTGATGGATAGCAATGAGCAACAGGCGAAGATGGCAGCTATATACCTTGACGAATGGTTGCAGGGGCACATGCGTACCTTGAAGACCTTAGCGCAGTCCAGCGAGGCGGTGTCCGGCGATCTCATCGAGATCCACGGGTTACTCGAGCGCCAAAACAATGCGCAGCCAGATTGGGATCATCTGTTCGTCACGGATGTCAGTGGGATGGAAATTGTCAATACTGCGGAAAAATTCGCCGATGTCAGTGATCGCCCCTATTTCATTGAAGCGAAAGCGACGATGAAACCGACGGTATCATCGTTAATAACCAGCAGGTCGACCGGGAGTAAAGTCATCATCATCGCGTATCCTCTATTGAAGGATGGCGCGTTTAACGGGGTCATAGCAGCATCGATATTGCCCGACGCCATCGATTCCCTCTTCTCTATCCACCTTTCAGCTCGTACTCATATTTTTTCGCTGTGGGATCGACAAGGCACATTGCTAGTACGCTCCGGCGATAATACTGAACTGACGGGAAAAGAATACCAGTTTCCCAATTCCGACATGATCTTCTCTGGGAAAGATGGTCAAAGCGTTACCCTCAGTCCCTTCAATGGGCAAGCCAATATGGTGGGCTTTGCCACGGTACATGTCGCGGCATGGACGGTAGTTTCCGCCAGCTCAGAGCAGACCACCATGATGCCCATTTATCGGCAAATTGTATTTTTTATTCTCCTTGCCCTCCTGATTATTATAGTAACCCTCTGGTGGCAGGTGCACTCTGCCGGAATCATCTCGCGGCAGGTACGGCAACTGGCGTTGGGCGCACAGGAGATCGGCGCCGGGCATCTTACCACCCGTATCAACCTAAAAAGTGGAGATGAGCTGGGGTTACTGGCGGAATCTATCAACAAAATGGCGGTAGATCTGGCCATGCAGGAGCGCTTGAAAAGCGATTTTTTGAGCCTGATGTCGCATGAACTCAAAACACCATTAACCACAGTGCGCGCCTTCCTGGAGATGATGTCCAGCGGTACCGTGACCGCTGAGAGCGAGCATTACCCAGAAATGGTAAAGAGCGCCGACCGCCAGGCACGCAAACTGCAGGATATGATTGAGAATATCTTGAGCATTGCCCGGTTGGAGTTCGGCGGATTATCGGTCATACCCCGCCCCACACAATTGAAAAGGATCATCGACTCATCGATTGAGCAATATCAAGAGCTGGCAAAAATGAAGAAGATTAACCTGCACACCGAGAATATCGCGGATAGAAAGGTAAACGCTGACCCGAATAAAACGATGCTGATCCTCAACAATCTACTTGATAACGCCGTCAAATTCACTGATGAAGGCGGCGAGATTACTGTACAAACGATAATAGAAGCGAACGAAGCGGTGATAACCGTCACCGACAATGGTATCGGCATGGCCTCCGAAGTGCGCGCACGCTTATTCGAAGCCTTCTTACAGCGCGAACCGTTGCTCACGCGCAGCTTTGGCGGCGCCGGCCTCGGGCTCCCTGTAGCCCGTGCCCTGGTGGATGCGCACGGTGGCCATCTCAGCGCAACCAGTGATGGCCCCGGCAAAGGCAGTACTTTCAGCTTCACCTTGCCGCTAGCAAAATAGATTTGGCGCTACACTCGCTTGCCAGGCGAAGAGCAGGGAAATATCCGGCTCTTCGCTTTACGCTCGCAGGCTATTCGCCTATAATAATGATATTAAAAACTGGTGTTACACTTGTGACCGCATGTTGCGGCCATTTTGTTATTCAGCATCTCCTGAAGGAGGTAGGTAATGGGTCTACGTATTCTCGGAATAATGTTCAGCTCAGTCTTTGCTTTTGGTGGTGGTCTCATTGGGTTTTCATTGACTCCGCTCTATTTGCGGTTAGATGTTTTTAAGGGTCCTGGGTTGGAAGTGGATAAGAATTTCATCATTTTTTCCTACATGCTATTCCTCACCTTAGGCATATTCATCGGGCTACTCATCGGATCGTATCTCTTCCGGCAGATCGTCACCGTCGGGAAAAATCTGCGGCGCATCCCCTTTGCCGATAAAGTCGCCGCCCTGCTGGGTACCACCATCTCGCTCTCCGTCGCTTTTGCACTGGCGAAAGTCATTCAGCTAATGAGCCTGTTAAAGGATGCGAATGGCTATGCTGTCGTCGCCTCCCCCGCCATCTTCGCCATCATCCTGATGGAGACCGTACTCCTGGTGTGGCTGGGCAATGTTGTGGCTTTCAGCATCAAAGATGAGCTCCGCGCCCATCTGCCAGAGGGCATCACCAATGCGCCGGAGGTTGTGCGCGGCGTCCCCAAGATCCTGGATACCAACGTCATCATCGACGGGCGCATTATCGACATCTGCCGCTCCGGTTTCATCGAGGGGCAACTCATCCTGCCGGGCTTCGTCATCGAGGAATTACAGCATATCGCCGACAGTGCTGATGGATTGCGCCGCAATCGCGGACGCCGCGGGCTGGATATCCTGCACCAGATGCAGAACGAAAATACCATCTCTATTCGTATCATGGATCGCTACAACAAAGCGAACTTCGTCCCGGGTGACCCCGTTGATATGAAACTGGTGAAGCTGGCTAAGTCGCTGGAAGCGTATATCATCACGAATGATTTCAATTTGAATAAAGTAGCCAAAATTCATGGCGTAAAAGTCTTGAATATGAATGAACTGGCCAACGCTGTTAAACCGATGATGCTCCCTGGTGAGGAACTGACAGTCAACATCGTCCGCGAAGGGAAAGAGTACAACCAGGGCGTCGGCTATATGGAAGACGGTACCATGGTAGTAGTAGAAAATGCCAAAAAGCTAGTCGGGGAGACCATACCGATAGCCGTATCAAGCGTGCTGCAAACCGTAGCGGGCAAGATGATCTTCGCGGAAGTAAAAACGAACGATAACGGCACTGGCGAAACAGACTAGTAGAATAATTATCTCTGCCTGGTATAGAAAATGGAGGCGTGCGACGAGTATCTCGGTGATCATACCTGCTGCTGGTTCGGGTACACGATTGGGCGCTCCGGAACCGAAAGCCTGGACGCTCTTGGGTGCCCGCCCGCTGTTGAGCTACGCATTGGAGACTTTCCGCCACCATCCGGGGGTGAGTGAGATCATCCTGGTAGTGGGCGCAGCCGAAATGGAACGCGCGCTGGCCTTGCTGGCCGACGGCCCGGCCCACGTCAGTGAGAAAGTCGTCCTCGGTGGCGCCGAACGGCAGGAGTCCGTCTGGCTGGGCCTGCAGGAAGTAGACCCCGGCGCCGAAATGGTGCTCATCCACGATGCCGCCCGTCCCTTCATCTCCCCGGCAGTAATCGAACGATGTATTGAAACGATTCGCCATTATGGCGCCGCCGTGGTGTCACATCGGTTGGCGGATACCGTCAAACAAGTGGATACCGATCAGATAATTCGCGCCACTATCCCGCGCGAAACGTTGTGGGGCGCGCAGACACCGCAGGGGTTTCGTACGGGTTTGATAATAGATGCCTACCAGCAGGCAAGAGCAGAGAAATGGATCGTCACCGACGATGCTGCACTGGTGGAGAAAACCGGCCATGCGGTGCGCGTGGTAGAGGGTGAAGCAATGAACTTCAAGATTACCACCCCCGAAGATCTGGCCATGGCGGAGCGCCTGCTCACCCCGGCGCCACCACGCATGGGCTTCGGCTATGATGTCCACCGATTGGTAGAGAAACGCAAATTAATCCTCGGCGGAGTCACCATCCCGCATCATCTGGGCTTATTAGGACACTCCGACGCAGATGTACTAGTCCACGCGCTGATGGATGCGTTGCTGGGCGCGGCGGCGCTGGGCGACATCGGCCAGCACTTCCCCGATACCGACGACCGCTACCGCGGAGCGGATAGCCTGCACCTGCTGGCAGAGGTTGGACAAATCATCGCCACGGCAGGATATGCCATTAGCAATGTAGATGTGACACTGGCCGCGGAACGACCCAAAATTGCCCCACATATTGCGAAAATGCGCGAAAATATCGCCACCGCATTGTCAATAAACACGACAAAGATCTCAGTAAAGGCCACCACCGCAGAAGGATTAGGCTTTGTGGGCGGCGAAGAAGGTATGTCCGCATATGCGGTGGCGACAGTTGTTTTAAAGTAATAAAGACAGCAGAAAGGAGTACCATTATGCAGATTAGATTTTCCGGGAAGCATATGGAAGTAACACCAGCGTTGCGCGAATACGCGACGACTAAGTTGCAGAAACTGGAGCGTTTCTTCACCCATGTACAGGATATCCATGTAGTGGAGAGCATTACCCGTAACACGCATATCGTCGAAGTGACGCTAAATGCCGACGGCACTGTTATCCGCGCTGAGGAACGTGCTGATGACATGTATGCCGCCCTTGACCTGGTGACCGACAAGCTGGAGCGCCAACTGAAGAAGTTCAAAGAGCGCCATGAGCACAAACGCGGCGATATCGAGGGCTTCATGCCCGCCGAACTACCCGCCGAAGTGGAAGAGGAAGCTCCGCGTATCATGCGCACCAAGAAGTTCCCCGTTAAACCCATGGACCCCGAAGATGCCACCGTGGAGATGGAGCTGGTAGGACACGACTTCTTCGTCTTCCTCAACGCCCATACCAACAAAGTGAACGTCATCTACAAACGCCGCGACGGCAACTACGGGCTGATCGAGCCAGTATGAGAATAAAGTAAGGAACTGGGGCCGGGGAAACCCGGCCCCAGTTTTTACTTCTGCCAATTCTATCCAATACCTGATATAATATCGCTATGGATACCAATACCCTATATTATGGCGATAATCTGGAGATACTTGACCATTATGTGAAAGATGAAACGGTCGATCTGGTGTACCTCGATCCGCCTTTCAACAGCAACGCCAGCTACAATATCCTTTTCGGTGAAGCGGATGGCACGCGAGCGGCGTCGCAGATAAAAGCCTTTGACGATACCTGGCAATGGGATCAATCCGCCGCATTGGCGTACAAGAAGACGGTCGAGCACGGCGGGCAGGTGTCGCGAGCCTTGCAGTCCTTCCGCACTTTCCTCGGCGAGAGCACCATGCTCGCTTACCTGGCGATGATGGCCCCCCGGCTGATTGAACTACGCCGCGTGATGAAACCAACTGCCAGCATCTATCTACACTGTGACCCGACGGCCAGCCATTATTTGAAGATGTTGATGGATGCAGTATTCGGCGCGGTGAATTTTCGCAATGAGATTATCTGGAAACGCACCAGCGCCCATTCCGGTTCAAAGAGGTGGGGGCCAGTACACGATATCATCCTCTATTACTCAAAGACCGATAATTACACCTGGAATCTCATCTATCAGCCCTATTCCGAAAACTACAAAAAACAGTTTTATCGTTTTCATGATGATGTGGGACAATATCGTCTGGGTGATCTAACAGGCGCAGGGACTAGAACCGGTGAATCCGGGCAGGCCTGGCGCGGTGTTGACCCAACGAAAGCAGGAAGACATTGGGCGGTTCCGAATAAAGTCCTCAAGGAGAATATGACGACAAGGTGTCTGGATGGTCAGTTCCAAAAAAGCTGGACATCCTCGATGAGATGGGGCTGATCTATTGGCCTCCCAGTGGAGAAATCCCGCAATTCAAGCGCTATCTGAATGAAGAAATCGGCATCTCCATTGTAGATGTTATCACTGACATCAACCCCATTGGCGCCCAGGCAAAGGAACGCCTCGGATATCCCACCCAAAAGCCATGCGAATTGCTCGACAGAATCATCTCCGCCTCCTCCAACCCCGGCGATGTTGTGCTTGATCCTTTTTGCGGCTGTGGTACGGCCATCGCAGCGGCACAGAAGCTGGGGCGGCAGTGGGTTGGCATTGATAATCACCCACCTGGCCGTCACACTGATGAAGCATCGGCTCTGGGATTCCTTCGGCAGGGACTTACCCTTTGTAGTACTGGGCGAGCCGGTATCCGTCCCCGACGCACAAACATTGGCGGCCAGTGACCCGTACCAATTCCAGTGGTGGGCGCTGGGGCTGGTAGGGGCGCGCCCGGTGGAGAAGAAAAAAGGCGCTGATAAAGGTATCGATGGCGTGCTATATTTCCACGATAATATCGGCAACGATGCCTCAAAACAAGTTGTTCTTTCGGTAAAGGCGGGCCATACCACCGTCGCCCACCTGCGTGATTTGCGCGGTGTCCTTGATCGTGAAAAGGCCGAAATCGGCGTGCTGATCTCTATGGAGAACCCCATTAAACCGATGCGAACCGAAGCAGCCAGCGCCGGATTCTACGATTCCCCCTGGGGTAGGTCTCACCCGCGCCTGCAAATAATCACCATCGAAGAATTACTCGCCGGTGCCCAGATAGACTATCCCGTTTCCCGTGGCAACGTCACCTTCAAAAAAGCTGAGAAGGTGAAGAATGGGGCGGATCACCCGGAATTCCCGATTTGAGAGCCAGTGTACTCCAATCAATGCAATAAGCGCGAAAAACTGCTAAAATAGCAATGTGAACTACATCGATGCCCAACCATTAATAAATTCCGTGGGTTCCCGGCCCGATTACGATATCATCGTCGACCTGGTGCCACCAGCCGTGCGCGTGCTCGACCTGGGCTGCGGCACCGGCGAGTTGATGGAACGGTTGCAGCATGAGCGCGGAGCAACAGCGCGCGGGGTAGACCTGCACCAGCCGTCTGTCACCGCCTGCATCGCCAAAGGCCTGAGCGTTTTTCACGGTGACCTGCATGATGGACTGAATGACCTGCCGGATAACGCCAGTGACTATGTAGTTTTAAGCCGCACCTTACAGCAGGTGCAGGATCCGCACCGGGTGATCTCCGAGATGCTCCGCGTGGGCACCTACGCCATCGTCAGCTTCCCCAACTTCGCCTTCTGGCGCGTGCGCATGCACTTGATGTTCACCGGCACGTTGCCGATGTCACCCGCCTTACCCTACAAATGGTATAACACGCCCAACATCCGCATCGTCACCATCGCCGACTTCGAGTCCTTCTGCCGCGAGAATAACTTCACCATCATGCGTAAAGTCGCACTTTTCGTCGGTGACGGCGCCCACCCGCGCCAGGTCAGCATCTACCCCGATTGGCGTGGCGAGTACGGGATATTTTTGTTGCGGCGTGGGGCATAGACCTTCGCTGGGAGTGTGGGCACCACCGACACATACCTTTTTGTCGCAGGGTTCACCTGCAACGACTTTTGTTCATTTGAGGATTACATTATGACCGAACAAATATTTACCGATAACAATGGCTGTCGCAACAGCGGGATGCCGCTGGGCGGCGTGGGCGCTGGAAGTTTAGAGATCCGCCCGGACGGCCACTTCCACGCTTGGCACCTGATGAATAACCGCCCATGGGGTGCCGGGGCCGCCACCGATGCCATGGAGGCCTACGGGCTGCGCTTCGGCCTCTGCGCTGACTTTGGCGATGGCCCGCGCTGCCTGGCGTTGGAGAAAAATCTGGGGCAGGATCCGGGGCTGGACGGCTGGTTCTGGTTCAGCGACCCCTATCATCTCCCCTGGGTAGAGCACGCAGAAAATATCGACTATCAGGCGAATCTACCCTTCGCCAAATTGGATTACCACTTCGCCGATATGCCGCTGGAGATCAGCTTGGAGGCGTGGAGTCCATTCATTCCCGGCGATGCGGCCGCCTCCAATACGCCCGGGGCCACACTAACATTTACCCTGACAAACCCCACCGAGAGCAACTGCCGCGTCACGCTCTTCGGCTTGTTGAAGAATGTCGTCGGGTATGACCATACCGAATTCCCCTCGCGTATGACAGTGCTGGAGGGCGCTACCCCCGGGCTGGTCTGCACCCGCGCCGGGCTGGAGGCATCCGCTACCTCACAAGGGGAGCTGGGGCTATTTGCCGTCAGTGATGCCCCGCACGCCAGTTGCTACGCCCTGCACCCGCACTCCGGGCGGGATCTGTGGGATCCGCTGCGTGCCACCGGAACGCTGGAAAATGTGGATTTTGCGCTGGAGGATGGCCTGACCGGACAATTGGGCGCGCTGAGTAACGCAGGCCCCACCGGGATGCCGCGTGGCGCGTATGGCATGGGTATCTACCTGGAGCCGGGCGAGACCGCACAAATCACCTTCCTGCTCACCTGGTATTTCCCCAACTTCAGCGAGCTGGATTACCGGGGCAAACCGGGAAAAATGATCGGCGTACAGTACGCTAATCGCTTCACCAGCGCGGCCGCCGTGGCGGATTTTCTCCTCAAAGAAAAAGCCCGACTGGAGGGCAACACACGCGCCTTCGCTGCTGCTTTTTATGGTTCATCACTGCCGGAATGGGAATTGCAGGCGGTGATGTCCGGCCTCTCCTCCCTCTGGCGCTCTGCCTGGTGGGATAAAGCCGGACGTTTCGGCATCTGGGAGGGGTTGGGTATTGGCGGCCTGCAGACAGTTGATGTCGCGCATTACAGCAGTCTGGCCATCCTGCAATTCTTCCCGGAGTTGGAGGCCGCGCAGAACCGCCTCACCGCCGCCAATCTGGAACCAAGTGGCAAGGTGCCACATACCATGCCGGGCAACTTCAACTGCTGCGACACCTACGATGGGCGTGGGCACATCGAACTAGGCGCGCAATATCTGCTGGCGCAATGGCGCTACGCACGCTGGACGGGCGACTTGAAAGAAGCGGAAAAGCTGTGGCCGGTGCTGCAGAACAACATCGCCTGGCTGGAGGCCACCGACAACGATGGCGACGGGCTGCCCAACAACCTGGGGCCAGACCAGACCTATGACCGGCTGCCGCTCTACGGCACCTCGGCCTACGTCGGCTTTCTCTACCTGGCTTGCCTGCGAGCCGCCGCCGAATTAGCTGGCTGGCAGGGGCAGAGCGTGAAAGCTATCGAATACCGGCAGAAGGCCGACCGCGCCTCCGCCACCTTACAGGAGCAACTGTGGAACGGCGAATACTACAATCTCAGCTACGATGTTGTCAGCGATTCCACTAATAACGGCTGCATGACGGATCAACTCAATGGCGACTGGTATTATCGGCAAAGCTGTGGTGAGGGGCTCTTCCCCGACCACCGCGTGCGCTCCGCGCTGCTCGCTATGGTCAAACATAATCGCCGCGGCGCCGGGCACCACTCCTGGTTGCCCAACTGCACCTGGCCTCATGGCGGGGGTATCGAAGTCACCCGCCGCGGTAGCGACCAGGCCAATTGTCCGTGGAGTGGGGTGGAGTATACCGTCGCCGCCCACCTGACCCTGCTGGGTGAGCGTAAGTTAGGGCGCGAGGTGGCCCACGCTGTCTTCGCACGCTATGAGGACGCGGGTATGCGCTACAACCACGTGGAAAATGGCCATTATTATTCTCGCGCCACGTCCAGTTGGGCGCTCTATCAGGCGGAGTTCGGCATCTGCTACGACGCCCGCGCCCAAGAGCTGTCCCTGCGTCCCCCCGCTGGCAACGCCAATTTCGTCATCACCCTCCCCGGCTCCGTGGCCCGTTGCCACATCATCGGCAAAGAGTTATCGCTCATGGTTATCAACGGCAAATTAAACCTCCGCATCTTGAATCTACGCGGCAAACAAATCGCGGAGGAAGTACGGCTAAATGTGGGGGGAGAGCTGGTTATTGATATTTTAGGTTGACTCTCTGGTAACCACCGCGAAG
>JBBRXO010000041.1:0-22835 GCA_038248345.1 Armatimonadota bacterium | reverse complement strand
GCAAGTGGACGGGGAATATCATAGCGTAACTCCGCTCTTCAACAGCGGAGTTTCGGCCTGGTTGCCCACTCCCGCACAGTGGAACAAGCCAGAACCCTTCGGCGGCGACCCCGTTGGATCACCGCTGGGAGATATAGATGTAGGCCTGAACGGCGTCGCGGTCTTCTATTATACGTATCTGGAAAATGGGCTGAATAACCCAATGTTTGACCTGAAAAAGCCCGTTAACTATGAGCAGTTCCTGCGTGCCTTCGGCTCCGGAGGGGCGGCGGGTGGCAGTAGCGCCTGCACCGATGGCGACACCGTGTGGAGTTTCAGCACCGACGGCGGGGCCAAATACGTTTTCCGTGCCGATGGCAGAGCATTCGGCACCGGGCGGGCGCAACGGCCCAATGTGTATCTACCAACAGGTTGGGTAGAATCCATGGCTGCCTTGCGTGATACGGCGGCAAAGAAGACGTATGTCTATATCGCCGAGGGTAGAAAAATTATCTCCAGCAAAGGGGGTTTTGCAGCGAGTTCGACTGAATTTATCGACAAAATCACCATTCTCGCAGGGGAAGATGGCAAGCTGCTTGGGGAGCTACCTGTACTTCATCCTTGCGGGATAGTTGCTCGTTTTGGAGCGTTGGATGTACTTCACGCAACTGATAATGGCTTTGCGGTGAGCGAGGTAGCGCTGGAAGCCGGATTGCCAAAAGGCAACTTAAAGATGCTCTTCGCGCTCCCCGCAGCTGTCACCCCAGCTGACCTGGAGGTGGATAGCCATGGTCGGATTTATGTGAGTGACACCACATCTAACAAGGTTTATCAATATGATCGCACCGGCAAGTTATTGGTAACTTTCGGGAAATTAGCGCAACAGCAATCGGGTTCTTACGATAACCTCTCCTTCATCATCCCTACAAAACTGGCCACCTGGACAGATGCGGACGGTGCCGACAGGTTGATCGTAATCGAGGCTGGCGGCCCCAACCGGGCAAGTGAATGGAGCGCGGACGGCAAATTACTCCGCGAGTACCCCACTATGCAAACTAAGGCCAACGACGGCTATGCAATTGACCCCGAACATCCCGAAAATGTTTATGTCACTGGCCAGCGCGGCTACCTCACCCGCTTCAAAGTGGACTATGCAAAGGGCACCTGGACAGTGAACGCTGTCTGGCCGGATGTGGGCACTGATCCTGTGCTACCAAACCTCGATCACCCGAAGTTTATCAATCTGGGCGGACGGCAGTATATCGCCGGAGCACGTAGTTACAATATTTATCGCCGCGAAGGTGTTCGCTGGGTACTTTCCGCGGGAATTATCCGCAAACAAGAAAACAACAAATGGCTGTACTATTGCTGGCATGATGTTAACGGTGACGGTAAAGTCCAGGAGGTAGAGTACCGTGACACCCCACTTACCATGCCGGGCTATCTGCTGGGCTACCATGGCGCGCAGTGGTTGAATGATTTATCGCTGGTGTCGTTGAATATGGCCGGGGCAGATGTCTGGCAACTGACCCCCACTGGATTCGATGTACATGGTAACCCGATCTTTACCAAATGGGAGAAATTGCTTACCGATTCAGTCTTTACCTCCCGCATAGCGGGCACTGCTGACGCCACCCACGGTGGTAATGAGTTAGATACTAGATTCAGCAGCGATTGGTCAATGGTGGACGGCGCAGCGCAGGAAGGGTACTACGTTAATGCGCGTGGCGGCCCGAATTTTAGCGCCAATGAAGGCGGACAGGTGAAGATTTCGCGCTATGTTCCCGATGGAAAAGGCGGCTATACGCTCAAGTGGCGCACCGGACGTAAAGCTCTGCAAGGAACAGCCGCTACCGGTGAAATCTATGCCACCATTCATATTAATAAGCCCATCAATGGCTTGTTGAGTGTGGTAGACCAGTCACGCTGCGGGGTGCTGCTTTATAATGAAGATGGACTCTATGTGGATTCCGTTTTCCCCGATGGGCGACGTTTCAGTCCTGCCGTGGCAGGTGTATACCCGCAGCCGGGCGAATTCTTCGCCGGTTATACCTACGCAAATAAGGACAACGGCAAAATATACTTTGCCATGGGTAAATATACCACCATGCTCTTTGAAGCAAAAGGGTGGTCGTTGAAGGAAAGTCCAGTACACAAACTCACTAATCTGCAGCCAACGGTGGTACTATCCGCCACGCAGATAGCCACCCCGCCGGAGATCGCGTTAACCATGCGCGGCGGCGCCGGGGCAGCACATATAGCACGCTTTGCACCCGCACTGGGTGGCGCGGTGCTCGACGGCTCCATGTCTGGTTGGGAATCAACCGCTCCTATCACCTTCCAGGCGGACAAAGACCAAACTGTGGAAGTTCGCACGTTATACGACCCCGAGAATCTCTACCTACGTTGGCACCTGCGTACTGCCACGCCAGTCTCTCCCAAAGCGTTGCAGCCCGTTGAGCGTATCTTCACACATGATCGGCTGGCGGATACCATGAGCTTCTATGTTCAGGGGGACACAAATGCGAAAGCGCCTGATTCGGCTAATGGACGCCCTGGCGACGTGCGCTTCGTGTTTGGGGTCTTCAAGGATGGCGATACGACTTTACCGGTTGCGTTGGGGATGTACAATGAATGGAAGGGTAACAACGCTAACCCGATCACTTACCGCACTATTGTAGGAGCGGTTACCTTCGCCCATGTGGGGCCGGTTGCAGGCGCAAAATTACAATATGTGATGGATGCAGACGGCAAAGGCTACGTGCTTACTGTCGCATTGCCTCGTTCTGCTATGCCTGGCCTGCCCACTTTCAGCGGCGATTCGCGGACAATGGTAGACTTTGAGGCGACCTTCAACGGTCATAGCAAAGTCTGGTGGTCGAATGCTGACGGCAAAGCCAGCCGTGAAACCTATGACGAGCCGACGGAAGCACGGCTTTACCCCGGTTCCTGGGCACCGGCACAATGGCAGTCGCTGACAGATGGGATACTGGTGCGCAACTGGCTCCTCATTGGCCCATTCGGCGGGGAAGGGGCAGAGAAGTTCATGTATGATATGCAGGGGCCGATGCCGGGAACTAATATCGACTATAAGCAAGCGGGAAGCGCTTTCTGCGAAGCCCAGAAATATCCGCCTGATGACGCGGTGGATGTGAACGCGGTCTATAAAGGCAAAATGATCGAAGGGTATTGGAATAACCCGGGCGCAGTGCGCTGGCATCAGGCGACGATCGCTGATCTGGATAACCGGGTGGTATTAAGCGGCGCTGCGCAAACGTGGTACGGCGCAACATGGGTATATGCCCCGGCAGATACGGAAGTGGAGTTCCAGATACATGGACATCCGCAAACTTACCTGCGTTTCTACCTGAATGAGCTGATGCTGACTGGCCCAAACAAAGTGGTAGAATCCATCAACAAAACGGTCACGTTACGCAAAGGGTGGAATCAGGTGAAATTCCGTGGCTACTGTGTCGGCTACTCACCGTTCCGCGCTGGGCTGACCATTGCGGCCACGCCGGAGAAGCTATGGACGCTACGCCTTTCTTCTACTCCGCCGGTGGCTAATAAATAATACGTCGCAAGGTAATATTATGAAGCTGGTTTTTGTTGGTGGTGGTTCGCACCGCTACTTGAGTATTGCCCGTTCGGTCATGGCGGTGCCAGGATTGATGGAGAACGGGGAGATCAACCTGTATGATCTGGCCGTAAAGCGGGCGGAGGCAGTGGGTCAGCTGGCGATTAAGTCACCTGAGTTCAAGGAAACCGCATGCCGGATAACCTGGGGTACGACGCTGGATGAAGCACTGGATGGCGCCGATGTCGTGTTTGTCGTCCTCATGGCAGGTAGCCATCGGAATTTCGCCCAGCTCTGTGATGCCAGTGCCCCGCATGGTTTCATGGCCTCGGATCAGCTTTCCCCCAGTGGGGCAATGCTGGCGCTTAAGGGCGGGCCGATTTTGCTGGATCTGGCACGGCGCATGGAAAAACTCTGTCCCCATGCGTTACTGGCGGACTACGCTAATCCGGTGGCAGCGCTAAGTGCCGTGGTTAACAATCACACAAAAATCAAGTGCATGGGGGTCTGCGCAGGCTATACTAACCACCTGTGGGATCTGCCGCGTCTGCTCTTTGGCCGGGATGAAGAGGGGACTGACTTTGATATTCGGTGCGCCGGGGTCAACCACATGAGCTTCATCCTGCCCGGATCGACCTGGCGCGGGCGCGATCTATATGAGATCGCGGCAGAACGCATAACGGCGGATTGGCAAGCGCCAATATTATCTGACCGCTGGCCTGCCGGTACCAAGGCTAACATCGCCAGTAGCGTTGAAACGCTGGTGCAATTCTACCGTAAGTTCGGCTATCTGGTCTTCTCATCGGAGGGGGACGGCCTCGATCACCTCGATATCCAGGGACGCTATCTAGTCGGGCGAGAATCCGTCAAATCGCGTAGTACCGAAGAACTGGATCAAAGTGAGCGCGAGTTCCGCGCAGGCCGTGCCGAGGCTGATCGGCAATTCAATGCCTGGCTTAATATCGAGCTGAACGAAGAAGGCTGGAACACCGAACGCCCCGAGGCGCTGTACTTGCTGCGGACCGATGAAGATATCATGGTCAAAATTGCCAAAGCCGCCGGCGGAGTCGAGGATATGATCATCGCATCCAGCCGCCCCAATGGCGGTGCCGTGCGCGGCTTCAAGGATCGTACCGTGCTCGAGTACTCACAGATACTCGGTCGTGATGGCATTCGTGCCGCCGGAACTTTCGAGGTGCCCGACGTCTTCCAGGGGTTGGTAAGTGGCCTGGCTACGCACCAGACCTTATTAGGCGACGCCATCGCCACCCACGACCCGCATATCCTGTTCGAGGCGCTATACAGCTATCCAGTGAAGCAGGATACCGCCGAATCGAAAGCGCTCTGGCGTGACCTGCTCGCCATTGCCGCCTCAGAAATCCCAGAGGTGTTCCAGCAGACCCGGGAGATGTTTGGGTAGTTAATGTCCGCCGAATACATCAGGAGCAGGTTTGAAGTGACAAGCCGTTCTCCGTGTCCGTGGCATGGGCGTCCCGCCCATGAGAACGGGGTTTCAAATCAGAGCCTCTAAAGAAGGTGGCTAACAACTGCAAGCACGCTAAAGCGCGCTATCATGCAATTCAGGCAAGTCCGAGAAGGCGGACGACCGGCGCGCAGCGCCACGCAGCCGGGACTTTAGTCCCAGCAACGTTTATGGGCAATCATCCTGTTAAGGCAATTCCTCTTCCTCTTCTGGCCAATATGGTGACAGAAATTCTTCTTCGTAAAATATATCTGTCTGAAAATTATTCAAAGAGAAGTAATCGCCATCAAACCCAGCAAACATATTATAATCGTATCCAAAATGGACGTAAAATGATGAGTCACCAGACAAGCGCATCCAAATATGTTCACGTAGCACCATGCGGATAACCGCTGGCACTTCTTCGAGGCTAAATACTCTTCCTTCGCAGATTGATTCTAATGGTATCTTACCGTCATTAATCGGAAAACTCAATTCCACTGGATCGTGTTGTTCAACAGAGGATGCTGTGAGCTGGGTTACCCCCGCGATGCGCATCAAGTCAATTACTGCTAGTACATATGCGTCTTACACTCGAAGGTATTCTTCAAGTGTAAGCACCCCATCCGCATATTTTCTTCGTCCAATATCCGAGAAACTTATCCAATCATCCCTCTTATACAGCCCAAGGGAATCTCTATATTTCGGATTGTATTTACATAACAAAAGTTCTACCATTGTAGTTCCTCTTAATCACATATTTCGTTGTGCGCGTGGTGTTAGGAATTGCAACCCCGTTTCATGGGCGGGACGCCCATGCCACGGCAGGCGGGACGCCTGCGTTCCCAGGGATACCCGATGGACTCTTCCTTTTTCTCTCTTCGTGCCTTCGTGCCTTCGTGGTTTTTCTCGCTCGTTTTCTACGGGCAGGCGGGACGCCTGCGCACCCAGGAATCACTTCAACGGCGACAGCCCGTATTTCACGCGTAACTGTTGCGCCACTGTCCAGACTTTGGGGTCGTCCTGCAGCAGGTTGATGAAGTTGGTGGTGCTGATGCCCAGGCGGTCGGCGGCGCCACTGACGTGGCCTTCATAAGCTACCAGCAGATCCAGCACGGTGGCGATTATCTGCAGGTAGCGCGGGTTGCGCGGGTTCACCTTCAGTTTGCCTTTGTTGTTCAGTTGCTCCTGCACCTCATGCGGCACCTGGAAGGTCTCGATGTCGATCTCGCGACGGTCATTGAGCATCAGCGCGTGGCGCAGGCGATCCATGGCCAGCGTGCGGTTTTCCCCCTGCAGGCGGTGCTCGTTGGCGATGGCGGCCACGCCGGTGGGCAGGTGCACCATGCGGATGGCGGAGTGCGTTTTGTTGCGCTTCTGCCCGCCGCGCCCGCTGGCGCGCCCGGCCTTCCAGTCGCACTGTTTCAGCAGCTCTTCATCTGACAAATCCCAGTAGGGCATCAGATACTCACTCTGCCGGTGAAGGCGGTGACGGCGGGGCCAGTCATGTAGATGCGCTCATCTGCGCCCCAGCTGATATGCAGCGGGCCGCCGGGCAGCTCCACGGTGGCGGTACGCTCCGCGCGCCCGGTGAGCACCGCGGCCACCAGCGTGGCGCACGCTCCCGTGCCGCAGGCCTGGGTGATGCCGGCACCGCGCTCCCACACGCGCATGCGCAGGTGCGTCGGGGAGATCACCTCGACAAATTCCGCGTTAGTCTTGCGCGGGAAGGACGGATGATTCTCCACCAGCGGGCCGTACTGCTCCAGTGGGAAACGCTCGACATCCTCCACAAAGGTAATGGCGTGCGGATTGCCCATACTCACGGCGGTTATCGCGAAGGTGCGGCCGTCCACCGTCAGCGGCTCATCCACCACCTGCCCCGGTGCACCGAGCATGGGGATCTCCGTACGCTCCAGCCGCGGCACGCCCATATCCACACGCACGGCACTCACTTTGCCGTCGGTGACAGTCAGCTCCGCGCCGATCATCCCGGCCAGCGTGGCGATAGTCAGCGTGGTTTTGGTGGTCAGCCCGGTATCGTAGAGGAATTTTGCGAAGCAGCGGATGCCGTTGCCGCACATCTCCGGCTCGCTGCCGTCGCTGTTGATGATACGCATACGGAAGTCCGCATCCGTGGCAGGCAGCACCATTATCAGCCCGTCGGCGCCCACGCCCCGATGCCGGTCGCACAGCCGCACCGTGGCCGCCACCAGCTCCACAGTATTATCCCCGCGCAGGCAATCAACCACAATAAAGTCATTGCCCAGCCCATGCATCTTCGTAAATTCAATCATCGTCATCAGCGTATTCTCCATTTGGGTATTATAACAGATTATTAGGTGAACCACGAAGGCACGAAGACACGAAGAGGGAAAAAAAACAGAGAGGGCACCGAGAGCACAGAGAAGGAAGGGAATGTGGGTATACCTGGGAACGCAGGCGTCTCGCCTGCCCGTAGCATGGGCGTCCCGCCCATGAGAATCTCTTTACCACCCCTTGAAGGAGGTGGCTAACAACGGCAAGCACGCTGAAGCGCGCTATAGTTAGGGCCGAAAAAGTCCGCGCAGGTGGACGACTGGCGCGTCTCTGTCCGCCGTAGCCAGGATGGCGAAGGAGGAAGCGCCCTGCAGCCGGGATTTCAATCCCAGCGGAAAGCATATTGCAAAACAAGACAAACAGTGGTATCTTCATGATATACTATACAAAATTATACATTGAGGAGTATCCATGGCAGGAACAGAGGATATGGAGCCGACGGTAGTCGGTGCAGATTGGGCGCCTGGTGTTGACACCGAGGCCCGTAAAGTCACCCCGCTGATCGATGCTATCAACCATAGCAATGTGGTGATCTTCATCTGGAGGATCACCGAGGGATGGCCCGTTGAATTTGTTTCGGAGAACGTGAATCGGTGGGGTTACACTACCGAGGAGATATATAGCGGCAAGGTGACCTGGGTTGAGATGACACACCCGGACGACGCCACCTGGTTGGAGAAAGCGGTGGAGCATCTCTTTGAGATTAAAGCTCCGGAATTTACCCACACCTACCGTATTTTCACCAAAGCCGGCGATGAGCGGTGGATAATCGACTGCACCAGCGCCGCCTTCGATGCCAAAGGGAATATTACCCATTACCAGGGGGTGATCCAGGATATCACCGAGTATGTTGCCGTCGAAAAGGAAAAAACCGAGTTGGAAGACCAGTTGCGCCAGACACAACGGCAGGAGTTGATCGGCCGGATGGCTGGGGGCGTAGCGCACGATTTCAACAACCTGCTTACGCCGATTATGGGCTTCAGCGAGTATCTGATGTCCCGCGAAAAAGATGATCCCGAGGTTAAAATGGCCTGTGAGCATATCTACAAGGCGGCGAATCATGCGGCACAACTGGTGCGGCATCTGGTGGCTTTCGGTAGCAAGCAGGTGCTGAATATGCAGGTGGTTGATCCCAATAAAGTGATTACGGACTTCGCCGATGTGATGAAATTACTCCTCGGCAAAGGCATCCACCTGCAGTTGGAACTCGACCCGCAGGTGGGGAATATTGTGGCTGATGCCACGCAACTGGGGCAAGTGCTGATGAACCTGGCGGTTAACGCCCGCGATGCCATGGTGTGTGGCGGAGCTTTCACCGTGGCTACTCATGTTGGGGAGAAAAACACCGCACAAATAAGCGTCAGCGACACCGGTATCGGCATCGACTCGGAAACGCTGCCCTGTATCTTCGAGCCGTTTTTTACCACTAAGGGTGACAATGAAGGAACCGGGCTGGGGCTGGCCACCGTTTACGGCATATTGCAGCAACATCGTGGGCAGATCACTGTGACGAGTGCCGTTGGCGTGGGCACGACTTTCCACATTGAGCTACCCTGCACAGAGCGCCAGCTATCGCCACCGCAGACGGCGATATTAACCCCCACCTCCAATGGAATTGGCGAAACGATCCTGGTGGCGGAAGACGCAGAATCGGTGCGCGTGCTGGTGGGGGATATCCTTAGGAATCACGGCTACACCGTCATCCTCGCGGATTGTGGCGAAGCGGCAGTGCGCATGGCTGTTGAACATGAGGGAAGCATCAACCTCTTCCTCACCGATATGGTTATGAAAAAGCTGAATGGCCGTCAGACCGCCCAGAAAATAATCAAACATTGCCCCGGACTACCAGTGGTCTATATGTCCGGCTTCAGCACGGACATCCTCACCCCCGAGGGTACATTGGAGGTTGGTACCCGCTTTCTGCTCAAACCCTTCACCATAGACGCGTTGCTGAAAGTAGTGCGCGAGGGGATTGCAGAGCGCGCCTGAAGGGAATCCCCTGGGAACGCAGGCGTCTGTAGTTTTCGCTGGGATTGAAATCCCGGCTGCAGGACGCTTCGCGCCGGTCGTCCGCCTTCGCGGACTTTTCAGGCCCGAACAATAGCGCGCTTTGGCGTGCTTGCCGTTGTTAACCACCTTCTTCAGGGGGTGGCGCTAAGAGCCGCAACCCCGTTCTCATGGGCGAGGACGCCCATGCCGCGAGTGCCCCGGTTGATACAGCAGGATGATGGTGGACGTTGCGGCCTATCCCCCGGCATAAATACCGGGGCTATCGTAATTTGCCCCATGAATGGGGCTTGAAACGGGCGAATAAGCCCTTTTATCTTCTCTGTGCTCTCTGTGCCCTCTGTGTTGAAAAAAAATGTAAGGGCAGGTGGGGCGCCCGCGTTCCCAGGGGGACGCCCATGCTACGGTGTTATTTCCGCTCCACCACGTTCACCAGGCAATGCAGCGAGCCGCCAAGTTGCCAGATGGTGCTGCAATCCACCGGGATGACTTTACAACCCATTTTGCTGCGGAAGGCTTCGGCGCCGGCTTCGTCGAGGGCGGAAGCGCCGAAGGTGGGCATGTAGAAGATGGTCTCGCCGTTGCGCGTCTCCACGATGCCATTGTTGTAGCTCATCCACGCGCGGGTGGTGGCGGAGGGGAGCAGTGGCACGCGCTCCACCGTGTAGCCCAACGCCTTCATCTGACGGGCGATATTGTCCAGCCGGGTGGTGAGGTCAGCACGGAACTCCGGGGTGGCCGCGCCCTTCGCCGGTTGCAGCACGTCAAGAACATCCGGGTGCTTTGCTACTACCTCGTCTGCCAGTCGTAGCTCGCCCACTGCGGCTTTATTGCCCATGACAGTGAGGAACATGCCGATGTGGTGGGGAGGTGACAGCTTGGGGTCTTCGCCCAGCCAGTTGATTTTGCTGTTCAGCTTCTGGCTCAGATGCTCGGTGAGCGCGGCCAGCGTTTTGAAGGTCGCGCCTACTTCCTCGGGCGAGTTCTTCTCGATGATTGTGGGACCAGCGAAGAGGTAGTCGGTGGTAGCGAGGAAGTCACCGCCGTCGAAATCGACCAGAGTGTCACGCGCGGCGAAGAGTTTGGGCACATCCAGCGCCCAGGCGTGTCTTCAGGTCATCAATGTCAGGTTGCTGCCCCACAACCCAGACGATATCCACGTCTTTGTTCAGCACCGCGAGGAATTGCTGATAAATAGGTATGACCAGCGGGCCGGCATTGGGCTGATATTGCATCACTACCCGGGTGATCTGCCCGCGATCCTCGGCCAGCGGTACCGGCTCGATATTGGAATGGAGTGGCCCGCGAAGTGCAATTACCGCTGCACCGATAAGCAATCCGCCCGCTATCCCTATTGCTACGGCGCGTAGGTTCATGAAGTCTCCCGTTAGGTAAAAAAGATACCCCAGCAATCATAGAACCTCACCCCCGCAATATGTTATAATTCTCCTAACCAAAGAGAGAGGTAGATGTTGATGAAACCGTATGAAGGTGAGATGGCGCTGGATATTGAGGGGTTCAAATGGGATGCAGCGGGGTTGATCCCCGCGGTGGTGCAGGACGCCAAAGGCGAGGTGCTGATGGTGGCCTACATGAACCGGCAGGCACTGGCCGAGACTATCGAGACCGGCTATGGCACCTTCTATAGCCGCAGCCGCCAGACGATGTGGCGCAAAGGCGAGAGCAGCGGCCACCGCCAGCGCGTGCTGGAGCTGCGCGTGGATTGTGATCTAGACTGTATCGTGATGAAGGTAGAGCAGACCGGCGGCGCGTGCCACACCGGCTACTACAGTTGTTTCTACCGCAAAATCGAGGACGGCCAGATAACCTTCGCCGCCGATCCCATTTTTGATGCGGATTCGGTATACCATAAATAATTCAAGGGAGACTCATGAGCATAGTAAATCGCAAAAGTCTGGCGGCGACGCTTAATACGTTGCAGGATTTAGATTTTAATGGCAAGCAGCTGTCGGGCTTCGTGCGCGATGAGGCGGAGGCGTGGCTGACGGAGCGGCACTGGGCACGCGGGGCCTACCGTGGCCTCTACGCCCCTACCGAGGCGGACTTTGCCCAGCCAATGAAGCTTTATACCGGCGAAACTATCACCGCTACTGTAAGCAAGGCACACATATTGGGCGAGGAAGCCGCACGGGCTATGATACTGCTGCGGCCACAGACGGCCAAAGGCAAGCAGGCGGTGGCAGAGACCACGGCTATAATGCACCAGCTGGCCACCACGGATGAACTGCTGGGAATACACTGCTGCGGGCGTTGTTCCGTCTCTTTGTGGCGGCACCTGCTAGTAGCTGGTTTGCCGGACGCCGAGGAGATCTTCGCCAGCGGAATAGGCTTCCTGCGCGAGCAACGCGACAGCAACGGGCGATGGAACAGCTTCTCTTATTATTACACATTGCTGACGTTGCTGGATATTCAAATCCCTGCCGCCCGTGCCGAGCTGGAGTATGCCCGCCCATACATAGAGCGCACCCTGGAAAAACCGCCCCACCCGAGCGAGGCCTCCGCCTGCAATCGTGAAATACTGGTGCGGGTGGCGAATAGTTTCTAGCCGGAGAAGGTGATATAATACTGCCATGGATACCAATACACTATATTACGGCGATAATCTGGATGTCCTGCAGCAATATATCAAAGATGAGACGGTGGATCTGGTGTATTTGGACCCACCGTTTAACAGCAATGCCACCTATAACGTGCTCTTTGGCGAGCAGGATGGCAAGCAGGCGGCGGCGCAGATCAAAGCCTTTGACGACACCTGGCGCTGGGATCAGGCCGCTGCATTAACGTACCAGGAGACGGTAGAGAAAGGCGGGCCGGTATCGCTCGCGTTGCAGGCATTCCGCACTTTCCTCGGCGAGAATATGCTGCTCGCCTACCTGACGATGATGGCTCCACGGCTGGTGGCATTGAAGCGGGTGATGAAACCGACCGCGAGTATCTATCTGCATTGCGACCCCACCGCCAGCCATTACCTGAAATTGCTGATGGATGCAGTGTTCGGGGTGGTGAATTACCGCAACGAGATATCCTGGAAACGCACCAGTGCGCACAGCGATTCACGCGTCTTCGGCAAAGCGCACGATGTCATCCTGTACTACACCAAGGGGCCAGAGTTTCACCACGCCAAGCAGTATCTACCTTATGATGCGGAATATCTCGATTCGCATTATCGTTACCTTGATGAAGGTGGGCGTAGATACCGAACAGATAACTTGACCGCCGCAGGCCTTAGTGGAGGTGGGTATGAGTACGAATGGCACGGAGTCAAGCGTATCTGGCGTTGCCCGATTGAGACCATGCAGAAGCTGGATGCCGCAGGGAGAGTACGCTACACCCGGAACGAGACGGCGGAATACGTCCGCTATCTGGATGAGATGCCGGGGATGGCGGCGCAGGATATCTGGATTGATATATCCCCCGTAAATTCCCGCGCGCAGGAGCGACTGGGGTATCCCACGCAAAAACCACTCGCCCTGCTGGAGCGGATAATCGCCGCTTCCTCTAATCCCGGCGACGTTATTCTCGATCCTTTCTGTGGTTGTGGCACGGCGGTGGTGGCGGCACAGAAGATGGAGCGAAAATGGATAGGTATCGACATCACCCATCTGGCAGTCACCCTGATGAAACATCGCCTCTGGGATGCTTTCGGCAAAGAGTTGCCCTTTCAGGTATTGGGGGAGCCGGTCTCTCTCCCCGATGCACAAACGCTGGCCGCCAGCGATCCGTACCAGTTTCAATGGTGGGCGCTCGGGCTGGTGGGGGCGCGCCCCACGGAGAAAAAGAAGGGAGCGGACAAAGGCATTGATGGTGTGCTGTATTTCCATGATGAGAATGGGAGCGGGAAAACCAAGAAGGTAATTATCTCAGTGAAAGCTGGCCATGTCACCGTCTCACAGATACGTGACATCTCCGGCGTCCTCACGCGCGAGAAAGCGGAGATCGGCGTGCTGATCACCATGGAATCCCCCACCAAGCCGATGCGCTCCGAGATCGCCAGCGCCGGGTTCTACGATTCCCCCTGGGGGAGTCGCCACCCGCGCCTGCAGATTCTGACAATTGAAGAATTGCTGGATGGGAAGCAGCTCGACTACCCGGCCTCCCGTGGCAATGTCACCTTCAAAAAAGGTGAGAAGATCACCAATGGCGTGGAGCACCCGGAATTAACCATGTAGATTCACCCGTTAACTATTGTCAGCGGGTGTACCCCTTCCCATCCATCCTGATTATGTTTACAATACAGGCATGGTACAAGTGATTATTTTTATCCTGGGGCTACTGTTAAGAGCACTGTTTTGGCTGATGCTGCTATCCGCGCTGTTGACCTGGTTTCCTTCGTTGCGTTGGAGTCCATTCGGGCGGTTAGTTTATGGCATTACCGAGCCCATGCTGCAACCATTTCGCAGACTACTCGGCACGATTAGGTTTCGTAATTTTGGGATTGACCTCTCGCCCATTGCTTTAATGGTAGCGGCGGGCATTGCTTATTATGTATTGGTGCATATTACAATAGCGGTATTTAAGGGGTGATGATGAGCGAGGCGGAACTGGAGATATCTCCTGCCACTGAGGGCGAGCCGGCGCTCTTTGGCCGCTCCAATCGTGAGCCGTGGCCGCTCTTTGTCCTGGGGTTACTCACATTCCTGCTCATCATCGGCGGGATGTGGTGGGCGCGCAAAGATGACGCCATCCGCCGCACCCGTGACACCGCGGGAACGGCATACTATGTTAAGTTGGCGACCTATCAGGTAGCTGCGCAATATCGCAATATCCTGCAAGGCAAGAACAAACCATACTACGCGGAGATGATAAATAAAACCGCGAAAAGTTGGGCAGTCCTCGGCAGTGATCCAGTTGACCCCGTTGACAGGGCGCGCTATTACCTCGATGCCGCCGCTTGTGTGCTAGCCGCCGGTGATACTCTTGGCGCGCGCAAATACCTGGCCACTGCCCAATATGTTTATCCGTCGGGGAGTAAACTTTATGAGGAGTTCGCCCCGCTTTTCGCCGCCCAGCCGGCAACAGTGAGCTTGTCTCCCAAAGCAGAAGAGCTGCTGGCGAAGATCGCCGGCGGGCCGATATTGCGGGCGCGGAACTATGCGCTAGCCGGGCAACTGGAGAAAGCGTTGCAAGAGCTGGCGGTCACCTCCCGTATCAGCGCCCGGCTTCTCAACGTCTCTGCCTCCCTATTCGGCATTATCGCTATCGGCTTCATCATAGGTCTGATCTGGCTTTTTGCTCTCTGGCATCGCCCGACACCGGAAGATGATACCCCACCGTGGGGGCCGGGGATGGCCATGCTGGTGCTCAGCTTGCATCTGTTGCTGTGGACTTTTCTCTCCATCAATGTTCGGCTCTTCATTAATCCTGCCAATGACATAATAATGAATCATGCCGTTAATGTCATCGCGACCCTAACCAGTGCGGCGCTGGTGCTGGGCTTATTCCTGCTGATTCTCGGTTATCGTCCGTGGCAGTGGTGGGTGTTTGGCTGGCGTTTCAGTTGGCGCTCCATCGGCTACGGTATCCTCACCTGGGTGGTCGTGATGCCGCTGGTGGTGGTGGCCACCTTTGTCAGCGACAGGTTGTTGAATGGGCAGGTGAACACCCACCCGTTGCTCACCGGATTACGCGGCACCACTGATATTATCTACCAGCTCTTTCTGTTGGCTGTGGCCTCAATTATGGCCCCGCTGGTAGAGGAGACCTTCTTTCGCGGCATCCTCTTCCGTGCCTGGGATGCGCGCTTCGGGCTCTGGCCTGCCGCCATCATCACCGGGGTGTTCTTCGCCGCCGTCCATGTGTCGCTCTCTGCCCTGCTCCCCATCGCCGTGCTGGGCATCGCCATGGCGTTGGTGACGCACTACACACGCGGCATCTGGGCCAGCGCCGTCACCCATAGCATCTTTAACGCTTACACCACGCTGGCCACATTGTCGGTAATCTGGGCGATCGGCGGCAAATAACCCTGCAGCGTCGTTCTATCTGGTAAAATACGTGTAAATTATGTGGAGGAGATAAACATGAAAAGTAGCTTAATCGCGAAATTACAAGTGATAAGCAGTCCTATATTGGCCCTGCTCATCATCAACCAGGGTATCACCGGTTTAATCGGCGCTGATCGGATAGAAAGCCTCGGCGGTGAACACGCTTACGCAATCTGGCACGTCTTCCCGGGCTACTTCCTAGTGCTTCTGATAGTTCTGCACGTCTTTCTTAATTGGGGCTGGGTTAAGATGCACTACTTCAATAAGAAAGAGAAATAGTTGGTGTGGTGTGAGTTTGGCGAGGATTTATCCCAAATTCCACGACTCAACGGTTACAACGCAAAGAGCACAGAGATTTCTCTCTGTGCTCTTTGCGTTCAACGTGATTGCAGGGTTACCAGCCGCGTTTGGCCATGCGTTCTGCTTCGGGGATGGCGCTCATCTCCAGGCCGCGCATGGGTATACCGAGACCGGTGGATATCTCTACCAGCATCTCCGGTTTGTCGAAGAAGGTGGTGGCATCGACCATCGCTTTGGCGCGTTTCGCCGGGTCGCTGGATTTGAAGATGCCGCTGCCGACGAAGACCGCCTCAGCTCCCAGCTGCATCATCAACGCCGCGTCAGCGGGGATAGCCACGCCGCCAGCGGAGAAGTTAGGCACCGGTAGTTTGCCGTGCTGGTGGATATAAAGGATAAGATCATAGGGGGCGGCCAGTTCTTTGGCCACCACGCTCAATTCGTCCTCACGCATATTCTGGATCCGGCGCATATCGCTCTGCACAGTGCGCATGTGGCGCACGGCCTCTACGATATTGCCGCTTCCCGCTTCTCCCTTAGTACGGATCATCGCCGCGCCTTCGCCGATGCGGCGCAGCGCCTCACCCAGGTCGCGGCAACCGCAAACGAAGGGGACTTTGAAGTCGTGCTTGTTGATGTGATAGCGCTCATCAGCGGGGGTGAGAACTTCGGATTCGTCGACGAAGTCCACGCCCATCGCCTGTAAAATCTGTGCCTCGGCGAAATGCCCAATACGCGCTTTGGCCATCACCGGGATGGTAACCGCAGCCATGATCTCGATGATCATCTGCGGGTCAGACATGCGTGCCACGCCGCCTTCGGAGCGGATATCAGAGGGCACGCGTTCCAGCGCCATCACCGCTACCGCGCCCGCGTCCTCCGCAATCTTCGCCTGTTCGGCATTGGTGACATCCATAATCACCCCGCCCTTTAATTGTTCTGCCAGCCCAACCTTGGTCTGCCAGGTTGATTTTTCACTCATATTGTATAACCCTCTTTTACTACCCGAATAGTCGGGAATATGCTATATATTGTAATAGTTATGGGGGGGAAAGTCTACCCGTGGGAGGGTGATTGTCCCCCTGATGATTAGCAAAAGTTACATCATCGGCATGTCCAGGAGCTTGCCCACCTGATAACCAGCGCGTTCGGCGGCTTCACGGAGGGTGGCTAGCAACGTCTTACAGCGGGTGATGTCAGCTTCGGCGGCATGTGCAGAGCGGAGGTTTACCTTCGCAATCAGCAGCATCCACGCGAGCAGGCGCTCATAGGCTTCTTTATTGAAATAGAGGATATCCTGATAGCGGTTGACCTGCAGGGCACGTTGGATAGCTTCGTCGCGAAGCATGGTGCCGATCAGCTGCTGTGCGCCTACCTGGCCAGCTAGCGGTTGCTCGTACCAGCACTGATGCTCGGTCATCAGTTCAATGGCCGTCATGGCGCGGGTTGTCGCGTCTTCACTGAGACCACTCTCCAGGAGCACACCGCGCATGATGCGTCCGAGTTGCCATTCGTCAAGGAGGCTACGGCTCTCGCCGGGGATGTCGGATTCTGTCAGCCCACGTGCCAGATCATGCACAACCAGCCAGCCGAAGAGGGTGGCGCTGGTGCTGGCGTCCTTCAGTTCTTCATCCGGCAACGCCAGCGCAACGGCGAACTTGGCCCAGTCGTCGATAGGCGTAGCGATGGGTAGTTCTGCTGCGGACTTGCGCCGGTGATCGTCGGCAACGAAGGACACAATTGCAGTATGAAGAGCCGTCTTTTGGGCGGCCAGGTCGCTCAACAACTCTGCATTGTCCGTGAGAGAGCGTGCGGAATGGAAGGCTGCCACCGTTGCGGGATTGAGCAACGCCTGATAGGGCTGCAGCACGGAGCGCAGGATTACCTCAAGCATGGCATTCTCGATGCTGGGGACGCCGCGTCCATTAAGGTAATCATGCAGGTAGGCATAGCGATGCTGTTCGTCGTCGGTGACCTGCCGAAAGTCGAGGAAGACGTGGGTTTTGTACGCCTCTAATTCTACATACAGACCGCGTTCGTGAAGTTCGTTGTTGCGGCGAATGAACTCCTGTCCGGTGATGGCATCGTCGAAGATGGTGTATTTGTCCGCGCCATACTCCAGGCCCAACCCATCCGCCAGCGTCTTTTGCGCCAGTGTTTTACTCCCATCTGCGTGTTTGACGGTGAACGCCGCAGAAGTGCGTATCCAGCCGCGAGCGGAAGAGTATCTATTGTGATAGAGAACCAGCCCACTCTCGCCACCGGCGCGGTTGGAGAAGGCGTAGACATCTTCGTTGACACTCCCGTCAGCGGTGAAACAGTCATAGAGCAGGAAATTTTCTTCCCCGGCAAAGATGCGGCGGCGGTGCAGCAACGGGAATATTTCCCGTACGTGCCGCTGAATCAGCCACTCGTTGGGCACCTCATCCCAATAGGCGCGCCGATACTCCATGCCGTATTTTTCGGAGAACCCTTCTACTTGACCATGGCCGAACATAGGCAGGCCGGGAAGCGTGCTAAGCATGGTGCAGATGCCGAAGTATTTGTCGCCATCGCCAAACTGTTCGATGGAAGTTCGTTCATCGGGGTTATTCATGAAGTTGACGTAGCGCTTGAGAATCTCCGGGTCGAACTCAATGGTATTTTTGATAACCGAGCGATATTTGGCGTTGTCTTCGTCGCGCATCATATTCATAAAGGCGCTGTTGTAGACGCGGTGCATCCCCAGTGTGCGCACGAAATAGCCTTCCATGAGCCAGAATGCCTCGGCGAGCAGGAGGGTGTCCGGAGCCTCGGCGGCCACGCGGTCAACCACGTCGCGCCAGAATTCGGTGGGGATGGCGGCATCGAATTGGTCACGGGTGAGGCCATGCTCGGAGCGTGAGGGGATCGCCCCGCCGTTGCCTGGCTCGGGGAACCACAGCCGCTGGATATGCTTCTTTGCTAGCGTCATGGCGGCATCGAAGCGGATGATAGGGAAGTTGCGCGCCACGTGTACGATGGTCTGCAGCACTGCCTCGCGCACCTCCGGGTTCAGGTAGTCCAGTTGCGCGGTGTCGTTCCACGGCATACTGGTGCCGTCGTTGCCGTGGTAGATGTAGCGGGTGTCGCCCGTCCAGAGATCGACACGTTTGAAGACCACCGCCGCGTCTTGCTTGGTATAGTAATGATCCTCCAGATAGATACCAACGCGTTCATCGGTAGAGAGATTGGGGCCATCGAAAGTATAGCTGGGGAAGGGACTGTGCTCCACCGAGACAAACCAGTCTGGATGCTCAATCACCCAGCGCGAGTCGATGCCCACGTGGTTAGGCACCATATCGCTTGCCAGGCGGATGCCGCGTTGCCAGGCACGGTTGCGCAAACCTTCCAGTGCCGCATCACCACCCAGGTCAGCTGCGCAGGCGTAATCGTATAGCGAATAAGCCGAGGCGACGGCATCGGGGTTGCCCATCATCTGCTTTATCTGCTGTGAGGCTTTGCTGCGCTCCCACAGGCCGATGAGCCAGAGGCCGGTGAAACCGCGGCGCGCCAGTTCATCCAGCTCTTCATCGGGTATCTCATCCAATTTAGTGATCGAGCGCTTATATTTCTTCGCCAGCTGATCGAGCCAGACGTAAGTATTCTTCGCCATCAGTACCAGATTGGGCATCCAGTCCTTGTCCATACTGAACGATTCTGTCTCCGGGTAGGAGCCGCGGAAGTCGTACACCTGCGCAGGCCCGGGGCCGAGGAAGATTGGCTTCTCCTCTTCTTTGACGAAGTCCAGGCTGTTGAGGATGCGGAAGAGATAACGGCTATTGGAGAGCAACGGCGCCCACTGGCCCAGCATATACTCCAGTTGCCCGGTGAGCGAATGCGGGGAGACGCGCGCAGGACGGCGCAACAACTCGATCAGTGAAATCTGTTCATTCCCCATCGATGGCGAGTCTTCAAAGAACTGCTGCAGTCGCGTCATGATATCCAGGTAGACAGTCTTCTTCTCTAATCTGGTGGCGTCAAACAACTCTTTGAACTGCTTCATTGCCAGGTTGTCGTTCTCCAGCCAAAGCAGTAGCAGCTCCTCCAGTAAGATCTCCCGGTTGGGGACGCCTTCGGTACTGCCCGGCAGATAGTCTGCCGTCATTTGCCCATCGCGATATACCGCCAACGGGGGGAACTCCTCCGCAAAATGCAAGAGCGTAGCATCCACTGCCTCCGCGCCACATTTAGCGGTCATATCCTGCAGCGCCTGCGCTATCGCGCCGGGGCGCACCTCCGCCAGGTACTGGCCGATCATGAAGTGCATGATCTCGTCGATCAATCCCATGGCGTTGATCTGTGCCGCCTTCACCGCCTGCTCGGGGAAGCGCGCCAGGTCGCGCTGCGCGTTCATTCGCTGCGCAAATACCCGTGCCGCATGGAAATTGGCAAAGATGACATTGCCGCGTAGCATAAATAGCGACTGATCAAACTGATATTTATCGCGCGCCTTACGGGCCACGTGGAACTCCATGGAGCGTATTTTGATTACCTTACTCATCCGGCAACACCTTCCTGCGCAGTTATACTTGCTATTATAGGGGATATTCTGCGTTGGTGAGGGAATAACCTGCAAAGAGGTGAACCACAAAGACACGAAGGCACGAAGAGAGGTATAAGTTACTGGGAGTGTTGTGCGTACTCAGGGAATTGTAGCCCGCGCCCGCTGTGGCGCGCTTGGTGTAATCCCGTAGCCCGCGCCCGCTGTGACGCGCTTGGTGTCATCAGCAAATACGCGCCACGGCGGGCGCGGGCTACAGCGGTTTCGAGGTTATGCGCTATTTGGCCGTTCTCATGGGCGGGACGCCCATGCTACGGGGCACGCTGTTGTAAGCAAATACGCGCCACGGCGGGCGCGGGCTACGGGGCAGGCGGGACGCCTGCGCTCCCAGAGTGCTATTTGACATTCCCCACGCGTAAATCTATACTTTCTTACATATCTGCGCGTGGGAGCTGTTGGCTACCCACGCGCCTTGTTTATTGCTATGTTGAGGGTGGAACCTGATGATTAATGAGATGCCGGAATTTTACCAGCCACAAGTTATCGAGCCGAAGTGGCAGGAACTATGGGAACAGACGGGGCAGTATACTGCCGTGGCGGGGGGAGATAAGCCGAAGTACTACTTCCTGGAGATGTTCGCCTACCCGTCGGGCGACCTGCATTGGGGGCATATCCGCAACTATACTATCGGTGATGCGGTGGCGCGGTACAAGGCACACTGCGGTTACAATGTGATGCACCCTACCGGCTTCGATTCCTTTGGGCTACCGGCGGAGAACGCCGCTATCCAGCGCAAGGTGGAGCCGCACGAGTGGACACTGAAGAACATCGAGAACATGACCAAGCAGTTCAAGGCGATGGGCTACGGCTACGATTGGGCGCGCGCCTTCAACACCTGCGAGCCGGAGTACTACCGCTGGAACCAGTGGCTCTTCACCCGACTCTTCCATGCCGGGCTGGCCTATAAGAAGAAATCCGCCGTGAATTGGTGCCCGGAGTGCCAGACGGCGCTGGCGAACGAGCAGGTAGACAACGGCGCCTGCGAGCGCTGCAGCGCCACTATCGAAAAGCGGAAGATGGAGCAATGGTACTTCCGCATCACCGACTACGCCGAACGGCTGCTGGACGGCCACGCGCAACTGGACTGGCCGGAAGATGTGCTGCTGATGCAAAAGAACTGGATCGGCAAGAGCCGCGGCGTGGAATTCGCCTGGGCGCTGGAGGGCAATGATGCGGAACTACGCGTCTTCACTACCCGCCCGGACACTGTCTTCGGTGTCACCTTCATGGTGCTGGCCCCCGAGCATCCGCTGGTGGAGGAGCTGACCACCCCGGAGCAGCACGCCGCAGTGGCCGCATTGCGCGACGAAGTGAAGAGCATGTCAGAGATGGATCGTGCCTCCACCGAGCTGGAGAAAAAAGGCGCCTTCACCGGAGCCTACGCGCTGAACCCGATGGACGGGAGCCGCGTGGCCATATGGGTGGCCAACTACGTGATGATGGAGTACGGCACTGGCGCTATCATGGCGGTGCCAGCGCATGACCAGCGCGACTTCGAGTTCGCGCGCAAGTACGACATCCCAGTGCGCATCGTCATCGCCCCGGAAGGTGCGAACATGAACGCCGACGAGATGACCGCCGCCTTCGAGGCGAAGGGGGTGATGGTAAATTCCGGGGCCTACGATGGTATGCGCAGCGATATCAGTTGGACGAAGATCGCCGAGGAGATGGAGGCGCGCGGCATCGGCACGCGCACCATCAACTACCGGCTGCGCGACTGGTGCATCAGCCGCCAGCGCTACTGGGGCACGCCGATCCCGATAGTATATTGCGACCAATGCGGTATGGTGGCACTGCCGGATGAACAGTTGCCGCTACTGCTGCCGACTGACGTGCAATTCACCGGCGCAGGCGAGTCTCCGCTGACCACCAGCGTTGCCTTCATGAACACTACCTGCCCGCAGTGTGGCGGCCCAGCACGGCGCGATGCGGACACCATGGACACCTTTGTGGACAGCGCGTGGTACTTCCTGCGCTACTGCTCGCCGCAGTGCGAGACGGCGGCCTTCGACGCGGAGCTGGTGAGATACTGGATGCCGGTGGACATGTATATCGGCGGGCGCGAGCACGCCACCATGCACCTGATCTACGCGCGCTTCTTCACCATGGCGTTGCACGATATCGGGCTGCTGGAGTTCGATGAGCCGTTCACCAAGCTCTTCAATCAGGGGATAGTCACCGCCGGTGGCAAGAAGATGTCGAAGCGCTCCGGCGCGGTGCCGCCCAACAACGTCATTGCCGAATACGGCGCAGATGCCGCCCGGCTCTTCATCCTCTTCATGGCTCCCGCGGGCGAGCGTGCCGAGTGGGGCGTGGATCCGGAGACCGGCAAACCGTTCACCGTGCCCGCCGGCATCGAGGGGATCGACCGATTCCTCAACCGCTACTGGCGGCAGATTCATATGCATGGCAGCGCCTTCACTGGCGAGTGGGTATCGGTAGTTGATGCGTGCGACACACGCGGGCAGGATATGCGCCGCAAGACGCACCAGACCATCAAGCGCGTGACCGCCGACATCGAGCGCTTCCAGTTCAACACCGCTATCGCTGCGATGATGGAGATGACTAACGAACTGTACAGCTACGCCGCCGCTGGTTTAGCAGCGACCG
>JBBRXO010000040.1:0-22972 GCA_038248345.1 Armatimonadota bacterium | reverse complement strand
TCATCTACGACAGTATCACCGCTGGCTACCACCGTCAGGTCACTGCCGCTATGCTTGGCAAAGAGTGTGAGCATGTGATCGAGAAAACCAATTCCCGTAGCCACGTCAGCGGTACCCGAACCATCCAAATTTATAGATAGCCGAATATCCGTCTCCGCTGTCTTCCGTTCCAGTGTAGCACTCCGCAAAACGCTCACCTCCACCATAATATAAGAATAGTTTAGCCGAATTGGGCGATAGACGCAACAAAACGGGTTCCATGTATCTGATTATCATACTTGGAACTTGGAACTATGCTACGCTCCCGGCACCTTCCCCATCGCCACTTCTCCCCGGAAGCGGCTGATATTAAAGGGCTTGAGCAGCGCGTCTTCGTTGCCGGTGGTCACCAGGTCGGCTATTGTTTGCGCGATAATCGGGCCGAGGAGCAGGCCGTTGCGGAAGAGGCCGGTGGCCAGTATGTAGCCGGGCAGGCTGGTGCTTCCCAGCACCGGGTGGTTGTCCTTGCTGCCCGGGCGCAAGCCCGCCCACATCTCGACGATGGCGCTCTGTTCCAACTCGGGGAAAAGCTCCAGCGCCCCGTTGAGCAGGCGGTTGATGGCCCAGATGGTATTGCGTTTGTCGTAGCCCACCTGCTCCATGGTGGCCCCCAGGAAGAGGCGCGCGTTGTGCCTGGGTATCAGGTAGCTGCGCGGCGAGCGCACCGTGCGCCCGATGAAGCCGGGGCGCGGCAACGTGATGGCGAGCATCTGCCCGCGCACCGGGAAGACCGGCGGGCGCAGCGATTCATCCGGCACGCCGATATTCGCCGACCAAGCACCGGCGGCGTTGATGACTATGTCCGCATGATAAGTGCCAAGGATCGTCTCCACGCCGGTGACCGCGCCGGCGGTGGTGATGACGGTGTATACGTGCGCGCCCGGCACGATTGTCACGCCCAGCTCATGGCAACTCTGCTCCAGCGCTGGCACCAGCAGCCGGTTCTCGATATGCTTGTCGCCGGGCAGGAACATCCCCCCGCGCACCTTCTCGCTCAAGGCGGGTTCCAGCTTTCGTGCCTCGTCGCCGCTCAGCCACTCCACCTGCAGCCCCTCGGCGCGCTGCCCCTCATAGGTGTGGCGAAACTCACGCTCATCCTCCTCGGTAACAGCAATCGCCAGCGTGGCGGCATCGCGGTGGTAGGTGCGTAGCCCCGTTTCCTCCTCTAGCTTCTCGCGGAATGCGGGGTAGAGCGCATTGGAAGCCAGGCACAATTTCAGGAAATCGCCCTCGCTCAACTCCCCCTGCGGCGCCAGCATCCCCGCCGACGCCCACGAAGCCTCCTGCCCCGGCACCCCTCGCTCCAACAGGGTAACCTTCACCCCCCGCAGCGCCAGCTCACGCGCAATCCCCAGCCCGGCAATCCCCGCCCCGATGACAATGACATCCGATTTATTCATAGTAAAAACTGTGTCCTTCGGGGTAATTGTACCGTGATTGGCGGTGGGGTGGCAAGGAAACGATAGTCGCTTGTCGCTAGTCACGTGTCAGATTGTGGACTAAACTTATAGCTACAACGCCATTGACTGATTAAAATAAGGGGGTTATTATGAATGTGGTAAACGTCATTTAGACGGGGTTTGCTGAATTGAGACAAATAGAGATGACCTTACGATAGACAAGGACGGCGGTGTGCGCGTCAGCGTCAGCCCGAAAGACGGCGCGGATATTGCCAAGCTACATCCCTGACTGCTACTTCTACGTCGGGTTCCGTTGCGTTAGCCTCTCGCCAGGACCGTAATTACTGCCCGAACCTTGATTCGCATGATTAGAGGATTAGGTTGAAGGTAATGCCTCTGCTGTTGGATAGCGATTTTTGTTCAACGTTCAACGGAAGAAGCTATCCAACAGTGTAGACAAATAGGTCAGAGATAATCCTCTTATCATGCGAATCACGGTTCGGGCAAAAAGTTCCCAGTATTCATCCCGCCTACCCCTTCTCTTTGCCCTCTGTGCCCTCTGTGTTAATTATTACACTGATGGAAGTTGTACCATAGCGGTACAAGCTACACCCCCTGCGCGACGTTTGGGGCAAAATCAGGTATAATTACGCATAATATGGCTATAGTTTTTCTGCAAGTTCAAAATGTTTCTAAAGCTTTCGGCGAGGAAGAGATTCTCAACGAGGTTGGTTTTCAGGTTCGCGAGGGGGAGCGGTTTGGGTTAATTGGCCCCAATGGGGCGGGTAAATCCACGCTTTTCCGCATCATCACCGGGGAGCAACACGCCGATACCGGGCTGGTGTCGGTGCCGCGCGGGGTGCGTGTGGGCTATCTGGAGCAGGAGGCGGAAATCCTCGTTGGCGGCACGGTTTTGGCGGAGTTGCTGGCTTCACGAAGCGACATCGTCGAGATCGAAGCACGCATGCACGAGCTGGAGACGGCGATGTCCGCCCCCGCAGCGCATGAGGATTACGACGCCTTTGACCGATTGCTGCACGAACACGCACGGCTGGCGGAGGAGTTTCACCACCTGGGCGGCGACACGTTGGAGAATGACGCCAAGCGGATACTACGCGGGCTGGGGATGCCGGAGGTGATGGACGACTTCGAGGTAATGGTGCTGAGCGGCGGCCAGAAGCGCAGACTGGCGTTGGCGAAGTTGCTCCTCACCGCCCCGGATCTAATGCTTCTCGATGAGCCGACGAACCACCTGGATCTGGCGGCGATCAACTGGCTGGAGGATTACCTCAATGGTTACCGCGGAGCAGTGCTCATCGTCTCGCATGACCGCTTCCTGCTTGACCGTGTCTGCAACCATATCGCCGAGATAGAAGATACACACCTGCGCCAATTCGACGGCAATTACACCGCTTATCAGGAGAAGAAACAGGCGGAGAACGAGATGATGCTCAAGCGGAGCGACACCATCGCCCGCGAAAAGATACGCCTGGAGGCGATCATCCAGAAACTCTTCAGCTTCCGGCAGTACACGCGTATGCGTAGTATGCAGAAGCAACTCTACAAGTTACAGCAGGTCACCCTGCCGGGGATGGTAGACAAAACCCGCATGGTCTTCAAGCCCAGCAAAAACAGTGGGCGCGAGGTGCTGACGGTAGATCGGCTGAAAAAGCGTTTCGACAAACCGCTACTGGATGATATCACCTTCACCCTCTGGCGCAAAGAGCGCGCTGCGCTGCTGGGGCCAAATGGCAGCGGCAAGACGACGCTGTTGCGGGTACTAGTGGAAGAGATGAAGGCGGATGGCGGCAAATCGCTCTTCGGTCACCACGTAGACTGGTACTACTATGACCAGGAAGGGCGTAATCTGGATGTCCGCAATACCGTATTAGAAGAGGTGGCGACCATCAACCCCCACCTTTCCCAGAGTGAAATACGCGGCGCATTGGCGCGCTTTTTGCTCTTTGAGGAAGATGTCACGCGTATGGTGGGCACGCTCTCCGGCGGCGAGCGCAGCCGCGTTTCGCTGACGAAGATGTTCCTCTCCGGCGCTAATCTGCTGATTCTGGACGAGCCGACTAACCACCTGGATATCGACGGCAAAGAATCGCTGGAATCAGCGCTGACAGATTACCCCGGCACCGTGTTGATGGTCTCACATGACCGCTACTTTATTGACCGCGTCTGCAACCGCGTGCTGGAACTGCACGAGGGAAAAATACGCAGCTACAACGGCAACTACAGCGAATATATGGTAAAGCTGGCGCAACCTGACCCACCGCCGCCGCCTGCTCCCATAAACCCGGTAAAGCACAAAACGTCTGCCCACGTAACCGTCGCCCCACCAGCGCCAGTCGCACCGCCGAAGGCGAAGCCCAAGCACAACCTGCAATACTGGCAACGCAAAAGACACGACTCAGAAGAGCAAATAGCACTCCTGGAACAAAAAGTAGCCGAGTTAGAAGCGCAGCTGGCTGATTCGACCCTGTACCTTAATACCAAAAAAGTGATGAAAGTCACCGCTGACCATGAAGCAAAACAAGCGGAACTACGGCAAGCCTTTGAACACTGGGAAGAGATATGCGGGGAGATTTTGAAAATCGAAGGCTAGAAAAAGAAGAAAAGAGCCGCATCCACAAGAGGTCACCCCTCTTCACCTCTGACAATATTTCTGCTAGGATAATTACATCATGCCATATCCATTACGCTTTACACCAATCTATTTTGAAAAAGTCTGGGGGGGACGACGCTTCTCCTCAGTTCTCGGACGCACCATACCAGCCGGGCCCATCGGGGAATCGTGGGAAGTGTCGGTACACCCGCACGGGCACAGCATTGTCGCTAATGGCGCTGACGCGGGGATGACGCTGGGCGAGGTCATCGCGCATGACCCCGAGGCTATATTAGGGCGGCGGGTAGTGGCACAGAGCGGGGCGGAATTCCCGCTCCTGGTGAAATATATCGATGCCGAAGACGCGCTCTCGGTACAGGTTCACCCGGATGACACCTACTGCAAAGCCCACGCGGGCGAGCTGGGCAAAACCGAGATGTGGTATGTCCTCCACGCGGAACCCGGCAGTTGCCTCATCGCGGGACTGGCGCCAGGGGTGACGCGCACGCAATTTCAAGCGGCATTGGCTGGTGGCGACCCAGGCAAGTTGCTTCACCGCATTCCGGTGGCCACTGGCGACAGCATTTTCATCCCCGCCGGGCGCATCCACGCCATCATGCCCGGACTGACGATTCTGGAGATTCAGCAGAACAGCGACACCACCTACCGCCTCTACGACTGGGGGCGGCTGGGTTTGGATGGTCAGCCGCGCGAGTTGCACGTAGAGCAGGCATTGGAAGTATCCAACTGGACGGACTATGCTCCGACGCTTTCAGGTGATGCACCAGTCAGTATTGAAGGCGGCTCCAGCAGTACGTTGGCACGCTGCCCGTATTTTGTGGTAGAGAAACTGGAAATAAATGATGAATTTACCAGTGCAACTGACGGTGAAACATTCGTCACCGTCACCTGTGTGGGTGGTACGGGTATAGTCACCTGGGCAGATGGCTATGATCGACTGAACCTGGGCGATTCGGCACTCCTTCCCGCAACACTGGGTAACTATTCACTGCTCCCGGATGACGACGCTTCGTTTATCATCTCATATGTCCCTTAAATACAATGATTAACAACACCCCCCCAAAAAGAATATTGATCGTCCGCCTCAGTGCCATTGGTGATGTACTGATGACCTCCACCGTACCCTATGCGTTGAAGAACACCTATCCGGGAGTCCACATTACCTGGGTAGTTGACCGGCTCTCCGCCCCTATCGTGCATGCTAATCCCTATGTCGATGAGGTTATTCTCCTCGACCAGAAACAATGGGAAAAACAACTGCGGCAAGGGAAAGTTTTGACAGTACTGCGCGAGATCGCTAATCTGAAGCAGACCCTGCAAGCGGGAAATCACGACATGGCCATCGACTTTCAGGAACTTTTCATGAGTGGGCTGGTCACCTGGCTCTCCGGGGCACCGCGCCGAATCGGGCCTACGCCATCGCGCGAGATGAACCATATCTTCATGACGGAACGCGTGGGATACCCGGATAAACCTACCCACCTGGCCGACCGCTGCAACGGCATGTTGCGCAACCTGGGTATTGAGCAACTGACTGATCGACTGATACTGGTGATGCCGGAGGCTGACCAGGTGATTGCGAAGCAACTGCTGGCTGACTCCGGCTTGACCGATGGGCGCTACGTAACCTGCTGCATCTCCAGCTCCCGCCCGCAGAAGGACTGGGTGAACTCACGCTGGGGTGAATTGGCGGATGAACTGTGGCAACGGCATGGGCTGCACACAGTGCTGGTGGGTGGGCCGGAGCGCAAAGAGCAGGCCGAGGGGCTGGCCGCCAAACACGGCGCGCATCTCATCTCCGTCGCCGGGCGCACCACACTACTGCAGGCGGCAGCCATCTGCCAGGGCGGCGTGGCACTGGTGGGGGTGGACACTGGCCTCACCTATGCTGGAATGGCCAATGATGTGCCGACCGTCACGTTATACGGCTCTACCCCCAGCACCTGGCTCTCCGAAGAACCGCTGGTAACAATCATTCATCATAAGCTATCGTGCTACCCCTGCCATCGCCGTCCTACCTGCGCCAATTTCGACTGTATGGACGCCATTACCGTTGCCGAGGTGGTGGCGGCAGTGGAGGGGTTACTCAAGTAGTTCCTATATCATTGAGCATCCCTGGGAACGCAGGCGTCTCGCCTGCCCGTTCCTAGGGGGTTGCTCAAGTCCGGTTAGCCATCACCGTCGGCTGGCTATCGTCCACCTGTTCCATACCGTGACAGCTGCAGCCAGCGCACGCATTGACGATGGTGTCCGCATGGCTTGGCTCGATGCACGAGCCGGCGGGGACCGTCAGAAAACGTTCGTCATCCCATTTGCCCGCCAGGAAGTCGATCATCAATTGTGGATCGCCCGGCACTACATCATAGTTCCATCCCAGGTACTCGGCACATTCGCGGGTATATTTTTTGTCGCTCTCGGCGCTGGGCAGCTTCCAATCAATATAAGTTGCCCACTGGTATTCCTTGAACCACGCCTGCTCCATCTCCATCAGGTATTCCGCATTATCCTCGCCGTATTTCTCAATATACTGGTTCAGGGTGTACTGGTACCGCTCCACACCGGGCTGCAGGGTGCGCTCGATCCACCCGGAGGTGTACCAATAGACACCGCGATGGGTGTCGAAATACTGCTGATACGCCGCGCGTGAACCGATGAGTAGCGTAATGCAATCATGCCCGCGGGGAATTATCAACGGAATGTGCCGCGCGGTTACTCCCACCACTCCATTACTGCACAGAGCATAGCCCAGCAACAGCGCATCATACTTCTGGCGGGGGATGGCTTCATTATTTTCGCTGGAGGCGTAGTCCGGCCCGGAATCGAGGCGGTCAATTTCCAACTGCAAACGCGCACGTAAATCTGCCGGGGTATTATGCAATCCCTGTGGCAAAATGACCGGATCTATCACCAATGGCGAGTGCGCCGCCGCTATGCAGAATTCCCGAAATAATACCTCGCACCCGATAAATGCCACGCGCATATGTAATTTCCTCCAAAATTTCAGCAAAAGTATAACATATTTCGCGAAAAAGTCATTGACAATACCATCTTCTGCTTCTATTATATCTTTGGTGTTCTGTGATGATGCAGTTCATTACTTGCTGATGTTGGCAAATAACAATTTTCTTATGGAGGTGTGTTATGTCAACGGTAGGTAAAGTAAAGTGGTTCGACACCGCTAAGGGTTACGGCTTCATCGAAGTCGAAGGCAAGCAAGATGTGTATGTTCATTTCTCCGCTATCGAAGCTGGTGGCTATCGACAACTGAACGAAGGACAGCTTGTAAGCTTCGAACTCGTGCAGGGAATCAAAGGTCCCCAAGCAGAGAGAGTTACCAGTATCCAGTAATTATTCATTTTTTTACTGGATAACTTTGTAAACGCCCGATATGTGAAGACATATCGGGCGTTTTTTTGCCATAATTAGCATGAAACCTCAAAAAACGGTTATAATACCAGTATTGAAAAACTATAGAGCTGACCAGCACGATGCTGAGATGGATTTTTACTTCTCAGTAACGTACTTCGTCAGTGAGTAGAAACTATATTCTCATCGGCGCGTAACTAGCATATTACGCTGCCGATTCCCTCGTAATATCGGTTGAGGAGGTATGAAAATGCAGGCTAATACAGGAGTTTGGCGGATAGTAGCCACACTGGCATTTATGACGATAATGCTTCCAGTGGTGGCCGCACGCTTCACCGGGGGGGCGATGGCGCTACCCGGCAACGTTGTCACGCCAGTGCTGAATCCTCCCTTCGTGCCACCACCATCGACCCCGAATTTTCATTATCGCAATCCGTTAGGCCCTAATGACCCGATACCGACTCAACAGGAGATTGTACCGGAAAGATGGCTGGATGGTATTCCCCTCGGCGCCTCATATCTGGAAGTATGGGATAAAAAATACATCTTCGGCGATATCGTGATGGATGGAAACGGAGGCGTGCCCACCTTCATCGGCCCGTCTTTGGAAGATATTGATGAAATATTGGGAATGTTCAAATTTCACGATTCCTCAATTGACTACACAAAACTGCCCGATTTGACAGTGCCAGTCACGCCAGTTCCGCCCCCTCCGGTCAATGGTATGCCTCCGCCGGTGGAACCACCTGTTGACATTGCACCACCGATTCTCCCTGACCCAGAACCGCCTAAAATCAACAGTCCCCTGGTGGAAAAGTACATCTATCAATACGACAGGAGCAACGAAGATAATTCTTTGCAATGGAAGACCTACGTGCTGTTTGAAAATGGACGCGTCTCCGGCATTGCCGTACGCACGATAGATAATCCCACCATGGCGTTAGATAAAAATGGAAATATCACCACTGAAGGCGGCTCGGTCGCACTCGCGTCATCATGGTTCTTTAAGCCGCCGAAGGAACGCCTCTGGTTGCAAAATGACATCGGCTTGAATTACCAGATGGCGGATATTGCCACCCGCCGCAATTTCGGCTGGCCGGATTTACCGGGTAACAAAACAGCCTCTATTGATACCTGGTACTACCTGTACTACGACAAATGGAACTTTGCGTTGACCATCGACAGTACGTCGCGTATGGTCATCGGCGTATCTATCGGTGACAAGCTCATGGCAATCCCGAAGAATGAGATCAAAAAGGCAGATCCTGCAACAACTCCCGGAGCGGCACCGGGTGGGCCAGCGCCAGTGCCTCCTGCAGGAGCGCCAATTGGCGATGGGCCGTCAGTGCCACCAAACAAATAAGATTACTCTCAACTTTCCCTGTACTTAAACGGCGATTACTATGCTGAGGAAGCTAACATGCGAAAACAGAACGAACTGCTCAACCTGATATTTTTAATAACGCTCTCCCTGTTGCCATTGATTATCTGCACGCCCGCGGGTGCTGCTAATGATATCCCGCTGACAGATATCAATAAAGGAAGCTCGGTGCCTGGGCAATTCCAGGATAAAATTTGGGTTGGGATGAGTACCAAGAAATTAGTCGATAACATGCTAAAAGCAGGAGTAATCCGTCCGGGATCTACCTGCATGTCATACTTGACAGTTCAGCCGCAAAATACCGTACTCCCACGAGAACCAGGGATCGATGTCGCCCCCCCCGTCAAGGGAGGCAATGCAATGAAGATGGATATCATTAAATATGGGCAGGATGGGATAATCCTGATGGTCTTAGCCGATGGTCTTGTAGAATTTGAAACCAAACTGAATGGCGCACCTGCCGGTTTGTCGCCAGCGGCGAAGAATATGCACCTCTGGGCCTATTTAACACATACACCCGAACTGAAACTAGGCCAGGAGATGTGGTTCTACCTAATCAACTACACCTACTGCATCGGTGTTGTTATTGACAAGCGAGACAGTAATGGCGACATCATGTACAACATTGGAGGCACAGTAACAGATATCGTCGCTTGCTCGCTGGAGCCCCTGAAGCGCCGACTCCAGGCGGATGGCACCTATAAATCCGTCCCCGGACTCAAACCAGTCCTGACGGATGAAGGATCAAAAGTGGAGATACGCGTCGCCAGCACTGCCAGCGGCATCGGCCTCGGCTCCACCACCGAAGAGATAATCCGAAAATGGGGTATGCCTGCCACCCTCGTTCCCTTTGCTAACTATACGGAAAAAGGATCTTATACTCCAGACCTAATCAGCTTACTAACTACTGGAGTCGAATTCCGCACGAGCAGAGTTGCCGGAGTTGCTGCCCTGCCGTTAGGACAAAAAGATAGCGGCATCGAACCCGTATTGCTGACAGACGGTAAAATTAGACCCGGCAGTTTCCCCGAAGTAATCCAGGCCGGTTTCTCGAAGAACTTTGTCATGGTTTACACGGGACTCGATGGTGACCTGAATAACTCTATCGAATTATTCATTCTCGATAATGTCGTCATCCGGGTCCACTATGGTGAAGGCGTCGTTGCGATACCGACGCTCCGCGAAAAACCCATTGTCACCATTCAGAATTACTATGAGGCCTTTTACCGCGTACAAGACGAAAATGAAAAACGCAAAAAAGAAGCGGAAGCGAAAGCAAAAGCAGCTGCAGAAAAAGCCGCCGCTGCTGGCCCGGGTGGCGCCGGTGGGCCAGGAGGCATGATTGGCCCCGGCGGTATGCCTATCTTCCCAATTCTGCCGGTACCACCAGAACCATTCTTCTAATTCAAGTGATATCTCTTCGGGGAAAGACCTCCCCGAAATCTATAGAACCAGGAATAAATGATGCAAAATAAGTCACGTTCAATATCTACGCTAATTACGGTATTTCTCGTCGCCACCGCCTTCATTGTCGGATTCAGCTTCCCGGGCAGTCACTTCCAGGAAACCCGTGGTAGTCTCTGGTCACCGCTTTGGTCACAAGTCATCGGGAGTGCTGTAGATCACTCCACCATCGACTCCTCCTCCCTCAAACCGGTGGAGTTATATGCCGAAGTATTATCCCGCTTGCAGGATGAATATATTGAAGAGATCAACAGTGAGCGCGCGCAGACCATCACCTACGCCGCAATCCGCGGTATGCTGCACCAATTAAATGACCCTTATACACGCTTCATGGATCCCAAAGAATTCAAGGATTTCAACAGCGACAACCAGGGGCATTTCGCTGGTATCGGCGCAACCCTCACGATGGCAGAAATTCCAGCGCTTATCCCGAAGGAAGGCGAAGGCACCTCTCCTCCGATTATCTGCCCCGTCTGCGGCAACCAGCTCAGTTCCTCGAAGCATTACCGAGTTGCTATCGTCGATACCATGCCCAATAGCCCGGCGCAAAAAGCGGGGGTGCAATCCGGAGACTTTATCCTCAGCGTTGACGAAATGCTCACCGATGGCTTAACTGTGAGTGAGGTGACCGACCACATTCGCGGTACTGAAGGAACTGATGTTAAGCTGACGCTGGCCCGTAAAGGCATGGATAAACCCGTCATCATTACTATAACGCGTGCACGCATAGAAGTACCCTCTGTCAGCTATAAAATGCTCGACAACAACATCGGCTATATACATCTACTGCAATTCAATGAGAAGTCTGTAGAACAAATGAAAGCGGCACTGACAGAATTCAACACCAAAAATGTTGACGGTGTTGTTCTCGACCTGCGCAATGACCCTGGTGGACTCTTAAGCGAATGTATTAAAATTGCGGGAATGTTCCTGCCCGAAGATAAGAAGATCATCGTCTCGACAAAAAGTAGAAGCGGCAAATCCTCGCCCGTGGAACGACAGGCCAGCGACAAACAGATCTATACCAAACCGCTGGTGGTACTGGTAAATAAGGGCAGCGCGTCGGCATCGGAGATCCTCTCCGGCGCGTTGAAAGACTACGGCCGTGCGCCCATCATCGGTGAAAGCACCTTCGGTAAAGCGCTGGTGCAGACAGTATTGCGCGTGGGCGACCCCGCAGCTCCGGCGGCTATGGCCATCACTACCGCCCATTATTACACCCCCAACGGGCATGATGTAGGAAAAGTTGGCCTTCCCCCCGACATCGAAGTCAAACTCGACGAAGGTGTGCTGAAGATATCCGAGAGCGACAACCAGGCGACCGCTGCCCTCAAAGTATTACGAGATAAGATCAACGGTAAATAGTCCGTACAGCAAGCTGCTCATCTCCTCTCGGGGAGGTGGGCAGCTTTTTTGTGGCTGGCGCCACAGCTCATACTACCCAGGAACGAACAGCTATAGGCTGCTTTTTGTTATAATCAACATGGAGTAATTGCATCATATGGTATCAGGAGCCCAATACAGCCCTACAGTACGCATACTGACAGCTATCGACCGCGGTGTTGAATTGTTGCTGATTCCACTGGTAATCTGGTTACTATTGGTCGGTTTATGGTCAGGCCCCGCCCTCGGCGCCACCTTGGTATACCCAACTCATCTGCTCAGATTCGAGGCTTTTTTAGCAATCTGTCTGCTGTGGTTGAGCATACGCGAGAAACGCCTCCCCTGGCGCATTGTCCCTTTTCTCCTCCCCTGTCTGGGTTTGTTGGCGCTCTGTGCGCTGGCTACCCTGGCACGCACACTGGCACATGATGGCGAATTTGACTGGCTACGGCTGTGGATAAACGGGGAACCGATGTTGCGCGGCGCGCTTATCTGTCTGGCCGTGGCAGGACGCCCGTCTCTGCTCCGCATTGGTGTCATCAGCGCTCTGATGGGGCTGGCCCTGCTGGCATTGTCGGGAGTAGTCCAACACGTCACCGGAGTATCGCGCTGGTATAATGATTTGGATAAAGGTTGGGCGACAGGCTTTCACAAATATCCGGCTAATCCCAACTATACAAACGGTATGCGGGTGCAGGGACTCACCAGCTATATTAATCTTACTGCTGCATTGCTGGCGTCCGCTTTCCCACTCTGGCTTTCCCCCTTATTGCTCCGCTTTAAGCTGGCCAACTATGTGAAAGTTCTGCTACTACTGGGGGCTATCGCTACCGCCGCCGCACTCTGGTATACCAACTCCCGCGGCCCGGCGATGGCCGTCATTGCGGTTGGCTTTGGCCTGCTCTGGCTTAATTCGGTGGCGCTCGGCATGACGGCCACGCTCACCTTGGGGTTAGTGCTTACCTTCACCGCCCCCACAGAAAACCTGCCTATGTGGGCCGCCCTCACCCTGCTGCTGGCGTTGATCTCTGGCATACTGATGTGGCGGCTACGCCTGCGGTGGATCTGGCCATTGGTTATTGGGCTTTCGCTCCTGGGAGGCCTGCAGACGGTCGATGCCTTTGTACTCAAATACCCACTGAATGGTTGGCGGGTAAGCACACGTGGAATTGAAGACACAGCACGCACAAAAATCTAACAGCTTGCTTTTCTTGATATTGAGACTGCCCCACTCTGGGGGGTGGGTAATAAGAACTTCGCTAAAAATCTCGTTAAAATTGATGATCAGCTGGCTACTTTGCCCGTTACGCAGCAAAATGCCCATAATCAGTATCTGCACTGGGCCGCTACTGAAGGTATCCCCGTGGCGCTTGCTTTCACCGGCTTGCTGCTCTGGTTGGTGATACGGTTGTGGCTTATCTCGCGCCAGCGCCAAGACCTCTTCGCTCGCACAGTGGGTATGGCGATAGCGGCAGGGTTGATGGTCTTTCTGCTCTGCAACATCTCGGACGCGCAATTCTGGCGTATCGAAGGCGGCGGGTTCTTCTGGAGTCTGCTGGGGCTGGCGGAAGGGGCAGGAATCAGCGCCATTGCTTTGCGCGAATCTTCAACGAACGCTGCAGCACTACTGTCCCCTGCCGATGGTTCTGGCAACTGACCAGCACATCACCTTCCTGCTGGGCCGTGGGGAAATATTCATAATGCACCCCCACCCCCTTTACTTCCAGTGGGCAACGCAGATATTCGACATCCAGATAATGCGGCGTTAAATCTTCTAATTTCGCGGGAAGCTGGTGAAAATCTTTCTCATAGCTAGCCATTGCCTGGCCGATATAGCGTAAATTCTTTGTGCATTGGGCATAATCCTCCCGACTCCACCGCACATCCAGCCGGCTGCGATACACCTGTACTCCCAGGAAAATGAAGATCAGCAGCAACCCGATTACCGCCACCAACGAGCAACCACACCCTAACAACGTAAAGGGTGAGTTCAATCTTATCTTCCGCGGTTTCTCTGTACTGTTCTTCATGCTAAATCATTATACTTCGCTATTCTCCATTCTACAAATATGTTATAATAATCACGATTTACTGGCGGCCTTTTCGGGTCGCCAGTGCTATGTTACACGAAGGAGATTACAGGTCCATGACTACGACAACAACCGGATCCTCCATCGAGGCGTTGCAGGAAAAAGCTAAAGCTATTCGCCGCCACGTGGTGGAGTCTATCGCAGCAGCAAAATCCGGCCACCCAGGTGGGTCACTATCCGCAGCAGATGTCGTCACCGCGCTCTATTTCGGTGGAGTTATGCGGCACGATGTTAACAATCCACACGATCCTAACCGCGATCGCTTCATCCTCAGCAAAGGTCATGCAGCGCCGGTACTCTACGCTGCGTTAGCGGAAGCGGGATATCTCCCCATCGAATCGCTGGTAACCCTACGCAAACTGGGAAGCCCACTGCAAGGCCATCCGTCGAAAGTGGATCTGCCGATCATTGAGGCTTCTACCGGCTCACTCGGTATGGGGTTGTCAGTCGGCGTGGGTATGGCAATGGCCGCCAAGTATAAAGGTGATAATTTCCGCACCTACGTAATGCTGGGCGACGGCGAAGCAGAAGAAGGCCAGGTATGGGAAGCCGCCATGAGCGCACCTTTCTATAAATTGGACAACCTCGTCGCTATCGTGGACTCCAACAAATTCCAGCTTGATGGTTCCATTGAGCAAATCCTCAACTGGGCACCCATCGCCGAGAAATGGGCCGCCTTCGGTTGGCACACCATCGAGATCAACGGGCATAATATGGAAGAGATTCTCGCGGCATTTGCCGAAGCGAAGACCATCACCGGCAAACCGGTATGCATCATCGCCAACACGATAAAAGGCGAAGGCGTCTGCTTCATCGCTGGCAACAATGAATGGCACGGCAAAGCTCCGAATGCAGATGAATGTGCCCGGGCAATGGCAGAACTCGCGTAATCTGATTAATGTGGGCGCAGATATTGCACCCGTACTGATATCTAGGAGAATAATTATGGAACTCGGAAAAGCAACCCGCGTAGCCTATGGTGAGGCTCTTGCCAGCCTGGGTGCGGAGATACCGGAAATGGTGGTGCTCGACGCTGACCTTTCCAAAGCAACCATGAGTAAATTGTTCCAGAATGTATACCCGGAACGTTTCTTCAATATGGGCATCTGTGAAGCGAATATGGTCGGCGTGGCCTCTGGTATGGCCAGCGCGGGTCTCATCCCCTTCGCCTCCTCCTTTGCCAGCTTCCTCATCTGCAAGGGTTTCGACCAATTGCGCATGTCGGTGGCTTATCAGGGCGAGAATGCCAAATTCTGCGGCACCCACACAGGCATCAGCATCGGAGAAGACGGCGTCTCCCAGCAGGGAATTGAAGACATCGCCCTCGCCTGTTGTCTGCACGGCTTCGCTGTACTGGTACCAGCTGATGAGCATGAAATGCGTGCCGCTGTCCGCGCCGCCGCCTTTCATAAAGGGCCGGTCTACATCCGCGCCGGCCGTCCGCAAGTGCCCATCATTTACACTGCTGACGTTAAGTTCACCATCGGCAAGGCCGACACTCTTCGCCCAGGCAAAGATGTCACCATTATTGCCATGGGGTTAATGGTAGGCGCATCATTGGAAGCAGCCGCCCAATTGGCAGAAACTGGGATAGATGCCCGCGTCATCAACTTCAGCAGCATTAAACCACTGGATGTTGAGGCGATCATCACCGCTGCTAAAGAGACTGGCGCTATCGTCGTTGCTGAAGAGCACATCAACCACGGTGGCCTCGGCCAGGCGGTATCACAGGTGGTGGTAGAACACTGCCCGATACCGATGTCTTTCGTCAACATCGGCGACCGCTTCGGCGAATCCGGCACACCAGATTCACTGCTGGAGAAATACGGACTAACTGCCAAGGACGTAGCAGCCGCAGCACAGAAGTTAGTGGCACGAAAATGAGTCGCTAGTCACGAGTCGCTGGTCACGAGTCATTTTGATGGTTCGTGACCAGAAATCTTTCCTTGGGGCAACGCCCCAGTTCTGAATTCAATAAGGTTTTTCAATTACCTCTGGAACTCAATGATTTCGGTAGTCTCAAAAGTTGACAAATTCGCTAAATCTGCTATAATTCTCACAGCCGAGCGGGAGTAGCTCAGTTGGTAGAGCGTCAGCTTCCCAAGCTGAATGTCGCGGGTCCGAATCCCGTCTCCCGCTCCATTTTAGTGATGGCGACATGGCCGAGCGGTCAGGCAGAGGTCTGCAAAACCTCGTAGTCCGGTTCAACTCCGGATGTCGCCTCCATCCCCCCTTCACAGCGTGATATGCGGTTTCAGATTTTCCAGTGTCTTCTCCCCCAGGCGAGGGATATTCAGCAACTGGGCGTAGTCGGTAATGGGGCCGTTTTTCGTACGGTAATCTATTATCGCCTGGGCCATCACTGGGCCGACGCGAGGCAGGCGCTGCAGCTCTTCATACGACGCAGTATTGATATTGATCTTCTCATCCCCCGTCACCTTGGCAGGAGTCGCCGGTTTATTATCGCTCGTGGTAGACGCTGCCGCTCCTTCGGTCTCTGCTGGCAGCTCCGCAGCAGCTACACTCCCTGCGCTGGCGCTGGGGCGAGGTTGCTCATTTTCCACCAGGGGCGGCGGAGTCTCGGCGGTAGTCTTCTCCCATTCCGTACGGGTTGGCAGACTGATCTTTTGCCCATCCTGCAGGTGTGCCGCCAGGTTCATCGCCTCCGGGCATCCGTCTTCCGTTGGGCCGCCCGCGGCCTGCAGGGCATCGTTGATTCGCGCATTAGAATCGAGAGTGTACGTACCGCCATGCACTACCGCCCCGGTAACATGCACGGTGACACTCGTCATTGTTTCACTGGAGCTGGAAGAGGATTGTCGTTGCGGTGTGTAAAGTGGGCCGTTAGCTGCTTGCATGGTAGAGCGCGCGCCATAGGCATAACCCAACACCACCAGTGCGCCTACCACGGCCACCAGCAGCACTGCCACTGCATATTGTTCTGCCCGCGAGAAATACCAACGCATTTTAGGTCCTTAGGTCTTTAGGTTGCTTCTATCACAAATAAGCCGTAAAAGCCTGTCAAATTCAAAAGAAACATACAGACCTAAACCATTGGCTGCCCGGGGAGGGGTCGAACCTCCAACCTTAGGATTCAAAGTCCTCTGCGCTGCCAATTGCGCCACCGGGCAGTATGGGTATAAGTATACCCAACTACCCGGCACTGGTCAATCGCCAGACAGGCTTTTATGGCTGTGGGTCGTTTATTTGCCCCATAAAGAGAATCGCGCCCGTCTGGCTGTCGTTAATGGTGACGAAGAACGGGTGATCTACCGTCATGACGAATTCCGGCATTGGGTCGAGCATGAAGGAGGTAGTGGAGATACCGACTACTGTGGCTCCGGTCGCTTCGGTGCTTTCCTCATTCACATCCAGCGTGGCTTTATGGCGCACTAACGTGATAAACAGGTCTTTCTTACCAGTCATGCCGCTCAAGTCAGCCTGATCCGCCGCAAAAGCGTCTCCCATGCCTAACGTGCTTAACGTGTCATTCAGCCCCACGGTGTAATCCAGTTTCATCTTCGGTAATTCCAGTGTCCCCATTTCCCGGGTGAATTGCTGCTGCCAGGTATTCCAATTCGTTATCGTCAGCAGTTTGGCAAAATCAGCAGTTTTTACCTCGGCTCTGGGTAGTATTACCGTCATCATCATCCGACCTTGACCATATGGGAGGCGAATTGCCTGCAATTGCTCGTTTTCCAGGTATGCGAAATGATCGTGGCGACTCATCAATGGTACTTTTTTCGTTTTCCCATTGGCAAGTGTGAAGGTGCCGTCCTGGGTAAGCCCCTTCTCGAAGGGTATCGTCCATTTGCCTTTGAAGTAAACAGCGTTTGCCAGAATCATCCGGGTATCAGCATTAAAATCAGCGGGCTTCAGCAGGTCTTTGATCTTATCGTTGGTCTTTTTGGCAATCCAATTATTGATCGGCCCAGCCGCCTCCGGCGTGGTCAAATCCATATTGGTCACTTCCGCTTGGTATGACTCCTTGTTCCGTGCGATGAAGTCGGGGAGCAACGGGAAATCGTTCTGCACCCAGATACCATTGGCGATATTGGAAGTAACTTTCGGGTCTCCCGTCTCCATCAGCTTTATAATGGCGGCATTACCCGTATTGAAATCCTCCAGTTTCAGCTTCTCAATCCCCAGCGTCTTGCTCATACCATCTTTAGTGGTACCCGCAGCGCCGTTGTAGACCATCCCCAGCGCCATACTGATGCTGGCCGGGGAATAGAATACGTTGCCCATTTCGCCGTTCCCCAGCTCGCCCATAAGGCGGAAGCCGAAGTCGTTGCTGGCGGCGGCTACCGCACGTGGAAGTTCCACTGACGCAGTTTTTTGCGCCATTACTCCCGATGCAGCGGTTAATAATGCTATCCCTAATAGCACCGGCATAAACTTAGTGATTTTCATAACTATCCTCCTCTCAGATATACAATCCTACTACATTAGACAATTATGCGGTGTCATTTGTTCCCGTCAATTTCGATGCTTTTCACCTTCATAATGCTGATGTGCCACGCGGATAGATATTGAAGCTGCCTCGGGCCGCCCCCAGCGGGATAATTCCCATCAGTAACGACATCTCGTCGGGATTGACTTCATAGTTGCCCGCAATATGAGGATAATTCAATGTGCCCGTAACTGTTCCCCAACTGCCGGACGTACGCTGCGCATCGAGCTGGGTAGCGTTGCGGCGCAGAAAGCTGTTGCTGCAGCTAAATTGCGTCGTTGCCACTACACGCGGTAGCAACATCGGCGTAGGGCGCAGGGGGAATCTCATACCGCTGTTCAGCGCAGACACGCCGTCGCCTAGTTGAAGCATGATAGAGAGCGCCGGATCAAATGCCGAAAATGGTTGACATACTACTCGCTCTACACTATTCGCCGGTATCTGCAACTGTGTATTTTCTATACAAAGAACCCCAGATAGCAGTGGTTTATCATCTATGGTAACCAGACGTAGGTAACCAGAGGTATTATCGACATAGGCCACTGTTTTATCCAGTTGGCAGTTAGCAACACGCGCCGCCATATCCCAGCGCCAGGCATTGGGATTCGCAATACTGGCGCCCGGGATAGTAAACTTCCCCAGCACCGCCAGCGCTCCGGGCACATAGCCAACAATGGCACTGCCCAGCTCTGCGGTGCATTGCGTAAGTGTTACCCTCAATTCACCACCATTACCGTCAATAGCAGCGGCGAGAGTGAGGTTACGCATTATATTGGGGAAAGGTGCAGCAATGGCAGGGAGCGCGACATCTCCCGTATAGGCAATATCCCCCGTGATCACCGGGGCTGTCATACTGCCCTGCAGTTTGCCAGCTATCTCAACATTCCCCGTGGCATTAATCTCGACGAGTGATGCACACAGCGGTGCGATATCTTCCGCCCGGCCATGCTCCAGCTTCATTTGCATGTCTACAGTGGCGGGCGCATCTGCCGGGAATGCTATGCGCCCACTCGCCAGCGCTACCGTCTTCCCCATAGCCACCGACAACGTGGCAACATCCAATGTGTTGCCCGCAAAAGCGAACTCTGCATCAACTCCATCAATGCAATAGAGGTTATAATCCGCTTTTTCAAGTGCTGCCAGGTGCGCCTTGCCTGTTAGCGACATGCCTATCGGTGCAAAACGAATATTCGCGCTACCACTCACTACCGCTTCGGGAAATTCCACCGCTTCTATGCCAAATAAATCTAAAGCTTCCGTGAAAGAAGCTCCTTCAACATTCAGCACTGTGTCGACAATGGCATCGCTCACGAAGGGATCATATCCCTTCGCTTTATCCACTAACTGCAGCTGAAATCCCGGACGGCGTAAACTCATCTTGTGCAGGCGCACCTTACCGTTTGCGAACCGTAGCTCGCCATTGCCGGTGTCGTAATGCCTTCCGTACACCACACCATCCTTTGCCTTGATAGTTGCGGATATTCGAGGATTCGCCAGTGTCCCCGTGATGATACCGGCGAGTGATGCCGTGCCGGATATATTCTCGGAGAAGTTGCCGAGGGCGATACTGTCTGCACGAAAAGGTAATTCCAGCGAGCCATCCCAGTTCATCTTACCATCGTAGGCAATCATGTTGCCGTAGTCAGTCTCCGCACGTATGCTGGAGATTATGATCGGCTCCCCTACCCCGCTATTGGCCAAAGAGATGTCAATGTCGCGCATGGTAATATCTTGCCAGCCAAGGCTGGCACACTGCAGCTTCGCCTCGATCTTTTCGGCAGTTTTTAGCAGTTTAATATGAGCATCATTTACTGTTACTGGCACCGGAAACTTGATTGTCGCTGCTGATATTGCGATATCACCGCTCAACTCAGTGGTCGCAAATTCCGGATGGAGAATATCACCGATACTGACATTCATCTGTACCGATACCAGGACGTCATCATTTGCCTCGAGCAGATCCGCCGGTAAAATTGCGGCGATAGTCTTTGTGGCGATCTTCTCTCCCGTCAGCTGCAACTTCACCGAGCTGTTCTCGGGGGAATATTGCCCGGTAAGGTGTAACAAATCGGATTTCTCCTGATTATCCGTTGCGTTGAGGTCAACCTGATAGTGCCGTTCAACTTGTGGCGCCAGCATCCCCTGCAGTGCAATCGTCTGCACACCTTGCTGACTATCCTTATAGGTTATCTTTCCGGTAATAATCTGTATTTGCGGACGCGCCGTAGTGTTAAGCTCTTGCAGTTTCTTGATAACATCTTCCATCCCCCAGCTACCATCTGCCGCTCGCTGAATATTCAAGTCGACATTTTCCACGCCGATGCCCTTAACTTGCGTCAGCGGGTCTTTACTGCGGCTAAAGAGTAGCGCCGCCGCATTTACTGCCACACTAGTATGTGGAATAAAGATCGAGGAAGCGGAGGCAGAAGTCCCACCCGCGGTGACATGCAACCCATCTATGCTAAGTTGATTAAACCCGACCGTACGTACCGAATCCACCTTGACGGTACGTCCCAGCGTTTGCGTTAGTGTACGCTCCAGCTCCGGCCTAAGTGTCGCCCCCAGCCGGGAGAACCGCCACCCGGCAACGCCCAGCAGGATAAGCACACTCAGCAACGCCGAACTGATTATGATCAACAGCGCCCGCTTCAGCCGAGTTTTAGGTCTGGTTTCATTTGGCAATCAGCACGTCCCCGGTCATGTACCTGGCATTAATATCCACTATATGGTTCACCGTTAGCGTCAGTCCCCGGTGGAGTAGGAAAAGATATCGTCACCGACGCGCTGGTGGCGGAGTAGCTCCGATGGTGGCCCGCATCACTATCTGTCGAAGGAACATATGGATTACGCGGTATCACCCCACCTTTTATCCCACCCTGGTTATTCAGGTACGTCCCCTTATACTTCTCCGCCTCTACATATGTTGGTGCCTGCGATGTTGATAAATCTTCCAACTTCTGTGGATAGACACCGGTATCAATTTTGAATTTCTCAGCCGCTTCACGGAGCGTGGTAAGGTTACCTTTCAATGTGGAGTCTTTCGCTTTGCGCGAATTTCTATACCCAAACCATGGCACCGACGTCAGTATCAAACCTACCAATAACAAGAGGCTGATAATGACAACTGCAGGGTGGACGTTTTTGTTTAAATCAAAGGTAGTCTTTTCGGTCATGGTTGCTCCTTAGTATACCCAGCACAAATCTCTTCCTACCAGGAGTTCATCCATCGTGTTATTGTGGGTATTCTTCATCGGGATCGGTTTTACACTAAAACTGTATTCCTGCGCGAGTTTGATCACATCATCGGCAACGTCATAGGTCATCAAAAAATCTCCTGTCAGTAATCGGGTGCGAAAAAACAGTTCATCGTGATCAAGTTGATGATGCGTATATAACCGCGAACCGGCCTTCTTGCCGCCAGCAGTATATGGCGGGTCAATGAAGAAAACTGCGTCTGCATCATGACGATAGTCTGCCAGTATTGCTAGCCCATCACCATGGACAAAGGTTATCTTATCCTTAACCTTGATTATTTCATGAATGCGATACTTTAGTGTCTCCGGGTACCAGCGTGAAGTAATACCCTTCCCATTTTCACCGGACTTGGTCACCCCGCTGCCAGGCGCTAATATTCCTCCGTGATTAATCCGGTTGCGTAGAATCGTTTGAAAAGCTCGTGTCTTCAGGTCAGGTTTGTCGTCTGATAATACCTCACGCGCTGATTCGCATGACAACTGAAAGGTAGATATCCTCTCCGCCAACCAGTCTCCGTCATCGCCTAATATCGTTTGCCATACCGCCGCTACATCATCATCAAGTTCGACCATTATCGCATGAGATACCAATCCCTCGCATACGGCTGTTAAACTTACAACAGCGCCGCCAGCGAATGGTTCAATGAGTGTCACAGGCTTAGTCGGCAAGCTAGCTAACCACTTGCGTACATGCGGTACCAGCCAAGTTTTTCCGCCCGGATAACGAAATGGGCTTCGCTGCGGAATAGAGGCGATATTGACCACCCGAGTAACGTCAGCGTATGGGAATAATGGTATTTGCGTAGTTGCTCTCGACATCAGCCACCACCTTCAACAAATTCGTTAATCGTCGGCGTATCTGGTGGCGTACCATCAAGTTTTTTATCCAACTTATTCTGCAGAACCTTAAGAAAATCAGCTTCAATTCCCGGACGTGGTAGAGTTATTTCATTCAGTGCTTCATGGAAACTAGTGTAAACAATCGCTTTACGAGTTATTGAATACCGATCCAATTCGGCATTATGCTCAAGGTCGTAGATAAGCCAGGCTATATCAGCATCATGTTCGTCTACTTCCTTCATGTGAGGAAGAGTGTTAAAGAAGCCCGTATTTAATGCCACAGCGCTCTTTTTATCCCAAGCCTTCAATATACCTCCCTTGTAGATGAGTTGTGGCGCTAGACGTTTCCTCGAAGAAGAGAGGTAATCGGGATTAGGGTAATATTCTTCTTTTGACCAATCCATGTTGGAATTATTTGCCGGATCGTGCATGTAATATTCAAACGGTCGTCTAATATTCCCGGATATATAAACACCCTGAATTTCCAGACTACCGAATCCAGTTATCTGACCTGTAGTGTCATATGATACCAGTACGATGTCAATATTACCGGCTGACTTGCCATTTCCATCGCTAAGACGTACTTCTGTAAGAGACGTCCATAATGTGCCGGAGTGTGTCCCAGAAATAGTTGAAACTTCTCCGGTGACTCTCTAAATGAATAGTAATC
>JBBRXO010000039.1:0-23038 GCA_038248345.1 Armatimonadota bacterium | reverse complement strand
GATGCGGCCGTCATCTGGCGCGGCCCGGCCAAAGCCGGCATGATTAAGCAATTTATTGATGATGTCGACTGGGGCGAACTGGATTTCCTTATCGTCGATTGCCCGCCCGGCACCGGCGATGAACCGCTCACCATCATCCAGACGTTGGGGGCCTGCGACGGTGCCGTCGTCGTTACTACCCCGCAGGACGTGGCGCTGGCCGATGTGCGCAAGTCGATCTCATTTTGCCGAAAAATGGATTTACCGATCCTCGGAGTCGTGGAGAATATGAGTGGACTCGTCTGCCCGCATTGCCAGGAGATTATCGAAGTATTCAAAACCGGCGGTGGCGAGCGTATGGCCGCTGATATGCAGGTCCCCTTCCTCGGGCGCATACCCATGGAACCGGAACTAGTGACGTCGGGGGATGACGGATACCCCTACGTACACCGGTATAGCAAATCACCCACCGCCCATCTCATGGAGGGGATGGCGCTGTCACTGCTGAACACGTGCGAGGGTGATCAGCAACTACAATCCTCGCAAATAGCAAACAAGGAGGCGCACACGATGCGTATCGCAATCCCCCTGGCCGCTGGCCAACTCTGTCTGCATTTCGGACACTGCGAGCAATTTACATTGATCGACGTGGACGAACAGACCAAAACCATTATCAACCAAACCCTGGTGACCCCACCGCCGCATGAGCCGGGTTTGCTGCCGCGCTGGCTGCACGAACAAGGTGTCACGACCATCATCGCCGGCGGCATGGGCGGACGCGCGCTGTCACTGTTCGCCGAGAACGGTATTACCGTCGTCACCGGCGCCCCAGTCGCTGAACCGGCAGCATTGGTGACCGCATATCTGCAGGATGCGCTGTCCACCGGTGCCAATACCTGTGATCATTAATTCAGCCTCTCTTGCTGGTGTGGGCATATCAACTATATGCCCACACCAGTATTTACTCTCAGTGTAGAGACACTCTGAAGCTCTGTCACGTTGACAGCAAACTCATACCTTGCTAGTCTACCTTATCTACTATACGACTTAGTCTAGTCGTTAGCATAAGAGAGGAATATATCGTGAAGATCTCAACTGAATTCACCCAAGTGATGGATGCTGCCTTGCAGGGCAAGGGGCCATCGAAGACCCAATGCATCACGTTGCTAAAGCTGCCCGAAGACTCGCTGGAAGCACGTATCCTCGTGGGGATAGCAGATACTGTCTCGCGACAACAATTTGGGAATCGTGGTATTCTGCTAGGTCAAATTGGCGTTGATATCTCCCCGTGTACCGGCAACTGTCGGTTCTGCTCTTTTGGTGAGGACCACACTACCCTTGCCCCAACTCAGCTTTCGATCGATGAAGTGCTTCAGCGTGCGCATAGCTTTGCTGATATGGAAGATCTTTATGCATTGTTTCTGATGACCATGCATACCTTCGACTTTGAGCATTTGTTGACCGTGGTAGCCCGTGTGCGCCAGGAGATCCCGATGCACACGCAGATCGTCGTCAATATTGGTGATTTTGACGCTATCCAGGCGCTGGAACTTCGCGATACTGGTGTTAATGGTGCGTATCATGTCTGCCGACTGCGGGAAGGAGTGGATACCGCTCTCGATCCAACAGCACGGAAACAGACCCTAGATGTCATTCGCGAGGCTGGGCTCGATTTATACTACTGCTGCGAACCGGTTGGACCAGAACATACCCCCGAGGAGATCGTCGAACAACTCTGGGTTGGCATCGATTACGGCTGCTTCCAGCATGCAGCCATGCGCCGGGTTGCCTTGCCGCATAGCCCACTTTATCAATACGGCCAGATCACCGAACGACGCCTCGCACAGATCGTTGCCGTTGTCACACTGGCATCCTTAGACTGTCCTGAAACACGAAATATTGCCGTACATGAGCCGAATCTTCTCGGTCTGGTGGCGGGAGCAAATGCCGTTTATGCCGAAACCGGTGCCAATCCCCGCGATATAGTCACGGATACATCCGCGCACCGTGGGCTAGATATGGCAGCCTGCCGAAAGATGATGTATGAAGCCGGATTTACCGCGCTACTCCGTGGCGATCAGACTGCCGTACCATTGGATATTGCCTATTTACACCAACCGATGATTACTTCGGGCTAATAATAGCCAGGTAGTCTCTTATAGCTAACGACATCGACGTACGCTGTCACTGTTCGCCGAGAACGGCATTACCTTCTTACCGGCACAATTCATTGAAAACATACTACATCGAAGACAGTATCAGGATGATATAATAAAGATGATGCGAAATTTGTGATCGCATGGCACACAACGAAGAAATCAGTAATGAAGTGCGCTTCATTATTTGGAGTTGAAAATTTATTTTCGCGATAGGGGCACTAGCCTTGGCCTACCTAACCCCCCAGCCCCCTTCGTTTGGACACCCCTTCCCTCGCAGGGAAGGGGCTGGGGGTTAGTCTCTTTTCGGTTATTTTCTGAACAATTTGTAGAGAATGAAGCAAGTTTTTAATGCCGGGTGGTGCAGAGAGGTCGTCCTCTATCGTTGTAATTCACAGGATATATGGATAATTGAGGATTCTGAGGATAAGATAGGGCAGGATGCCAAGCCTTAGCGGGGACTAAAGTCCCCAGGGCAGGAGTGACGCCTGCGTACCCAGGGATACCCGATGACATTACTGGTTCCGGCTTGGCCGGGTTAGGCCAAACCAATGGGCAAAGCGTCCGTAAAATCTATTTTCGAAGGAGTCAATGTACTATCTGTGGTAAACCCTACCGCCTGGTGCCAGGCTCTCGTCATCACACGCTTTACCGGCGTAGCGGTGTCATCGCGCAGGGTATACTTCCTTGACGTCATTCACGAACGATGCCATCGCCTGTGACAATTTGTCCAGCACCACGCCCCATTCTTGCAAGTGTTCCTCACCACTGCCGGTCAACCGATAAACATGGCGGGCGGGGCCACTGCCGCTGACATCCCAGTCGGAGACCACATGACCGTTCACTTCCAGTTGTTTCAGCGTGCGGTACAGTGCCGCTCGTTCGATCTCAGCGTCCGTGAGCGCGTGTTCATTCAATGCTGTCGCCAACTCGTACCCGTAAGAAGGACCACGTTTCTTCAACATTAGGAGCACGACTGGTTCCACGAAACGGTACAAATTCCCCATGGCGCACGTGCAGGGTCGGTCTGCTCCATGACGATGACATTTTCCTCTCGGCATAGCTAATTTACTCCCTATGTGTGAAATGCTGCTATGGCATTATACCATGATGCACTCATCTTGTTGCACAGGTAGAAGGCGAGTGGCCGAACCCGGACATGAGTAGCGTAATACTGTAAGGGGCTTACCAGTGCCCTTCAACATCCGCGGATGCTGATGGTTGCAGCTTCCCAGCCTGGTAGGCGGCAAGGGCATCTTCGGCAGTGCCGTTCACTCCGAGGTAGATCATCACCCCGGCGGCTTGGAGTACGCGAAACGCTTTTGGGCCGCAATGGGGGGTCAGCACGGCGTTAGCGCCGTGGTGCACCAGCGTCTCTGCCGATTGGATCCCGGCGCCTTGCGCCGCCTGCAGGTTGGGGGTATTCTCCACCGCTTCCCAGCTTTGCGCCTCGGTATCATACACGAGAAACCAGGGAGCGCGCCCGAAACGGGCATCAATCAGCGCGGCCGGTTCACTGCCCACCGCAGGAATAGCAATCTTCATCTTTCTACCTCCCGATATAGTGGTTTATACACATAGGTGTAAACTACACCCTATTTTCTACCTGTTGCCGTAATCTGTCAAGAGGTGCCGGATGCCGCATTGTCGTTCCACTACGACGACAAGGGCAACCCGACTATTTACAAAGACGTGGCGTTAAGCTATGATTCGCAAAATAGATTAACGCAATATGCGGGATAAGCTATCCTCGGGCTGATTGTCCATGATGTCTCTTACAGTATTCTGCGCATTTATGCTATGCTTTATCAGGTCGTAATTATGCCTTTCGGTTTTCATGATGGTTTTAGCGAATTTGTCGTTATCCTGCTGGTGGCCGCCATCGCAGGATTCGCGGCGGTGCGCCTGCGTCAGCCATTGGTGATCGGCTTTATCGCCGTCGGCATTCTCGTCGGACCGTCGGGGCTGCATTGGATTGAATCGGCAGACCAGGTCCATGTATTGGCGCAAATGGGCCTGACATTACTGTTGTTCGTGGTCGGTCTGCGGCTGGATTTACACATCATCCGTTCCATGGGCATGGTCGCCGTCATCGCGGGGTTGAGCCAGGTGGCGCTCACCATGGTCTTCGCCTACCTACTGGCATGGGTGCTGGGCATGCCCCCGGTCACCGCGCTGTATGTCGCGCTGGCACTCACTTTCTCCAGCACTATCATCATCGTCAAACTGCTCTCCGACAAACAGGAAACGGATTCGCTGCAGGGTCGATTGACTCTCGGCATCCTGATTATTCAGGATCTGGTGGTGGTGCTGGCGATGATTACACTCTCGGCGGCATCTGGTTCAGCGGACTTCCATCTAGCGCTCCAGACGCTGCTCATCATCGCAAAGGGCTTCGCCCTGCTCCTGGGTATCTGGGCCGCAACAGTTTACCTGTTACCCCGGATACTGCCGCAGCTTGCCCGTTCGACAGAACTGCTGGTATTGGCCGGCATAGCCTGGGCTTTAGCGCTGGCGCTTATCGCGGAGGCGCTGGGCTTTGGGAAAGAGGTCGGCGCCTTCCTGGCCGGCATCTCACTCGCATCCACTGTGTATCGTGAAATCCTCGCCGCCAAACTGGTCAGCTTACGCGATTTCCTGCTGCTGTTTTTCTTTATAGAATTGGGAAGTCAGCTCGATATCGGCTCCCTCGGGGCGCAGATAATCACCGCCCTGGTGCTGTCGGCTTTCGTACTGCTGGTCAAGCCCGTGCTGATTATGCTGGTATTAACCCGGATGGGATACCGCAAGCGCACCGGATTCATGTCCGGCCTTTATCTGGCGCAGATCAGCGAATTCTCCCTTATCTTGGTAGCGCTGGGCGCGAGCGCGGGACATTTGCGGGGTGATACCGTCAGCATGATCACCTTCGTCGGATTAATTACTATCGGCCTCTCCAGCTATCTCATCCAGCATACACAAGGGCTCTATGACCGGATGGCGCGCTATCTCCAGGTTTTTGATCGCAAACAGTACCATCGTGAAGATGCTGACGGTATAGTTGACGTACCTAAGGTCGATATTATCATTTTCGGTATCGGTGAGTATGGGAGCAACATCGCGGGACATATCCGGGAGCGGGGACGCTCCGTCCTCGGGGTGGATTTCGATCCACAGGCGGTGGAGGTATGGAATGCACGCAGCTGGCCAGCGATCTTCGGCGACGCAGAGGACCCGGATTTTGCCGCGACGCTCCCGTTGCAGCAGGCACGCTGGGTAATCAGCACTATCCGCGATCAACGGAGCAATATGTCACTCCTGCGTGTCATCCGCCATGTAGGATACACAGGGAATCTAGCTTTCACGGCACGCAGCCGCAGCGAGGGACAGATACTGTTGGATATTTCTCCCGGCCTGCTTTTCGTGCCATCTGAAGACGCTACCGCAAAGGCGGTGGATTTACTATTTGAGACTGAAGATCAGATCGCGAGGGAAACTATGAACAAGCTTATCGACACCATTTCTGACCACTATATCGTATGCGGTTATGGCCGCATGGGGCAGCAGATCGTTAAAGACTTCCGGCGGTTATCAGTGCCGTTCGTGGTTATTGAAGACAACCCAGAGCAACTGCCGAAGCTGGATGAAGAAAAATTTCTCCATGTCATCGGTAAAGCCAGCCAGGATGACAAGCTGAATCAAGCCGGCATTTCACGGGCGAAAGGGCTGATCGCCGTCACCTCAACTGATGAGGAAAACGTCTTCATCGTGTTGACGGCACGCGGCATCAACCCGCAACTCAATATCGTTGCGCGTTCGATCCGTGAAGAGAACGAGGATAAACTCCGACGCGCCGGGGCCAACACCGTCATGTCTCCCTATATCCTCGGAGGACGGCGGATGGCCGCCGCCGTCATCAAACCCGGCGTGGTGGACTTCCTTGACCTGATAATTCACAGTGATAAAAACGAGACCGACATCGGCCACATCGTCATTCCAGCCGAAGCCATAGTCAGCGGGGCCACTCTGCAGGAACTCAATATCTGGCAACAGTGTGGTGTGACAGTGCTGGCTCTGCAGCGGAGCGGAAAAGAATTGCAGGTCAATCCGTGCCCGGACTCGGTGTTACAAAAAGACGATGAGCTGATTATTATGGGAACCATGCCACAGATTGAATATGCACAGCAATTCCTAAGCCGGGTGGCCCATGATGCCGGCGATGCTGCTGCAGAAGAGAAGGTGCGATGAATCCAGCATTTTTATCGGCAATCCGCGCAGCCCGAGAAGCCTGGGAGAATTCAAAACATCATGAGGTGAAACAACCTGCAGCGCCTCCGCGCCAACGACGCCACGGTTTGCTGCCTCCCCCGGAGGCAGTTGTGCGCCCATCGCTGTATACAAGATTCACCCAATGGTTTTTTCGTAAAAAGTAGTCGATGCGGTGACGCGGGAATCGTCATTTTTATCTTCGGCAACAAGGAGTATCGTTGCTCGTGAAAAACCATCAGCATTGGCCTGTCCGTCCGCCCTGTCGTTCACGGCTGGGCGGACGGTACGGGCACTAATGCCTGGCGTCATCAAAGTTGAGGTTTCTGCCGCGCGCGTGCATCGGCGATTGCCTGGTGTAGCGCACTGGCGGCGCCCGTGGAGCAGTGGGCTTTGGGGTCGGGAAGGCCTCCCAGGTAGCGGATGACGTCCTCATCCGTGATGGCCAGTGCTTCACCAAGTGTTTTATTCATCGCCATTTCGCTCAACGCACTGCAAGTGGCGATGGCCGCGGCGCACCCGAATACTTGATACTTGATATCAGCCAGACGCTCATCCTGCACATGGATATACATCACCATCATGTCGCCGCAGGTCATATCTCCGACGATTCCCTCACCGTCCGAATTTTCAAGGACACCGACGTTTATCGGCTCGAGAAAATGCATAATCACATTATCATTGTAGTGTATATTCATCAGATAGTCCTTTCACCGGTGGGATGTGTCCTGCACCTCTTGACAAAAGTATAGCAGTAAGTAGATGATAAGTGCAAACTACACCGTAACGAAAAGAGTCTTTTTTGCCATGTCCAGTATGACCGTCACAGTCTTAATCGAAAATACGACTCACCAGCCCAATCTGATTGCCCAGCATGGGTTGAGTCTCTGGCTGGAGGTGGGTGAGGAACATGTCTTGATTGACACCGGTCAGGATGGATGTTTTCTCCAGAATGCCCAGACGCTGGGTATTGACCTCGCCGCGATCACCCAGGTCGTGCTCACGCATGGGCATTATGACCATACCGGTGGCATACCGGCATTGTTGGATACCGGCGTCACGCCCAGGATTTTGGTGCATCCGCATGCGTGGGAAGAGCGGATAGCCTGTCCGAAAAATGCGCTACCACGCTCAATTGGTATCCCATGGTCGCAATACTTGCTGGACGCCAAGCACGTCACCTGGCAACCAGCCAGTGTTGCGCGGCTACTCGCGCCGGGGATATGGAGTACGGGGAGCATCCCGAATTTTATGGGAGTACCGGCAAAACCGTATTTTCAACGCATGCGCGGGGACCGCTGGCGCACTGATACCTTCTCCGATGAGCAGTCGATCGTGCTGATGACGGAACAGGGGCTGGTTATTATCACCGGCTGTTGTCACGCCGGAGTGATCAATACGATTCTTACTGCCCAGCTAATAACCGGCGTACCACAGATATACGCGGTGGTCGGTGGTTTGCATTTGCATGACCGAGAAGAGGCAGCTGTCATCGAGTTAGCACATGACCTGCAGAACTTTCACATCCAAAATCTCTGGGTCAACCATTGTACCGGGCAGCGAGCCTTTGAGATTTTGCGTGAGGAACTGGGTAGCGGTGTGATCTGGGCCGGGACGGGTATTAGTATTGAGCTACCTGCTCAGATGTGATTATTTTACGAATATGTAACGACACCGTCGGGCATAGACCCCACGGCGGTCGTGGAGGGTAGAGATGCAACGAGTTGGACGACATTTAATTGTCGAGTTATGGGGCTGCGATATCACCGCCATGTGCTCACAGGATACAGTGGAGGAAGCCATCACTCGGACTATTACGGCGTGCGGGGCCACGTTACTTGATTTGCGCGTATATCCCAGCGCGTCTGCAGGTATGAATGGCGTCGCGATTCTGGCCGAGTCGCATGTGATGGTACAAACCTGGCCGTTGCACGGCTATATCGCCGTGGATATTTTCACCTGCGGCCAGCATACGGATCCCAATATGGCGATCCCGGTGTTGCAACGCTTCTTCGCCCCCGAGCAAATCCAAGTGCTGGAGCTTAATCGCGGTGTGATCGAGGACAATGATTCACCGGTTATCAACGCCGCTATCTGCTTAACATGATAAAAGGATCGACATGATGACAAATTAGTTATACGGTGCTGGTAAATTAATTAGCAAACATCTCTGAATTGCCCGTGAATTTTTCTTCATAGAGCCAAAAAAGAGGTGTTATTACAAATAAGCACCTCATTTCAGTTTCCACACCCACGGCGAAGCCAAACTGGTTACGGCGATGGTGAGGATACAGACGATGCCGCCTACTAGGCTGGAGATGGCTGGACTGGTGAAGTGGGCGATTCCGCCGACTGTGAAGGCTCCCAAAGGAGTGAGGCCGGCGAAGAGGAAGGCCCAGATACTCACTACACGTCCCCGCAGATGATCCGGCGCGAGCTCCTGGATGAGACTGTTAATGGAGGCGCTGGTGATGATCAGGCCGCCGCCAATGAAGGGGAGGGCCGCCAGGCATCCCCACAAAGAATGAAGCATCTGTGCACTGCAGAAGGCGATGAGCGACGCCCCGCAGATGGTACCTCCGAGCATCAGCATGGTTCCTTTGTTGATGTGCGAGGAGTATTGCGCGAGGAGAATCGCCCCGATGAAGGCGCCGATGCCCATGCTGGTGACCATCCAAGTATATTCGCGAATCCCGACTTTGAGCACTTCATGTGCAATGACCGGGAAGAGGATATTACTGGAGAAGCCGAAGACGCTGAAAATGGCCATTATCAGCAGTATCAGGCGGATGGCGCGTTGATGACGGACGTAACTGAAGCCCTCGCGCAGGTGCCCCCAGAGGTTGTTATCACTCGGTGGCATCGCGATAGTGCGGGTATTGATGAGATAGAGGCCGATGATAACGGCGATATAGCTGATGCCGTTGATAAGAAAAGCCCCTTCCATGCCGATATAGGGCAAGGCGATAAGTGTGCCGGCAATGACCGGGCCACATATCCGCGCGGCATTGAAGATAGCTGAGTTAAGTGCGATTGCGTTGCCGATATCCTGGATACCGACGAGTTCTTTGACATATGATTGACGGGTGGGCATATCGAAGGACATGGTGATGCCGCCAATGATACCAAATATTGCCAGATGCCAGATGTGCAGCTGGTCATAATGGAAATGGGTGACATAGGCGAGGACAAATGCTGAGATCATCATGATCGACTGGGTTATCAGCAGGATCGAACGTTTATCTCGGCGGTCGGCAACTACCCCGGCGAAGAGGATAAGAAAGAACATCGGTGTAGTGGCAATAGCGCTGACGGCGCCTACATAATATGAAGTGTTAGCTACATGAAAGTCGCGGCTGGCCAGAATAGGAAGTAGCCATCCCTGGGCAGCATTTTGCATCCAGGTACCGAGAAGTGAGATAAGCTGACCGGCGAAGAAATAGAGGTAATTACGATGACGGAGTGAGCGTAGTGCTTCAGGCCAAAAGCCATAGTTGGCGGGGATTATTATCGGAGGGTGGGGCGTGTGCGGGGTTTCAAGGTCATCCTCATTATTCATGAGGATTTATCCGAAAAGCAGCGCCGCGATCTGAGGCGAAGACTACGTCTTCTGCTGCCCGTCGCAACCCCTCGCTCTGACCGGGCCAATTCAGCAAGGTAATTGCTTGTGCTGCAGTAATCCAGCGTGAGGAATCGTAGTACACCCTATCAAGGGTGTGTTTGTCATTTTCGATTTCAATGGCGAATGATGGGCACATATAAATTGTATCGGTACGGTGGTCATAATAACTATGGATGTAGTCAAGTGCCCAGATAGCGATCGGTTTCAGCGCGGTTTTTTCTACCAGTGTCTGCAAGGCAGCGTTGACGGGTAATTCGAATTCCCGTACATCACCGGTCAGGATGCCCCATTTGCCTGCAAAGGGCGTTTCATCCGCATGTCGCAGTGTCAGAAAGAGGGGGTTGCTCAATCTGCGGTGAAACACTTGAATCTCAACTTTGCTCGTTGATATCGATGACATGTACACATTGTAACCAAATTTGCAGATTTTCGCAAAGAAAAAAAGGGAATTCCCCGCTTCGCGTTGTATCAATAATAATGTGCCGAAAAAAAGCACAGAACGAGAAGGAATTAAAGGAGGGGTAATATGTATCCTAATGATCTGAAGTATACCACCACACACCAATGGGTGCGGGTGGAAGGTAACATTGCTGTTATTGGTATCACGCAATTTGCGCAGGAACAGCTGGGCGAAATTGTTTATCTGGATTTACCGCGTCCTGATGATGATATGACAGCAGGCGAAGTTATGGGTAGCGTAGAGTCGGTGAAGAGTATCTCTGACCTCTATACACCGGTGAGTGGCAAAGTTATTGAGATTAATGAGACGCTGATTGATGAGCCTGCTACCATCAATAGCGACTCCTATGCCGCATGGATGGTTAAGATTGAGATGTCTGTTCCCGCAGAATTAAATGGCATGTTGACCGCCATCGAATATCAGTCAAAGCTAGACTAAGAAGCTGATTGATGACGCCGTCGCGCTATCGTGAAGGTGGCGCGACGGCGTTTATTTTGTACTTTATGGGCGTAATTTCTTCCCCAACAACTCATTCACCAGTGCAGCATTTGCCTTTCCCTTGGATTGCCGCATGATCTGCCCTACCAGGAAGGCTAGTGGCTTGTCCTCACCAGCGGCGAAGCGGGCACAAGGATCGGGGTTCGCGGCGATGATTGCATCAATTATTGCCTCCAATTCTCCGGTATCAGTCATCTGCTCCAGGCCGCGTGCTTTTGCTATCTCCGCAGGGTCGCCACCAGTGTTGAACATCTCTGCGAAGACTTGTTTTGCCTGGCCAGCGTTGATTTTTCCACTATCCAGCAGGTGGAGTAGCTCGGCCATCATCTCCGGGCTGATGGGGTTTTCTTCGGGCGGCAGTGACTTTTCGTTCAGCGAGCGGAGCAGCTCGCCCATCGTCCAATTGGATACGAGTTTCGGCGATATTCCCAGCGCGATAACTGCATCAACAAAGTCGGCGACCGGTTTGTCGGCGGTAAGTAAGCGGGCATCATATTCCGGCAGGCCGAACTGTTCAATGAAACGCGTCCGGCGGGCGGCGGGCAATTCGGGCAGGGAGGCATAGACACTCGCTAGATATTCATCAGTAAAGACCATCGAGACCAGGTCTGGATCTGGAAAATAGCGGTAATCATGGGCATCTTCTTTGGAGCGCATGCTGACGGTAATTCCGCGCACATCATCCCACAGGCGCGTCTCCTGCACTATCTCTTCACCGTTTTCATAGGCTTCTGTTTGACGGGCGATCTCGTATTCCGAGGCATTTACCACTGTGCGGAAGGAGTTAAGGTTTTTCATTTCTACTCGCTTGCGCAGCTCACTCGATCCCACTGGTCGAACGGAGACATTTGCCTCAAAACGAATCTGCCCTAGCTCCATGCGAGCTTCGGATACCCCCAAAAATTGCAATAACTGGCGCATGGCAGACATGTAGGCCTCTGCCTCGGCGATACTGCCGATATCTGGCCCGGAGACGATCTCCAGCAGGGGGACACTGGCGCGGTTAAAGTCTACCAGGCTATAAGCGGCTGACTTCTTATCATCCGGGTGGGCCAGCTTGCCGGCGTCTTCTTCCAGGTGAATGTCGACAATGGATATACGTTTACTGTTGCCATCTGGTAATTCGATGTCGAAGTAGCCATCGAGACCAAAGGGAGCCCGTTTCTGCGAAATCTGGTAATTCTTCGGCAGATCAGGATAATAGTAATTTTTTCGTTCAAATACCGCGGGGGAAGATATTTTGCAATGGCAGGCAAGTGCTACCTTCAAAGCAAATTCTTGTGCCTCCCGGTTAAAGACCGGCAATGCACCGGGTAATCCCAGGCATACAGGGCAGGTATGGGTATTAGCGGCAGCACCGGGGGTAGTGCTGCAGCCGCAGAATATCTTTGATTTAGTGGCTAATTCGGCATGTACTTCAAATCCAATTACAGGTTCATAATTACTCATAGCTGATATCCTTCACTTATCGAATACTGTAATTATACGCGAATTTGCGGGTCACTCCAAGTATAAAAACGAAATGGGGCACCTTACGGTGCCCCAGACCTTGGTATTTAGTTTGTTGGAGGTTATTCGGGGATAACCTGATAGTCGGTGAATTCAATCGAACCCTTGCCGAAATTATGCGCTCCGCCGGGAGGTGTCATAATACCGGTGACCCGAATCTTTTTGCCTTCAATACCATCTTCAGCAAGTAACGTTTCCAGTTTTGTGCCGGTGAGTATATACTCATCTAAGGTATCATCTTTAATTGTCCAGATGCCACCTTCGACATCCGCATGATTGATAACTGTGCCGATTTTGGTCACAGTTGTCTTTACTGGTGTCGGTGGGGTATAGCCACCGGCGCCTGGGCCACCGCCCGGATTTGGATTCCACTGTACGGGAGGGGCTACTGCAATCCCTACTGGGATTTTGCTGCGTAAAAGTTCTTTGCCGGTTTCTTTATCGATGGAGATAATCTCAGTGTCGGTGAGAAAATACACTGCTTTGTCATTTGCAATCATTGTCGCTGTAGGAGGGGCATTATTCATTTGAAAAATTATGCCCCCGGCTACTGGAGGCTTAACGACTACTGACTGTGCTTTGATCTCCATTTTGTCAGAATCAATCCGATAATATTGACCGACGTAGTAGAGTAGTAACTCTGTATCGGTAGAGATAACTTGAGGAGCAATCCGGCGTTGTGCCTGATCAGAGAAGTATTTCATAAATGCCGTACGATCGACCCGAACATCAGGAGGAGTAGCAGGGAGTGCAGGCAATAGCGCCAATTTCCCCAGCTCCTCCAGCGTGGCATTCTCGTATTTGACGATGTTTCCATTGATGATGACAAAAAGCCCTGCCTTGGTGGATTCCATCACCGTACCCTGGTTATTTGTGGTGCCGGTGACGACTTTAGCTTGTACGATGCCAGCAGCATCATTCTGGGGTATAGCAGGTTTAACGCCAGGATTTGTTGGCGGGGTAATTGCTGCTAGCGCATGTATCCCCAGCGTTATCACCAGGCAGAGTATGATAGAAATTCTCATAGTATTATCTCCTTGAAGCATAAACCATATACTGTCATCGGGTACCGGTTTACCTGGTAACCGATGACAGTACTACGTAAGCGCGGTTTATTTTGATTGATCCGAAATCGCTATTTTGCTGTTGCTAATTTACGGGTACTGCCGGAACTGGATCAGCAGCAGGTGGCTGATTGTTACCCCCGCCTTTGCCGCCACCTTTGCCGCCCCATGGGTTGGCATTAGCTGGTATCAGCTCTTTCGGCAAGGTTCCACGTGCGGCTACTTTGCCATCTGCGACATTGATTGTGATAATACCGGTGCCCTTCAGTACGTACAGGGTTCCTTCTTTTTCGTTGTATTGTAACACAGGAATAATAGCAGCAGCCTGCTGCCATTGACCACGACCGTTGCCTTTTGGATCAACACCAGCAGGATCTACCGGTGCCGCTGTTGAAACGTTAGCCAGTACTTTAAAGGTAATCAGGTCGATGTTCACGAATTGATCACCGATCACGATGAAGAGGTTGCTGGTTTTTGCTTTCGTGTCAGCAACAGCGATCATCACTGGGGTCGCTTCACGTTTTGTCATTTCTGCTCGGTAAGTAATTCTATCAGCCTTCTGTGCTCCAGCTGCTGGTGCAGCTGGCATGGGGCCGAAGATATCAATTACCCCTTTGGATTCGAGTTTGGCGAGGTCGAATTTGGCGACTGCGGCACCACGAACGATGATCAGACCCTGGTCTGTGAGGGTCATGACGGCTGGGGCAGGGGTACCTGCACCAGCATTACCTTGGGCTTGGGCGAAGGATGACAAAGCTGTCACCACAACGAGGACTACCATTAGAATCAGACTCTGTTTCATTAGCGTTCTCCTTATTTATGTCTACGGCTTGTGCCGTAATAACTTAAGATAGTGCTTACTTGTTGAAGTTGATTGTCTTTATGTCGAATTTATCATTTAGCGTGATAGCATTCATCATGCCCATCTGGTTTGTCATTAGTTCCGTTGGGAATTTAACTTGTCCCAGCACTTTACCATTGGCAGGACTGACTGACATGATGATACCGCCACGGTTAATGTAGAGGATGTTGTCGCACAGTTTTATTCCGGGGACTTCGCCAAAGAAATTAACTTCGGCCGCTGTTCCGTCTGCATTTTTATTGGCTATGATATCTGTAGCGGCCAGTATGTCGAGTTTATCCATCCCTATACGGGTGAATTGGTCATATATTATAATTATCAGATCTGCGTCGTCGACGATCATTACCGGTTTGGTGGTAAAACGCTGATTGTCTTTGCTATATTTATCCCAGTCAAAAACCTGTGCCGCGGGTGCCGCGGGCATAGCAACTCCGGGAACAGGTGCGTTAGCCACTTCCCCCTTTGGGCCTTTGAGGGGGAGCATATAGTTGCCCATATCTTGTGGGGTAGGGGCAGCCAGCAGTCTAAAAGTTCCTAAAGGTTTCAGCGTTTTGGCATCAAATTTGACCAGTAAACCGTCTGTGATGATAAATGCTCCAAATTTTGTAACGATCATTGCTTTGTTATCGGAATTAGCGTCTAAAAAAGTTGGCATCAATGCAGGCATCATTGCAGGCATGAGATTAAGCGGGATACCTAAATTGCCAGCCATGGGTGCGCCACCATTGATTCCGCCTATCGGATCGATCGGCTGTATGACAGCATGGGGTTGTGCAAATACCGGGATGGTAATTGCAAATACGCTTAGCGCCAGTAATATTGACTTCATATTTTCCTCCCAGACATAGTTTTTCGTTCGCACTTTAGATTAATACGCAACGATGCATGAATAGTTTCACCTATTTTCGACTTGCATGCGCCTTTTTCCAGATGGCAAAGGCACGCTTAACGCCGGTGAATAATGCCATGCCGGAGAAGATGGGGGTAGTAACTACTTTTTGTGCTATTCGCGAGGTATCCGCGAGGCCTTCGGATATAGTTTCAGCAGTGTGCGCGGTAGTTTCTGTTACGCGCTCCGACTTTCGTTGCACATCCTCGGCCACCTTATTCATTGTATCCAGTAGTTGCCCGCCCTTCTCCAGCAAGGGGACGATATCTTCCTGTATTTTATCTGACATGTTCTTAATAGATAGCAACAACGCTGTCATTGCGAATAGTTCAATGACTAGTAATATCCCGATTAGTATCAGCACCACAATAGCGGTGATTTCAAATGCAAGCATGGTATACTCCTTCAACGGTATTTCCGTCAAGCTTTTGTATCATTATACAGGTATATTTCTATCATGTGCAGGGGATGGGTGATACAAAATAGCGGGCGTCTTCCCGGAGAAAGACGCCCGCTATGTACTGTATCGCGATAGCTCTAGTTAGCCAACCAGGATGGCGCTGGCCTTGGCACACAATGTGGCGAAGGACTGCGGGTCATTGATGGCGACTTCCGAGAGCATTTTGCGGTTCACTGCCATGCCCAATTTGTTGAGGGCGAAGATGAACCGGTTGTAGGTCAGGCCGTGCATGCGGCATCCGGCATTGATGCGGGCGATCCATAAGCGTCGAAAATCGCGCTTGCGGCGTTTACGACCGCGGAAAGCGTCATCGAGAGCTTTCATCACAGCTTCTTTTGCTGTTTTGATAAGGCGGCTTCGGCCGCCCCAGTATCCGGATGCATCTTTTAAGATGCGTTTATGGCGTTTGTGAGTGGTAGCACCACGTTTTACGCGAGGCATATTTTTCTATCCTTTCTCGAATCCCACCGGTACGATCACCGGGGTTACGGAGGCCCATCCTCAAGTGGAGGGCACTTGTTCAGTGAGACTATTGACCGTAAGGTAACATAGTCTTCACGCCAGCCGCCAGGTCGGGGCTGAGAATTTTCGCCATTTGCAGTTTGCGTTTGCGTGCGGAGCTTTTACGGGTGAGTAAGTGGCTGTTGAAGTTTGAGCGGAACTTAATCTTACCGGTACCGGTATACTCCATACGTTTGGCCGCAGATTTGCGGGTGCGCATCTTATTTTTCACGGAACTGACACTCCTTTCCAGGCTATCGCCTATAGATACATATTATTACCTACCTGCATCATGCGCGAGGTAGGCGATACACAATAAATTAGTTTTCCTCGACAGTGGTGGCTCCTGCGACTTCCAGTGCGGCAGCCATGGCTGTCGGGGCGGGCGCAGCAGCGACAGGCTTGGGAGCTTTCGGCTCTTTCGGCGGCTTTGCGGGCAATACGGCCTGTTTCGGTGCAATCACCAGGCTCATTTGCCGACCTTCCATCCCGATAGTCTTCTCTACATTGGCGATATCCGCTGTGCCGTCAATGAATTTCTGCAGCAGATTGCGGCCAAATTCCGGGTGCGAGAACTCACGGCTGCGGAATATTACAAAAATGCGGACTTTATCGCCTTCGCCGATGAACTTGCGGGTATTCTTTAGCTTGAATTCGAAATCGTGGTCATCAATATTTGGGCGCAGGCGAATGAGCGCCAGCTCACTTTGCTTCACCCGCTTATGGGCTTCTTTGTCGCGTTTTGCTTGCTCGTATTTAAACTTTCCATAGTCCATAATTCTGCATACCGGCGGGTTAGCGTTGGGAGAAACCTCAATCAGATCCAACCCAGCGTCTTTTGCTCGCTGTAACGCATCACGCGTCAAGACAATGCCCGCCTGATGTCCGTCTTCGTCAATAAGACGAACGTCGCGCACCCGAATTCGGTCGTTCACACGAAGTTGTTTGTTAATGTTTATGCACCTCCGCCAGGATAGTCAAACAAAATGCCGGAATTAACTTCCGACATTTTGATGAAGTGTAGCATATTGGGAGGCTGGTGTCAATTTTAGCATAGGCCCTAATCTGCTATATCTTCCGCCCTTCCGGGATTACTGCATTTTTCGGGATTATTACCACGCCGTCACGGACACAGTAGCAATCACCGTCTTCATTAGGGCGATTCAGATGGGAGGTGATGATGACGCCGTCGCCGATGCGGGCATTTTTATCGATGATAGCACGGGTTATCTGGCAGTTACAGCCGATGCCACGCCCGGGCATTCCGGCATTATCCATTTTTTGTTCATCTGTTTCGTAAGTATCTTGCCCCATCATCACCACTTCACGCAGCACACTACCAGTGCCGATGATACTGCGCACACCGATGACAGACTGCTCGATGGTGGCGGATTCAATCATGCAGCCATCGCTGATGATAGCATCAGTTATTTTGCTGTTCCCGGTGACTTTTCCGTTTGGCAGGAAGCGCGGGTTAGTGTAAATGGGCCGTCCGGACTCATAAAAGTCAAAGAGCGGCTTTTTGCTGACTAAATCCATATGGGTACTGAAGAATGAGCTGATGGTACCGACATCCTCCCAATATCCCATGTATGGGTGTACGAATACGCGCATATGTTCAATCGCCCAGGGGATGACGTTACGGCCGAAATCAGCGTTCTCATTATCCAGCGCCAGCTCTAGCCGGGTACGATTAAAGAGGTAAATCCCCATAGAGGCCAATACAACAGGACCTTCTGCCTTCACGCCCAGTGGAGCAAGGTCTTCCCCCTGAATGATCAGATCGCGTAATTCGGCTTTGTTAGGCTTTTCCACGAACTCTACTACGCGGAAATGGCGATCTACCTTGAGGATACCGAACCCTTCCACCTGGTCGGGGCGGCGAATAGTAGCGGCGAGGGTGACTTCGGCACGCATTTTATCATGCGTTTCCATAATGTCACGAAAATCCATGCGGTAAAGCTGATCGCCCGAGAGGATCAACACGCGGTCGACATTCTGGTCGGTGAGATGCCACAGGTTACGCCGTACTGCATCGGCGGTGCCCTGGTACCATTCATTCTTCCCCGCCGTCTGTTCAGCGGCGAGGATCTCTACGAAGTTCTCGGAGAAGATGTCGAATTTGTAAGTATTATGAATGTGACGATGCAATGACTGGGTGTTGAACTGCGTAAGGACGAATATTTTGCCGATCTTTGAATTGATGCAGTTACTTACCGGCACATCGATCAAACGATATTTGCCCGCCAACGGCACGGCTGGCTTCGATCTATCTTTCGTTAGCGGGTACAGACGTGTTCCCACACCGCCCCCCAATACTAGAGCGTATACTATACTTGTATCAACAGCCATGCAAAGCCTCCATTTCTACTATATTACTACTTTCACGTGCATTACGGGAATCATTCTACAAAAATACCGGAAAAGAGAAAAGTAGTTGTTAGCAAATGGTTAATAATCCGTTAGCGAAGAAGTGCTGAATAGCACTGTATACAGAATCATAGCCTGACATATTACGCAATTCCTGGATTCTGCGCTATAATTACCTTATGACAGTGCCGATTCTGAAAGAAAGGCCGTTGACCTGGCGCGATGCATGGCTACCTTACCTGATGGTAGGGATAAATATGTTGGCGCCTACTCTCGTTGCGCGGTCAATCCTCACTCCTCCGCTCTTCAATATTGTGGTAGTGATTATTCTGCTGGGTGTCCCGGCCAGTCTATATTTCCGCCAGCGGAGCTACAATCGAATATTCCTCAATTTGATGGTGATGGTGCCGCTTATTGGGATTACCTGGGCGTTGTTGAAAGATGACCCCGGCCTGGCTATTGACTGGAACGATTTCCAAACGTCCCTCTTGGCTGTCGATTCGATGGCGCGTTTCAATGCCCTGCTCAAGGTCTTTACTTTCCTCGCCGCCGGGCGTGCTTTCGTGCTGGTTACACCGCAGGAGATATTGCAGACTCCGATCCCCAGCTTTGCAATCCTCTTATTTTTCTCGGTAATAAATCGACTGTCCGGCACACCATCTATGGCAAATCAACCAATGATGTTGGTTACATTGCTACTCTTCTGCATCACTACTCTCTACATTATCAGTATGGAGCAGACGCAACGGTGGTTCACCATCTTTCCGCCGTTACGGGTGCAACGCCGAATTTTCTGGCAGATCATGAAGTTTGTGGCTGTTCTGTTCCCCATCGCGGTGGTGCTGGGGTTTCTCATGCAGCCGATAAATCTACCAGCGCTTTCTGCACGGATGTATCGCAATGTGCGCCCGCCCACGATGTCACTGCCCGGTTTCCCCAACGCGCAAGTATCACTGGCTGTAAAGGATCACGTCACCATGGGCGATATTGGTTGGCCTACCAGCAAAGCTGAGGTGATGCTCATTTCGGTGCCACAGAGCAGATCCGGAAACTATCTCTGGCGGGCGACGTCATATGCAGAGTACGAGAAAGGCAGCTGGGTCAATAAAAGAAGGGACTGGCTGAGTGGGATACAAGACATGGGGGCAGCGTCATTGCTGACGCCCGCTCTGATAGACAACACTTCTATAGGCGAGCAGGTTGAATGGTACAATGCCCCGCAAAAGACTACAGGGAAGCAGGATAGCATAATAGCTGGGATTGAGGGTATCGATCCGGGAATAGTTGAAGGAGTCAAAGAAGGTAAGATTGAGATAAGTTTTACAAAAAACACCGGCGGCGTGGATTTGCCACGTGATATTCTCTTTCAGTCCATCGTGCTGAAGAATCCGGTGCTTGCTGCCCCAGAAGAGCCGATACATTGTGCATACCAGGGGGTGTTTGTCAGCGGAAATTACAGCGATAATCTCCTCCCGATAGTCGCGGATGATAGCTCGGTGTTTATGACGCGTAGGAGTAGAAGTCGTGGCAAGCCGATTGATAGCTATCAGGTAGTGTCGATAAATAAACCTTCGCCGTACTCGATGATTTTGGATACCAAGGTGAGTCTGCCAGCGCAGGATGAGAAGAGATATACCGATATGGCGAGTAGCTCAGATTTTTCCACGACTAATGCCGAGCGGATTCGGACACTGGCCCGCCAAATAATTGATGAGAAGAAGATCAAAAAGGACGAAAAATATGAGATCAATGTGGTGAATGCTCTCCAGTCATATTTGGCTATGAATTTCAAATACACATTGAAACCGGGTAGATCAAAAAATAATGAAGATCCAACGATCGACTTTCTTTTCAATACCAAGAAGGGGTACTGCGTTTACTTCGCAGGAGCCATGGTGATGCTCTGCCGTTCTGTGGATATCCCGGCACGTTTTGTAGTTGGCTTTGCCACTGGAGATCCGGTGGCAGGTGCAGAACAGCAGGCAGGGATGACCACATATAGTGTAAAGGCCGAACATGCACATGCCTGGGTAGAGGTATTCCTGCCGAGTTATGGCTGGTATCCCGCTGACCCAACTGCTGGTTCTACCCCCATTCCAACAGGCTGGGAATCTATCTGGGGTGGCTTTATCGATGGTTTGACGACAGCAAAGAATTTTGTGGCGGGGTTATGGAATAACTTCCGCACCGACCTGCGTTTCCGTATCTATTCCATCATCGTGATACTGTTAATCGGTGGTGTAATTACCCTGATCGTGTATCTACGTAGCGCTCGTCCGCCACGTCTGCCGAAAGAAGAGCTGATGCCAGAGCAGGCGGAACATGTAGTGAATGCCACGTACCGATGTATGCACCGCTGGCTGGAGCAATGGGGGGTAGTAAAACCCACAGGATTGACGGCCAGTGAATTTGAGCTGAGTTTTCGTGAGATAAATGAGCCGATGGGCTTGTTAGTGGCGGAGATATCGGAGCTGTATGTCCGTACGCGGTATGCTGGAGTTAAGCCCTCTGATACCCAGGCACGCCGCGGTGTTGCCGCATTACGCGAACTGGCGGTAGTGGCAAAAACGGAACGGCGTAACCTTTATGCAGATGTGGATAAGGTAACGAATTAAAATGCCAGTATCACGCGAATTTGGCCGGGAGGTAACCGCAACGCTCATTCGGCTGGGGATATCGCAGCGCGAGGCGGCCAAACGCACACGGATAAGCCCGGGGTATATCAGTAATATGTGCCTGGGGCAGACGCCCAGTATGGGCAAGTTGCTGCAGTTCACCGGTGCCCTGGGCATTGATCCGGCAGCTTTGTTAGTGGCGGCGAACTACCCCCCTATGCAGCAGGTTAGCGGGTTGCCACGTCCGGTTCCGGCACAGCAATTCTCTACTACCTTTGCACAAGCGCCACTATTGGGTGAGGTCCCCGGCGGCAACTGGCGGTTGGCTACGCTGGCCGCCACCGAAAGCTTTCCGGTTGCGCAGGAGTTTGCCGCGCGTACTGACTTCACACTGAACGTAGTGGGCGATAGTATGTGGCCCCACCTCCTCCCTGGCGATGTAGTGGGGGTACGCGGACAGGAGAGCGCCGATAATGGCCAGGTAGTGGTGGCGCGGCTGGGTGACGAGGTAACTATCAAGTGTCTGGCGCGTGATGCTGATCGGCTGGTGCTGATGCCCTTTAATCCGAAGTATCAGCCCATCCAGATTGCCATCGGTGACCCTGAATTCGCTATCATCGGTGTGGTGCTCTGGCATATCCATAGCTGGGTGAAGCCGGATATCTTCGTCACTCGTGGGGTGAATGCTAAACGGTAAGTAGCCCCACTGCTCTGCGCATCTGTTGCACTGGCGGGGTGTCCGGCATTATCTGTACAGCCCGCCATCCGGCAGCCCGCGCGGCGTCGATGTTTTTTGGGAGGTCATCAAAGAAAAGGATATCTTCCGTTACTACCCCCGCAAGCTCCTCAAATTGCCGATAGATCTCCATGTCCGGCTTCCGTACGCGCAGCAGAAAGCTGGCGTACTGGGCGTCCAGCATGGCGATGCCCGGGTAGCGGGCCGGATCGGTAAGGACGGGCCAGTGAAAGGCGCTGGTGTTGGAGAGGCAAGCAGTGCGCCGGCCATCATCCTTCAACTCCTGAATGAACTCCTGGATGCCGAGGAACTCACCCTGGATTATATTGCCGTATATGCGTTGTAACTCAGCAATGGTGTACCGGTTTTCGTGCAGGGCTGCCGTCTGCGCAAAGAATTCATCTGATGAAATATTGCCAACTTCGAATATATCTACCAGTTCGGCAAATTCTGCGGCTTTTGTGGGGGGATAATTAGCTGCATGTAGAGTAACACCAGCCAATTTGCATGCACCTGACCACCCGTCGGCCAATTCTATCATCACCCTGCCGATATCAAAGACGACAATTTTTACTTCTCGTATACTCATGCTGATAGTCTACCGTGAAGTGGGGAGGGTGGGCAAGGGGCAACGGCCAGCAACAATAAAGACCCCCGCCGAAGCGAAGGTCATTGCTGAAACAATTCAATTTGAAAAAGTGGTCGGGGCGAGAGGATTTGAACCTCCGACCCCCAGTACCCCATACTGGTACGCTACCAAGCTGCGCCACGCCCCGACAACGTGTTAAATATAGCATATGGGTGTAGGAGTGTCAACGGAATGTGCAGCTCATAAATTTTCTGCCCATTTGCCGGATATCGCTTGCCAGCAAGTTGGATTTCTGTTATTATTATTGCGCCTTGGAGAGGTGGCCGAGTCAGGCTGAAGGCGCCCGCCTGCTAAGCGGGTGAGGGAGCTTTAAACTCCCTCCCCGGGTTCGAATCCCGGCCTCTCCGCCAGAGAGTTTAATAAGTTTGTGCGCCCGTAGCTCAGCGGATAGAGCGCTAGGTTGCGGACCTAGAGGCCGCAGGT
>JBBRXO010000038.1:0-23261 GCA_038248345.1 Armatimonadota bacterium | reverse complement strand
ACCAGGCGGGTGGGAGCACCGTGGTGGATGCCGCGCGCACGATGGGCCTTGAGCTGGAGAAGAAATCCCCGGCGGCGCGCGCCATCCTTGAACGTACGAAGGAGTAGCCCGCGTTCTCGGCATCCTTCATACGTTCAAGGATGGCGCGCGCCGCCGGGGATTTCTTCTCCAGCTCAATGCCCATCTTGCGCGCGGCATCCACCACGGTGCTCCCACCCGCCTGGTCACTCACCAGCAGGTGCGTGTGGTTGCCCACCAGTTCCGGGGTGATATGCTCGTAGCTGCGCTTCACCTTCATTATACTATCTATATGCACGCCGCCCTTGTGCGCAAAGGCGCTGCTGCCCACATAGGCGGATTGCTCGGGGGCGTGGACATTGGCGATCTCGGCGACGAAGTGCGCGGCCTCGTATAAATGTTGCAGTTTCCCTTCCGGCAGTGCCGCATAGCCCATCTTCAGCTCCAACGTGGGGATGATGCTGCACAGGTTGGCGTTGCCGCAGCGCTCGCCGTAGCCGTTCATGGTGCCCTGGATATGCCGTACGCCGTCTTCGATGGCCACCAGTGTGTTCGCCACCGCCAGTTCGCCGTCGTTGTGCGCGTGCATTCCGATGGGCACGCTCACCGTCTGTTGCGCCAGGCGCAGCATCTCGCGCACTTCCGTGGGCAGGCGTCCGCCGTTGGTATCGCAGAGCACGATGCACTGGGCGCCGCCCCGTGCCGCCGCGCGCAAGGTCTCCAGCGCATAGGCGGGGTTGGCCAGGTAGCCGTCGAAGTAATGCTCCGCGTCGTAGATCACCTCAACACCGGTGCTGACGAGGAAAGCTACCGAATCCTCGATCATGCGGATATTCTCTTCCAGGGGGATACGCAGCGCTTCGGTCACGTGTAAATCCCACGTTTTGCCGAAGATGGTGACCACTGGGACGCCGAAAGCGACGAGTTGCAACAGTTGTGCGTCTTCACTAGCCACTACCCCGGCGCGGCAAGTGGAGCCAAAAGCGGCGAATTTGGCGTGGGAAAGGGGAATGTCACGCATGGCGTGAAAGAATTCAAGATCGCGTGCATTGGCGGGCGAAGGCCAGCCGCCCTCGATATAATCCATCCCCAGCGCATCCAGGTGCTTCACAATGCGAATTTTATCATTGACCGAGAAGGCGATCCCTGCCGTCTGCGCCCCATCGCGCAAGGTGGTATCATATAGTAGTACTTTTTCCACTGCTCTTTCCCCCTCGGTATAGTATATCGGTTCAATGTTCAATGTTCAACGTTGAATGTAGTACGGGGTGTCCCCGAAGGTCATGAGGCTCTCGAATGGCGCACACGAGAAGGTGGGACGCCCATGTTACATTGAACATTGAACATTGAACATTGAACATTGAACATTGAACGTACTACCAACGACAACACGGGGTGTTTTCACCGGTGATGCCGGGAAAACACCCCGATAAATTCGGGTTAAGTTGTTACGATCAGGCCTGCGCTGATTTAGTTGCAGCATTAAGCTGTTTTGCCAGGCGTGATTTGCGGCGGGCGGCGGTGTTCTTGTGAATTACGCCCTTGGTGGCCGCGCTGTCGAACGCTTTCAAGGCATCCAGCACCGCTGGTACTGCTGTTGCGCCGTCGGTCTTCACCGCTACTTGCGCTTTAGTGCGCAGGGTTTTTAAGCGTGATTTCACCGCCTGGTTACGCAGTTGATTACGTCGATTGGTCAACAGGTCTTTTTTCGCCGATTTAGTATTGGGCACAGATATGCTCCTTCAGGTAAATGTCGCTATTTACAACTAGGGAATTATAACAGAGGGCGGGGTTGGATGCAAGAGCTGGCGCGTTTTACGCAAGAGTTTCTTTCATATTTACAAGCCATCTGCGTGTTAGCCCAGCCGTTCATGGCTGGGCTAACAGTACTGGTGTTTACAACGATGCATCACCCAATTAGCAGGGATGTTACTTCGTTTCTGGTTTTATGCTGGATGCTGAGAAGCGGAGGTCATTCAAATCATCACCCGCAGCTCCGGATAATTTGCAGAAGAATTGCCACTGCCATGTTAAATGATTGGATCTCACCAACAGCAGGTTCCAACCCTTATTGAGTGTGGTGGTGACGGTAGTGTGTTCAAGCACACTTGAAAAGCATTGTTTTTCGTTCATGTATATTGTCAACGCTGGGCTACCAGCGAAGGTGTTGGCGCCGATCTCCAGATTGAGCGGGCGTGCTGTGGGGCTATATATCCACCGGGCGCAGTAGGCCGCTTCAAAGGTTCTGGCAAAACTTACCTGCGTCAGGTCTACGCTGCCCGGATCACTACCCCCCACGTAATTTACACTGGCGCTGTAGCGCTTCCATTTCATGGTCTCCCCATTATTTATTTTCTGCGGTTCGCCGAGTCCTTCACCTTTTATCAATGCGGCTTCAAAGGGAAATTTGGAACCTTCTACATTGAACTTCTGTCCAGGCCAGGCTTCGTAGCTTACTATACCGGAGCCGATTAGCCAGGGAGCGGGGATATTAATGGTTAGCTCTTTGCTGAGTTCGCCGGATTGGGCGCGTAGTGTCATGACATTAACTAACTTATCAGGAGTACCGGTGATGGTAAAGCTTCCCGCGGAGGTCATTTGCATGGCCGGAGTTACTGTCCAGTCAGCTGGCGCTTGCAGCGTTACTTTGGAGATGGGTATCTTCTGGGTCAGTACAGGTGTCCACCAGTAATTCAATTTGTAGGTTACCTGGCTATCCACCAGTGGCGTCGCGACCAGCTCCAACGTATAGGAGAGCGCGGGATAGAGTTTGGGGTCGTTGAAGAATGGTGTCAGATACTTTTCTTCCACTTTTTTTGCCGCCGCCGTTTCCCCCAGACCTGCCAGCATAGCTTGGGCGATAGCCGCATGACCGAGTTGGTTAGGGTGTACCAGATCATTCGTCACATGGAAGTCCGGCTGCAATGTGCGTCCTTCATATAATAGGGCTTCTACAGCTTGCCCGACGGGCAGCAGCACACAGCCATTGGCGCGGGCGATCTCTACCACACGCTTATTGAGTTCTGCGCGTACTATATTTTTAGGAGAGTTCATGTCGTCGGTATTATTGGTAAAGGTCGCCAGGGCGATAATGCGGGGCTTCACCGGATCGGGCTGTGTTGTTGCCGGAGACTTCAACCGTTCGCGCAGCGCAGTTAGCAGCGTGGTATACTGTGCGGCCCAATTATCATAATCGGCGGTCTTTTCCCCCATATAGGGACATAGGATGTCATTCATACCGAGCATGATGACCACCACATCAGCGGGTTGGTCCAGATTGGATTTGAGGCCGAAACCTTTGACATCCAGATCATTGTCTTTGGCGTCTTTGCCCCGACTGGATTTTTCCATGCCGCCCCAGCTACCGACTGTCTGTCCACTGCCACCGAGGGGGATGAAGGTAGCTGTTGAATTCGGGTGAACTTCCTTATAAGCTGCGCGCATCATGACGACAAATCCGCCGTTTCCGCCCTGCCCGGTGATGCTGTCACCCACGAAGAGGACACGGTCGGTAGGCTTTATGCCGACAACCGTAGGCGGTTGCGCGCAGCCTGCAGTTGCCAGGAATAACCCTAGGCAAACCAAGTGCCAGATGTTAATGGTTCTAGTATGCATGTTTTTTTCCTTCGCCTTTTATTCGGTAGTACTCACCAGTTTCTTCTGGGTACCCCATCACCAAGGTACAGCTACTTATCGCCAGTGTCAAGTACGTGCATTATGTGAAGCTCTGCCGTGGATTAGCCACCACGAAATGCGGAAATTCCACCTATGTATTTACGGCTAATGTGCACCAATATAGGCAAATAATGAAAAATAGTTCCAAGAAGTCGTAAAAAACAACCAAATAGTGACAAATAGTATGAAAATTAGACAAGAATTAAATTGACAGGCCTATTTCCGCATGATAAAATACTTTTAATGCTTAAAGAAAGCATGGAAGCATTATAAAGATGTAGAACAAGGTAGAGCATTTTTAAGGTGTAGTTTCAGCGAGCCAAGGCGATTAGCCGTGTTCGGGACGAGTAGGTAACTAAAGGTAGCTGCTCTTCTCTCCCACGGAATTCGCACTATAATAGGCAGTAGTAATCGTTAAAGGAGGAAAGCACATGAGAAAGTATCTAGGTGTACTCATGGTTGGAGCGCTCATGGCATCAGTCATCCCGACTTTTGCCCAAGCAACAACCTACACCGACATCCCGGAAGCCCACTGGGCTATCCCGGCTGTCACGACAGTATCCAACGCAGGATTGTTCATCGGTTATCCGGATGGCACCTTTGGTGGTGACCGCCCCATGACCCGGTATGAGGTTGCCCAGATGATGGCGCGCCTGATGCTGAAAATGAACATGTCCCCCACCGCAACCCAGGATCAGATTGTTGCCGGTCTCGTCAAAGAGATCATGAACAATCCGGCACTGGCCGCCAAGCTGACCGGCCCTGCCGGTGTAGCTGGTGAGCGTGGCATGCAGGGCGTTCAAGGCCCTCAGGGCGTACAAGGCAACCAGGGACAGAACGGCGTGATGGGCCCGATGGGCTTGCCGGGAGTTCAGGGTGTGCAGGGTATCAAAGGTGATACCGGCATGCAAGGCGCCGCTGGCACCAAGGGTGAAACCGGCGCAACCGGCGCAACCGGCACAACTGGTATGCGTGGTCCGGAAGGCGCACAAGGCGTACCCGGAAATGTTGGCCCCGCAGGTAACGGAACCGGTACCGGCAACGGCACCGTGGGCGCAACTGGCGCTAAAGGCGACAAAGGCGAAACCGGAGTAGCTGGCGTTGCTGGCCCCGCTGGCGCACAGCTGACCAAAGAAGAGAAAGCCGCTCTCGCACAGATCACCAGCATGATCAAAACCGTGCTGCCTGAAATCGAACTAATGCGCGGCAACTACGCACTGTACGACCAGCGCCTGGCCGCCCTCGAAAAAGTAATGGGCACCGGCGGTGTAGTATCCGGCGGCAACAACGGAAATGGCTCCATGATGTCATCGGTACAGATCGGCGTAGATGCACATTATCGCTACGGCTTGATGGGCACCTACCTGGAACAGAAACCTTCGGATGCTGAAAATGTATCCAAAGACAACGTACTGCTAGGCTCCGTCGCAAATAACGATCTGGGCATGCGCAAAGATGCACAGCGCGGAACAACCTCGGGTGTATCCATCGTTGATGTCACCCTCAAACAGGCAATCTCCGCAGACTCTTCCATATCAGCGACGCTTCGCGCAATCTCCTCGGCATATCCATCTGCTATCCCAACACCGGGAGTATATTCCGGTCTTGCAATGACCGATCAGGTTCAGCTGTACAAATGGGCTGCTGACTTTGACACCAAAATCTTCGGTCAGGAATTCGACATGATGCTCGGACGCAATGGTGTAAAACATGGCATGGGCCTTTTGTTCGACACCACCGGCGCACCACTTACTGGTCTAGTAGCAGAAACCGAAGCTGGAAGTTTCACTTTCGGTATGGATATGTTCCTGAAAAATCGTCAGTCCACCGTCATGTTGCCTACCCACGACAACCATGTTATTGCCGGTTATATCGGCTTTGAAGCTGGTAGCTACAACATCACTGCAACTGGACTTATCAGTGGCCTTGGCGCAGAAAAGGGCGGCAGCATCTCCTTTGATGGCCCGTTCCTCGGCACCCGCATTTTCGGCGAAGCAGCCATCAACAAAGGTAGCACAGACTACGGCGATCTCACCCGTGATGATGGCGCCATTGTCGCAGGTATTGAAATTCCGCTGGGCATAAAAAATCTTGATACTACCGTATGTTACGGTTCATTAGGTAAAAATTATGCCATGACCTACTCTGCTTTGAATCCATTTGCTGACGTAAATGGCTATGAAGTAAGCTGGATCGACCGCCCGCTCTTCCTGAGCAAGTCCAACATCAAAAATGGCTGGGAAGGCAAAATGAACTACGGCTTCGGCACCAACCAGACATGGAAAGCCGGACTCCGCGTATACGGTAACTTCAACGACAATGCTGGTAATGTAGTTGTTGCCACTCTGGGCAAAAACATTGCTAAGAACGTTGACGCATCTGTCATCTACGGTCGCCGTGTGAACCTCGACAATAACGTAGCTGGCCTCACCGGTAACACCCTGCACGCTCTGATGGGACAGATTGATGTCCACTTCTAAATCAGACAACAGGTAGTAACCAGGCAGACCCCCCGGCATATGCCGGGGGGTCTGTGCATTGGTAGAAGAAGTCGCTATAATTGCAAATAGTCATGGAAAAGTTGGAGGCTGTATTAACGATCTAACCGGGCAGTTGATAGCCACAAGGATCAGATTAAGCGATAATTGATGGGCGGGTAGCAGTGGGCCAGCGGTTATTTTGTTGCAAACCGGATGCGCAGCGCCACCAAAACGGTAAGATTTTCTCGCAAAGCTAGCATATAGTGGCATTTTACGGTACAATTCTCCCAGAGGTGTTGATATTGCCATCATGTGGTATAATAAGGTATATTATCACCTATTCATCAGGTTTTGTTATTTCTGTACGTGCGCGGGTGATCAACTCGCCAACTAAGAGGGATGGGCAGAGCGCATGTCTGTGACGCGAGGTCCGAAAGTTCCAATAGGCAAGATCCTGCTGGATCAAGGTAAAATCACGCCAGATCAATTAAAGCAGGCCCTCGCCATGCAAAAAACGACCACCGAGAAGCTGGGTCGTCTGCTGATTGATCTTCAGTTCTGCTCTGAGCGTGATGTTAATCGTGCTTATGCGCAGCAACTGAATATTCAGCTGTATGACGCAGCGCGGATAACTGCGGATCCTGCAGTGGCGCGTATCATCCCCGACAACCTCGTACAACGTTATAATATCGTGCCGCTGCGGCGTAATGGCGGAAAATTAGTCGTCGCGATGGTAGACCCCACTAACGTCTTTGCGCTCGATGACATTCGGATGATCACCAATCTCGACATTGAGCCCCTGCTGGCCACTATGGATGAGTTGACTACTTTGCGGCGTGCCAGTTCGTCCACGGCATCAGCACCGGCACCGGCGGCAGCGGCAGCGCCTAATGTTCCGGCGACCGCCCCTGCGAAACCTGCCACCACCGGCGGTTTTTCTTTCCGTCCCAAACCACCAGAATTAAAGGGCAAAGCGCCTGCACCCGCCTCCGCGGATAGTACCCCGGCCACATCTTCGGCGGATATCAACGCCATGCTGGAGTCGATGCGCAAGCCAGATGACGGCAAAGGTGACAGTGGCGATGAGTCAATAGAGGTCTCTGATGACGCCCCGATCATCCGCATGGTGAATGTGCTCATCCAGAACGCCATCAAAGAAGCCGCTTCAGATATTCACGTGGAACCGGATCGAAAAAATGTGCGTATCCGCTACCGCATTGACGGCGTGCTCTATGAGATGATGACGTTGCCGCGCTTCGCGCAGCAGCCGTTGCTCTCGCGTCTGAAGATCATGTCGGAGATGAATATCGCCGAGCGCCGTGTGCCGCAGGACGGCCGTATGCACATCCGCCACGATAAGCGTGATTATGACATGCGCGTCAACGTGTTGCCCACCGTATTTGGCGAGAAATGCGTTATGCGTATCCTGGATCAGAGCCAGGTGCTCATTGGCATGGGGCGCCTTGGTTTCATGCCGGATATGCTCGCGGAGCTGGAAGAGCTAATTGAACTACCCAACGGTATGGTGCTGGTAACCGGCCCGACCGGTTCAGGTAAAACGACGACGCTCTATTCCATGCTCAACAAAATCAACTCGGTGGATAAGAACATCGTCACCATCGAAGACCCGGTCGAGTATCAGCTCCCGGGGATCAACCAGGTAATCGTCAACCGAAAATCCGGCCTTACTTTCCCGGTGGCGATGCGCTCTTTCCTCCGCCAGGACCCGGACATCATCATGGTCGGTGAAATTCGTGACTTGGAAACGGCGGAGATCGCCGTACAGGCTTCGCTAACTGGTCACCTGGTGCTCTCCACCTTGCACACCAATAACGCGCCGGCCACCATGGTGCGCCTGGGTGACATGGGGGTGGAGCCGTTCCTCATTGCGGCGGCCATCGTGGGAGTAGTTGCGCAACGGCTGGGTCGGCGGCTCTGCGACAAGTGCAAGGAACCGATCGAACCACCGGTGGAAGCGCTGATGCGCCTGGGCATGAAAGAGGAAGAGATGCACGACGCTACCTTCTTTAAAGGCGTCGGGTGTCCGGATTGCAATAACCGCGGTTTTCGCGGTCGAATCGGTATCTACGAACTCCTCACCATTACCGAGGAACTATCGGAGATGATCATTCGCCGTGCCCCAGTGTCAGAAGTTACCCAGGCGGCCATTGCCGCAGGTATGACCACGTTGATGCGTGATGGTTTGGATAAGGTGAAGAGGGGTATGACTACAATTGAAGAGATCTTACGTGTGATATCAATTAAATAGGGATCGAACGGAGCATGTGCTCCCGTAGTCATAACATGTAAAATTTAAAGGTGAATCCATAAATGGAAGCAAATAGCGAAAACCAGGAACAGCCGGCAGCTTGTTTAAAGGCAAATGACCCGAACGTGGTGCGAGATCTTTCGGAAGTGCATATTGACGAGTTGCTCGAACTCGTCGTCGAAATCAAAGGCTCCGACTTACATATTGCGGAAGGTATACCTCCCGTATATCGTGTAGACGGTGACTTGATCGCGGGCAAATACACGCCCTTTACCGCGCAAGTATTGCAGCGCATGTGTTACGACATCCTCACCGACGATCGAATCCAGGTGTTTGAGAATAACATGGAACTCGACTTTTCCTACCAGTTAGGCAAGTCCAGCCGTTTCCGTGTCAACTATTTCCGCGATAAAGGCAACGTAGCCGGGGCGTTCCGAACCATTCCCTATAAGATTCCCACATTGGAAGATCTGGGGCAACCAGAGGTCGTCCGCGATTTAACCTTGAAACACCGCGGCCTGATTCTCGTCACCGGCCCGACAGGATCGGGTAAATCGACTACCCTGGCGGCGATGATCGGCGAAATAAACCGCAATTACCGCAAACATATCATTACCATTGAAGACCCGATTGAGTATCTACACACACATCGCAGTTGCATTATTAACCAACGCGAGTTGGGCCAGGATACCAAGAGTTTCGCCAATGCGCTACGCGCCGCCCTCCGTGAAGACCCGGACATCTTGCTGGTGGGCGAAATGCGTGACCTTGATACCATGGAGCTGGCCATCCACGCGGCGGAGACCGGTCACCTTGTCTTTGCCACCGTCCATACTAACAGCGCCTCGCAGACGGTAGACCGTATCGTCGACGTCTTCCCGGTCGCGCAACAGGAGCAGATCCGCGTCATGCTCTCCAACAACCTGGTGGCAGTTGTCACCCAGCAGTTATTGCCCAAAATCGGCGGGGGCCGTGTCTGCGCCCAGGAGATTATGATCGCCTCACCGGCAATTAGAAACCTGATCCGTGAAGCAAAAGCGCACCAGATCAACTCTACTATCCAGACTAGCGCGCACCTGGGTATGAAAACTATGGATCAGTGCCTGCGTGACTTGTATAACCAGGGGTTAATACCATACCAATTGGCGATTGAACGTGCCATGAATGTGGAAGAATTGAAAAAGATGATGCTCTCCGACGGCACCTTACCCACGGAAGATGGAGCATCAATGAATGCTTATGGCAAAGCCTAGCCTTGCCAGTTCGTCAATAATGATGATGTGAAGATGTAAAGGGGGAGAAAATGCCTACCTTTTCTTATGTAGCGAAAGACAAAGCGGGACAGGAGCAACGCGGTACGCAGGAGGCGGAGAACGACCAGGTATTACGTCGCCAGTTATCTGCGCGCGGCCTAGTGGTGCAGACAGTTAATCAGCTGGGGCAAGCCAAAAAGGCCGACGCACAGGTGGCCGTGCCCAAAGCTCCCAAACAGAAGAAAATCGGAAAAGTGAAAGCCCGTGACCTCACGATGTTCTGCCGCCAATTCTCCACGATGATCAACGCGGGCGTCTCGCTGGTGCGCTGTCTGGCGGTGCTGGAACAGCAGGCAGGTAGCGCCAACCTGAAGGCCGTGATCCGCGAAGTCCAACATAATGTCGAGAACGGTGAGACGCTCACCCGCGCGCTCGCGTACTTCCCCAATATCTTCAGCAACCTGTTTATCGGTCTGGTACGCGCTGGCGAAGTGGGCGGTGTGCTTGACGATACGCTGGAACGGCTGGCCACCTTCCTTGAGGAAGACCTGAAGCTGAAGCGAAAAGTGAAAGCGGCCATGACCTACCCGGTCATTGTTATGGTGATGGCGGTAGGTATCGTCATCGGGTTGGTAACCTTCATCGTGCCGAAGTTCATGGAGCTGTTCAAGGACTTCAATATTGAGATGCCGCCCGCGACGCAGTTCTTGATCTCCTGTTCCCAGTTCCTCACCAACTGGACTAACGACATCATCCTTGTCGGCACAATCTTCGGATTATCCGTGGGTATCAAAGCCATTAAACGGACAAAAACGGGGAAGAAATATTACGATATGGCGATGCTGAAGGTGCCGGTTTTCGGTAGTTTGAACCATAAGATAGCCCTGGCGCGTTTCGCGCGTACCATGTCCACCTTGCTCGCCTCGGGTGTACCTATTTTGCAAGCATTGGAGACGGTGGCGGGAGCCTTGGATAATGAGATAATTTCGGAAGCGCTACTGGGTGCCCGCACCGCCATCCGCGAAGGTGAACGCATCGCCGAGCCACTTGTGCGGAGTAAACTATTTCCGCCGATGGTAGTACAGATGATCGCCATCGGTGAAGAAACTGGTGCGTTGGATGCCATGCTCGCCAAAGTGGCGGACTTCTATGAATCTGAGGTAGATGCTGCACTGGAAAGTCTCACTGCGGCGCTGGAGCCGGTACTCATCGTATTCCTAGGCGGCGTGGTGGGGTTCATCGTCGTCGCCATGTTCATGCCGCTGGTGAAGATCATCGAGTCGCTATCGGCGTAGCAGTAACTTTCTACGGCGCGGACCTCCCGGTTCGCGCCGTTTTTTCGCATGAGGTTAACGACAATCTATGCCAAACTCTTTGTTCATATTCGGAGCAATCTTCTCCGCTGTGCTGGGCACGGTGGTGGGGAGTTTCCTCAATGTCTGCATCTATCGCCTGCCGCGGGGGGAATCACTCTCCCACCCGCCGTCGCATTGTCCTAATTGCAATCATCGCCTGGGCTTCTTTGATCTTTTTCCGATTTTTAGCTACCTGTTTTTACGTGGCCAATGCCGCTATTGCCATGTAAAAATTACTCCCCGTTATGCCATCATCGAGGCCGTCACCGGACTATTATTCCTGGCGAGCTGGTGGGCGCTGGCCGCGCAATTCGGTGAGACCCTCCTCTTGGGAGTTGGCCCGCTGCTCCTGCTAGCAGGGTGGGTATTTATCGCCACCATGCTGGTTACTTTCCAGATCGACCTAGAGACTACTTACGTCATTGAATCAGTCACCTGGTTGGCCATGGGGGCGGGGCTGGGAGCAGAACTGCTCGAGAAGTTAATGCGTACTGAGTCGATATCTTTCAGCATTGCGGGGATAACCATCCCCTACTTGCCAGCGGCCATCCCCGGTATGATCATCGGATTTCTCGTCTTTGTGCTGATGGATGTCTTCGGGAGGCTGGTATTTCGCAAGCCCGGCATGGGGCTGGGCGATGCCTATATCGGGGCCGCCATCGGGGCCATGCTCGGCCCGTGGGCGGCGCTGCTCTCCTTCGGCATGGCCATCGCGTTGGGGGCAGCAGTCGGCATATGTCTTATCATAGCTGGCCGTATCAAAAAAGCCCCCGCCCCTGGAGCGGTGGAGGAGCGGGCCGAGAAGAACGCGGTGCAGCGCAAAAAGCAAAAAGAGCCGGAACCCGAGGAAGAAGAAGAACTGCCCGAGGGAACGTACATGCCCTTCGGCCCCTTCCTCACCGCCTGTGCGGTGGTGGTCTACCTGGCCCCCACCTGGTGGATGGAACAGGCGGGCAGGTTGATGAACTGGTGGATATACGCTAATCCATTCATGGGTTAGGTTACACCGGCGGATTTGGGGTATAATTAACGAATGAAGAAACGAGGCTTTACACTTGTAGAGATTATGATAGTGGTTTCGATTATTGCTTTATTGATGGCAATATTGTTACCAGTGTTAAGCTCGGCGCGCCGCCATGTCAATGAAGCCAAATGCCAGACACAACTGGTGCAGCTGAGCCATGCCATTGAGATATACCGGCAGGAGGCGGGGATGTACCCGCCACCCGGCAACCTGGGCCCCGCGTTGCGCCAGGCAAAAAAGCTCCCGGAAATCCTCACCTGTCCTATGGATCCTGATAGGGTTAGTAAAGCTGACACCTACAATATCCTGTATAACTACTATGGCTACCAAGAATCTGCGCCTCCCACGCCAATAGCAAACCGCAATGCCGCCCAAATTGCATACCTGCCCAAAACTGTGATTACGGATACCGGCAAGCTATATTGGCGCAGTGAAGGCGGCGTGGATGGCTCGCCGGACTCTGACTTCCCTGGCTTGTTAAATCCGACCCCCCCGCGCAACACCATCGTCACCGTATGTCCCTACCATAAAGACAATAAGAGCCGGTATATGATACTGCGCGTGGACGGCAGTGTAGATTTCACCGCCCCTACCAGTAGCACCACCTTCTGGATGCTGAGCGAAAAAATAAAATTATAATTGCGTAGCTCTTGCTACGCAAACAGCTGTTTCTATGTTATAATATTTCCATGTAGTACCCGAGCATTGTTTTCGGGTGTTTTTGTAACCTCCGGGTGAAAGTGAGATTAGAGATGGCGAGTAATTCCAGTAATACCAGTAATACCAAACAATCGACCCCTGCCGATAAAGAGCGTGCGCTCGACCTGGCGATGGGGCAGATCGACAAAATGTTCGGCAAAGGGGCGGTGATGCGCCTGGGTGAGATGCAGACACGCATCCAGACAGAGGTCATCCCCACCGGTTGTTTGCCCCTGGACATCGCGCTAGGGGTGGGCGGTATTCCTCGTGGGCGTATCTCGGAGATCTACGGCACCGAGTCCTCCGGCAAGACCACGCTCACCTATCACGTCATCGCCCAGGCACAGAAGCTGGGCGGCACCTGTGCGTTCATCGATGCCGAGCATGCGCTGGATCCCGATTATGCGCGTAAATGCGGCGTTGATGTGGACAACTTACTCCTTAGCCAGCCGGACACCGGCGAACAGGCACTCGATATCGCCGATCTGCTGGTGCGCTCGGGCGCTATCGACATCTTCGTCATCGACTCGGTTGCAGCATTGGTGCCGCGCGCGGAGTTAGAGGGTGAGATGGGCGACAGCCAGGTGGGCCTGCAGGCACGCCTGATGTCAAAAGCGCTACGCAAACTCGCTGGCTCGCTCAATAAAAGCCGCTGCGCAGGCGTATTTATCAATCAGCTCCGGGAAAAAGTCGGGGTGATGTTCGGCAACCCCGAAGTCACCCCCGGCGGCCGTGCATTGAAATTCTGGGCCTCTGTGCGTATCGAATTGCGGCGTATTGAAAACCTGAAGAACGGCACTGAGGTGGTCGGCTCCCGCTCCCGCGCTAAAGTGGTGAAAAATAAAATCTCTCCTCCCTTCCGGCAGGCAGAGTTCGATATCTTCTACGGCTCCGGCATCAGCCAGTCCGGCGGCATCCTCGACCTCGGGGTGGAGCATGGGATTATCACCAAAACCGGTGCTTTCTTCACCTACAATGATTCCCGCATCGGCCACGGACGCGATAACTCACGCGTCTTCCTCGATGAAAATCCTGTCATTGCTGCTGAAATTGAAGGCAAAATACGGGAGATGACTACAGGTAAACTGGCGCTGAATACCGCCGCTGAACGCCTGGTAGGCATCAATGCAGAAGCTGCAGCTGTCGAAGATACCGATTAGTCCTACGATGGATGAAGAAGCTGAAGCAGAAAAAGCCCTGCAATACGCGCTGCGCTTCCTCGGTTATCGAGCGCGCAGCGTGCAGGAGATGCGCCGAAAGCTGGCCACTCGTGGGGTAAGCGAAGCGGCTACCGCACAGGTGCTGCAGCGATTGCAGCACCTGGAGCTGCTGAATGATCGTGATTTTGCGCAGAGCTGGATAGAGTCGCGCCGCGGCTATGGAGCAGTGCGACTACGGAAAGAATTACAGCAAAAAGGAATTAGCCGGGAACTTGTCGAAGCTATAATGACAACGGGTATTTCTGCGGACGAGGAATACCAGGATGCCTGGTCAGTTGCTGTTCGTTCCTTGCGGGGGGCGACCGAATCTCCAGGCCCTGAATTGCTGATAAAAATCCGCCGCCTGCTGTTAAGGCGCGGTTTCAGATATGAGACAATTAATCGGGTGTGTGCCCGTTTGAATGATAGTTCATCCGCAGAAGAAGACTGGCTGGAGTAAGTTCCGTTACTCGTATACCGCCCGCCCGGTATGCGTCATCTATATTTTAGGAGGACTGGACAATAGAATATCTTTATCTAGCCGCGGCCATTATATCAATAATTGGCGGCGTGATTGTAGCATTATTACTTTATCGGAATTTAAATGCTGCCAAAATTCAATTACAGGATGCAGAACATCAGCGTGACCTGGCGCGAAAAGATTTAGAGACTGTACATCAACAAGCGCAATTGAAACTTGCCGATGAAGTTCTCCGCCTGCGCGGAGAGTTGGAGACTGAACAGAAAGAAACACGCACGGAATTGCAGCGCATTGAACGTCGTTTGACGCAAAAAGATGAGACGCTGGATCGCAAGCTGGAGACAGCGGAGCGTCGTGAAATCGACCTCGGCCAGCGCGAATCTACGATCGGCGCTAAGTTGCAGGAGGCAGAGACTCTGGTTGCCAACCGCCAGGAAGCATTATTCCGCGTGAGTGGGCTAACACAAGAGCAGGCGCGCGAGATGGTACTGGAGATCGTGCGTGACGAAGCTGTACTGGATGCCGCCCGGCTGGCACGTGGCATTGAGGAAGAAGCGGTGGAACGCGCCGAATCCGAAGCACGCCGTATCGTCACCATGTCGATTCAGCGGGTCTCGGTTGAGCAGACAATGGAGAGCACCGTCTCGGTGGTGCCCATCACCAGTGACGAACTGAAAGGCCGCATTATCGGGCGCGAAGGCCGTAACATCCGCACCTTTGAAACGCTCACCGGCGTTGATCTGATCATTGACGACACCCCGGAAGCGGTGGTGATCTCCGGCTTCGACCCCGTACGCCGCGAAATTGCCCGACTGGCGCTGGTTAGCCTCATCGAAGATGGCCGTATCCACCCGACGCGAATTGAAGAGTGCGTTGACCGGGCTAAAGCCGAAGTTGATCGACAGATTAAACTAGCGGGTGACCGCGCAGTGATGGCTACAGGCATTACTGGGTTGAACTCCGAGCTAGTCCGCTATCTGGGGCGCTTGCGCTACCGCACCAGTTATGGACAAAATGTACTCGATCACTCAATCGAAGTATGCCACCTGGCGCGCATGATGGCCGAGGAGCTGGGCGCGAATGTGGAAATCGCACGCCGCGCTGGTCTTTTACATGACATCGGTAAAGCTTCGGAGAGTGAAAACGAAGGGGCACATGCCGCTATCTCCGCCGAACTGGCGAAGAAGGGACGCGAGCGCGCTGAAGTCATCCACGCCATCGGCGCCCACCATGGCGACCCGCACCCGGAGACTGTAGAGGCAATTCTGGTGCAAGCCGCCGATGCTATCTCCGCTGCCCGCCCCGGAGCCCGACGTGAGTCGCTGGAGAATTACGTCAAACGCTTGCAGAAATTAGAAGAGATCGCCGTCTCCCGTCCGGGAGTCGAGCGTTGTTTCGCCATTCAGGCAGGCCGTGAGATCCGTATCATGGTGAAACCTGAGCAGGTAGACGACAATGCTGCTTTCATGATCGCCCACGACGTCGCGCGCGAAATTGAAGCACAAATGCAGTACCCTGGCCAGATAAAAGTAACGGTTATCCGCGAAACCCGCCAGGTAGACTACGCGAAATAAACCTTAAACCAACAAAACGCGAGCGGTGACTGTTAACAGTCACCGCTCGCTTTTGTCACTATCCACCGGTTTAGACAGCCACAACTTCGGTGACTTCCGGTACTTCCTGTTTCACAATGCGCTCAACGCCATTTTTCAGCGTCATCTGCGCCATCGGGCAACCGCCGCAAGCTCCGGTGAGCTTAACTTCCACAATACCGCCTTCTTTGATGGCTACTAACTCTACATCGCCACCATCGGCCTGCAACATCGGGCGAATCTGCTCTAATGCAGCACGTACTTTATCTTCCATATCAACACTCCTTCCGCGTGATTTCTACCAACTTTACCATAACTTTACGCTGGTGTCTAATACGACTATATTAATCGCATTTGTTATCCGTTTTTGGTATACCCCGACGCGACAGCGGGTAACCTTTCCATGTGGAATCTTTCAAATATTCAGCTAAAAAGGTATGATTACCAGTGGTCATCAAGGGAAGAATGGGAGTCTATGGGTAATTTAATCGGCGTACTGGCGCTGCAAGGCGACGTGCGTGAACATATGCAGGCGATAGCGCGTGCGGGGGGTGAGTCTATCACCGTGCGCACTGTGGAAGAACTTGACCGCGTCGACGGGCTGATTATCCCCGGCGGCGAGAGCACTACCGTGGGCAAACTGCTGGTGCGCTTCGGATTGATGGAGCCGGTGAAGGCCTTCGCCGCCGCGGGCAAGCCGATCTACGGCACCTGCACCGGCATGATCCTGCTGGCGGATGAGATCGAGGGCAGCGACCAGCCGCGTATCGGCGCCATGCGCGTCACCGTGCGCCGCAATGCCTTCGGCCGCCAGGTAGACAGCTTCGAGGACAACCTGCCGGTGAAAGGCATCGCCGGCGGCCCCGTCCACACCGTCTTCATCCGCGCCCCCTTCATCACCAACGTCGGTGCAGGCGTAGATATCCTCGCCGAATACCAGGGCCACCCGGTGCTTATCCGCCAGGGCCTCCTGCTGGCCAGCGCCTTCCACCCGGAGCTGACGCAGGATACGCGCATACATGCGTACTTTCTGGGGATGGTGCGCGAGTCGCTAGTCATCCGAGGCGGTTGCAGAAATTATTGAGTCGACCTTTACTTGAATGGTAAAGATCTGGTAGCCTGTAAGAAATAGTAACAAAAATGGGTACTTAGATGCATTATATCACCAAAGCGTTAGTACAGAATATCTTCAGTTATATGCCCTATGGGGAGAAGATCAACTATCTTTCTCAACGTTGGATCACCAGATCACTCCCATTTAGTGACGCAGAATTTTTCAATCGAGTAGATTCAGCCACATACCACCTGTGACAATTCTCTGCGGGGGAGTCAGCTGACGTTAGAACGGCGCATTTTTACGAATTCGGCGCTGGTTGGGATCTTACTAATCCATTGACATATGCCTTTTGCGGCGTAGCGCAACAGACGGTCATCGATATCAGACCGTTAGCTATGATTGATCTCATAAACGATTCAATCACTCGGATCAATAAACACGCCGATAAGATACAAAATAGACTGTCCATACCGTTTACACCGCGCCAATTGCAGATAAAACATATTGACGAGTTAGCGCAACTGGGAATTAATTGGATAGCGCCACTGGACGCACGTAACACTGGTTTGCCAACGGCTTCAATTGATTTTATGTCGAACACTGCAACACTTGAACACATTCCCGCTGATGATATTCTGCTCATTCTTAAGGAATGTTACCGCCTGCTGAAACCGGGAGCCTTGCTAAGTTGTGTAATTGATTTTGCTGACCATTATTCCTACTTCGATAAAAACATCAATCCTTACAACTTTCTCACCCTTAGCGATACTGCCTGGGCACTCCTAAACTCCCCCATTCATTATCAGAACAGGTTGCGATATTCTGATTATATGGCTTTGCTAGCGCAGACTCCATTGAAAATTGTAACGCAGGAGATATTCCGACCAGCTACATTTGATGCAATATCCTCCCTGAAGTTAGCGCCGAGATTTGAAAAATATGAACTCGATGACTTGGCGATTGTTGGGATGCGTCTACTATTGCAGCGATCATGAATTGTGCTCCCAGAAGTGGACAAGCTATTCATTGTGACCCTCCAGCGCTTGCATTATCAATGACGATGCGATATGGAGTGCCTTAATCCTGCGTATGAGCAGAGTGTGCTGCGAAGTACCTTGTTTCAATTTTGGCTGTACCTTCTCACACTTGCTAATTGTTGAAACTATAGCCCGGAAAGCTTCTTCTAATTCTTCTTTCGTAAAATTATCCATAAATATTACCCGGCACTTAAACAACGTAGAGACAATTACAGGTTAGGATGAATAACCTGTAATCACACCAAAAGCCACTCGCAAATAATAGCCCAACTGAATCGCAATGTAAATAGTAGCTGACCATACCCCCGTCCTTCAGGGCGGGGTAGATGTCTATACCTTCGTCACCTCGAAGGTCGCTATCTTTCGCTTCAGAAAAGTCCGCGAAAGCGGACGACCGGCGCACGGTATTATGGGATTGGGCGGGGGAGTGTAGGAGTATTCTTTTTGGTGCTTACCGTTCTCCCTGCGCTACTCCATCCTCAATTCATGCATTTTTAGCGTGTCAAATATGGCATTTCTCAAATAGAGCCATACGTTTATTGCTTAATATTCTATCAAATAACCGACAGATGTCTATAACATCACCATCCCCTAGCAAAAAATCTTCCCTACCTCTAGCAGGAACCACCTTGCCTTGCGGCGAAAGAGTAATAGCTATAGGTACAAATTTCGCGGAGACCGCGAACCGAGGGGTATTTGATCATGTCATTGGAAATCGGGAGAAACCGGACGGCGCGCCGGGGTTATGGATTTGATGAGGTAGCAATTGTGCCGGGAGCACTTACTTGCGACCCGGAAATGTGCGATATCAGCTGGCAGTTAGGCGAGAAGAAGCTGGAACTGCCGATCATCGGCGCTTCGTTGGATGCGCTGGTAGACCCTAACTTCGCCATTGCGATGGGGAAGCTGGGCGGCCTCGCTTTTATGTATCTGGAGGGCGTGCAGACGAAGTACGCTAACCCGCAGGAGCAGATCGACCGTATCGTCAACGCCGCCCCGGAGGATGTCGTCTCGACCATCCAGGAGATTTATAAAGAGCCAGTGAAGGATGAGCTGATTATGCAGCGCATCGCCGAGGTGAGGGCTGCGGGTGTGCCGGTGGCAGTGTCGGTGACGCCGAATAGCTGCGAGCGCATCGCGCGTCTGATCGGCCCGAATGTGGTAGACGCTTTCGCCGTCATCGCCACCATCACCACCGTGCGCCACCTCTCCAACCGTTACACCTCGCCCAATTTCAGCGTGGTCAAGGATGCCATCAAGTCCCCGTTGATCCTCGGCAACTGCGTCAGCTATGAGGCGGCCTACGAGCTGATGGAAGCGGGCGCGGACGGCATCTTCGTCGGCGTCGGCCCCGGTGCTATCTGCACCACGCGCCGCGTGTGCGGACTGGGCGTGCCACAGATCACCGCCACGGCAGACTGCGCCGCCGCACGCGAAGACTTCTATAAGGCCCACGGGCGGCGCGTGGCCATCATCACCGATGGCGGCATCCGCTCCGGCGGCGACATCTGCAAGGCGATAGCCGCCGGTGCCGACGCCGTCATGCTGGGGTCACAGCTGGCCGCCAGCACCGAGGCCCCCGCCAAAGGTTGCAGCTGGGGTATGGCCACCAGCAGCGCCAACCTGCCACGCGGCACACGCATCCAGGTGGGCACCCGTGGGACGCTGCAACAGATCCTCTTCGGCCCCGCCAAGCGCGACGACGGCCTGATGAATTACGTCGACGCCCTGCGCCTGAGCATGGCCAGCGTTGGCGCCCTCAACCTGCAGGAGATGCAACACGCCGAAATGATAATCGCCCCCAGCATGCCCACCGAAGGCAAAGTAGAACAACACGCCCAGCATGTGGGCATGGGGCGGTAGGTTGCCGTAATGGGCGGGACGCCGTAGCATGGGCGTCCCGCCCATGAACCGTGGGTTGATATTCCTAACACCACGATACGCGCCACGGCGGGCTACGTGCTACGGGGCAGGCAGGACACCTGCGTACCCAGGGGTGCCCATGAGAACGGTTATCACCCTCACCCTAAATTTGTGGCGATTTCCACAATTGCATCCAATTTTTCAATGATCTCTGGATCAATATCCGCCGGGGATATGAAGCGCGCCAGCTCATGGTAATCGGATTTGCGCGTCAGTATTGGCAGGCCTATATCGGTGTAATAACGCTTGAAGAGCGGATCAAGGAAGTCATCAGTGGCTTTGGTATCCACTGACCACGGGTCTTTGTCGAAGACCTTTAGTGCTCCAGATATAGCAATAATTGCCGTCCGCATTTTTGACTCATTATCGGCTGCAAACAAATCAGCATCACTATCGCCACCTCGTGCGTAGGCCAACAAGACATTCTCACTGGTGAGGTAATTCTCTATTTCTCTTCTCCGCCAGCGGAGTTCACGCAGAGCGCCATTTTGGGGCATATCTCTTTCATCTCGGTCTAGTATAGCGATACTGCGCAGGTCGTGTTTGGCCTCGCGCAGGCCGTAGAAGTGGTCACGCGCCTTCGCCATCACATTACCGATGTAATGCACAAACGGACTTTCTAGCTGCTCTTTAGCCGGGTGTTGCAAGATATCTGCAAAGGTTTTCAATATCGCCAGATCGGTAGAACCCTCCAGATAAAGCACCCATCCTTTCTGCTCCGCCAGGTAATACTGCTCGTAGCCGATATCCTTCAGCGATTTTAACACCTGGCTACCACGGTCATCGATACGGTGGGGCTTGCCGACGAAAGCTATTACAATATCGCGCCCAGCAGCTTCCTCTAACACTATCTCCGAATGACTGGCAGTAATTACCTGCGAACCGAGCTTGATTGCGGTGTCTGTCAGCAACTGATATATTTGTCGCTGACGGAGCACCTCCAGGTGGGCATCCGGCTCATCAAGGAGAAGTACGGTATTCGGGTGAGTATAAAGGTGGGCAAGTAATAACAGCGTCTGCTGTATCCCGCGCCCGGTGGTGGAAATATCGAGGAGTATCTTACTTTGGTCACGATTGCTGTAAGTCATGGTTATTTCGCTACGCACAGCATCATATTTCGGTTCCTGTATGTTCACCCCGAACATTTCTTTAATGTGGTTGGTGACCTTTGTCCAATCTTCGGGCGCATTAGCCGCTATCTGGTAACAGAGGTTGCGTAGCACCTGTGCCGTTTGCCCTTCGCCGATTAGTACATCAATACGTCCCGATTCCAACTTGGTCTCAACAGCAGCCAAACCGGACATCGGTGGCAAGAAAGCTATTTTCGTGAATCCAGCTTCGTCAGGGACGGGCATACGTGCAACAGCATTATGGTCAATCCGTAGAGGGCGACAGTAGAAAGATTCTTCGTTGGCATAGTCGAACTCCAGGCCACACTCCCACTCCTTGCCCTTCGTGATGCCTTTGACGATGATTGCTATGCGGATATTCTGGGTTCCATTTCCCGGTTCGGCTGCAGCGCGGATGCGCAGATTACGCCAGAGCAGGTTGGCATCTGGCACCGGAATGGCAATAAGGTCTTTGCGGTTGATGGTGACGCCGGGGCGCTTCTCCGGTGCACCCTTCCCCTGCCGCTTTGCCAGCCACTGCCGGACACCAATATTCCACAACGTTAAGGCCTGCAGCGCTGTAGTCTTGCCGGAATTATTGGGCCCGATCAACAGCGCTGATCGACCTAGTTCAAATTCCACTCTTTCAAACTGTTTAAAATTCTCTACCGTGATACTTGTGATCATAATACTATCCTCCCGAACACTTCCGCCTACTCAAACATATAATACACGCCCGGCACATTCGGAGTGGGGACTTTCTCCAGGTATTTTTGGAGTTCGGCATATTCGTCCGGCGTGAGTGTGGCGAGGATACGTTGGTGCTCGCGGATGTCTGGCGTGCCGTAGTCGGCGGGGATGGGGTCAAAATCCTCCCAGTGGCGGATACTACTATCTACGGCACGCTGATAGAGAGAGATGGTAGCCACCGGCATACCCTTCTCCGGCGCTTGCCCGGCGATGCGGCGCAGCGTGGGGTTGGTTATCCTGATGGCGGGGTATTCACCTTTGCCCATCGATAAATCTGTATAGGTGGCGATGAGCAGCGGATTTGTGGAGATGACCACCGAGGGGTTGATACATCCGAGGAAAAACTGCTCGCGCACACGCGCCCAGTAGAGGCGATTGACGAACAATACCAGCACAAAGAGTACCCAGAAGAAGTGATTGACCACCACCGCCAGAGCGATGGTGCCCACGAGCGCCAACCCCCAGATGAGCGGCCACAAGGGCTTGTGGGTGATCCAGCTCCAGTAATTCACCGGCAACGCGCCGGGGTTACTCGCCTGCGAGTTGTCATCTAAGGTCAGACTCTTCTCATTATCGGGCATGGTGATTCTCCATCGAAAATAGTTCCAAGTTATAAGGGCTGGTATCGCGTGTTCAAACCCGCCATCATATCGCCCTCGGCATCACGTATTGCCAGCCTGCTTCATTTCAGTTATGACTGTTTTCCACGGCGTTCCACCATGCGCTTCATAATCAGCCAATGCTTCACGCACGGCTAGCAGGTCGAGTCTATCCTGCAACGCTTCTTCTTGTTGTTTCGCTAGCTGCGCCAATTCATTAATAACCTCCGCACTCAATGAGCGGTGGTTCTCGGTTGCGCGGTCACGTATTGTGCCGCCGCCAAATCTTCTAGTGCATATGCCAGCCAGCGTGCAGTATTGTAACTTTTCACCTCATCTTGCATAAATCTCTCTCCCTTCTGCAATCGCCACATTCAGGATGGTGGCTTTCAGGTGGCCGCGCGTGGCAATCTCGTGCGGGGTGGTTACAATAACGTCTTTAGGCATTGGCATTTTGGCCAGCGCTACCAGTATTTCGATACTAGCCTTGCGCCGGTTGGTGTCGTCGGGCATCACTACCATCAGGTCTACGTCGCTATCGGGGCGTGCGTCCTCGCGCGCTTGCGACCCGAAGAGGATTATCCGCTCCGGGTGAAAGCGCGTGACTATCTCCTGCACCATCAAGTCAATGATCTCTGCCGTGCTCATATAGCTATATTACCACAATAACGCAAAAATCGAGGGGGAAATCCCACCCATGCTACACTTATTTCGCCGCCGTTATCTCCTCCTGGGTGGTGT